>CAJAQO010000316.1 GCA_903944085.1 uncultured Verrucomicrobia subdivision 3 bacterium
TGAAACACGGATGGCTTGGGAGCTTTGGGATCAAATTGATTTTCTCCGCCGGGGCGAAAACAGTCTTCGTCCCGTCCGAATCGGATTTGATTTTCTCCAGCCAGAGGCCCAGACATTGCAGCCGCTCACCAGAGCGAACCACCGCGAATGGTGGAAAGTTGGGGAGAAATTATTTATCAAAACTTTGGGTGAAGATTTTGAAAACCGGAAAAGTTTTGCGCATTATTGGAAAAACGCTGCATACAAGGACGAACCAAACGCCCGTGCTTTGATTCGTCGGGACATTAAGAAAAAGCTCCGGCAAGGTTTCCACAGCATTGCGGCCAAAACGTCAGCCGTAAGAAAACCCATTGCGATTCAAAATGAAAAAGCCAAAGTCAAAAAATAAGACCGCGCCGTGGCACACGTTCCCGCCAAACATTAAGGAATGGACTGACGAAGACCACGCGCTCGGCTGGCTGGTGCATTTACCCCGCGATCTTCTTCGCAACCACATCTGAACATTTTTCCCTTCCCGGCATTTTATGTTCCATCAATGGAACGGTTCTTCAAGTGGTTTGGCGGTGAAATTTCAGAAAAGGAAAATCAAGATGCAGCCAATAGACTTTATTACTTGGCTCTGCTGTCCGTGAGAAATTTGCTGGCGGCATGTGAGGCCAGACCCGATCTCTACCGGCCAATTGCAAAACATCAATTATATTGGCCCAGCATGACAGGCTGGGGTGCGGATGTTGAGCGGACGAATAAGGAATTGATGGCTGCCCTGAATCTGGGTGAGGCCGCGCCATTGAATACCGCCCGGCATGGTCGCAAGTCATTCTCAATTTTAGAAAACACCGCAACCGGCATAGCCTGCAAACTTTGGGGCGCGGTCGAGTTTTACCGCCGCGATGCCCTTGATGAGATGGACGTTTTGGGCGGCGATCCTGTCTGTTCGTTAATCATGCCTTGTTGGCCTGGGTT
This sequence comes from uncultured Verrucomicrobia subdivision 3 bacterium, assembly GCA_903944085.1. Classification (GTDB taxonomy): domain Bacteria; phylum Verrucomicrobiota; class Verrucomicrobiia; order Limisphaerales; family UBA11358; genus UBA11358. The sequence goes on from CAJAQO010000316.1 coordinate 964, forward strand.
TGGTGATGCTCGCAAATTGGGTTTAACCGATGAACAGATTAAAAAACTCTGGACGCTTCAACCGCTGTCACGCCTAAACTTTTTGGAATGGTGGAAGTTGGGCGAACCGATTTTTATCCACCTTTACGGAAAAGATTTTGAGAACCACAAAGAATTTTCCGGCTACTGGAAAAGTCCGGCTTTCAAGCACGATCCGAAAGCTAGGGCGCAAATCAGGAGTTTGATAAAAAAACAAATCAAGCAAGCCTTCCGCAGCATCGCCCCAAAATCTTCCGCCGTGGAATAAATCGCGGCCTGTTATACCCCATGAAGTTTTTTTAGGTCGGCCTAAAGTTATCAACGTGCAGGTCAACGCAGTTAAACCAGTTGACTCTGCATAGTTGATACCATGAGTGAATTAACACCACAGACCGAGAAACAAAGCCCACTGGCGACACGCTTCGTTGATGCAGAAAAGCTGCTCGAAATCCTTTTCGATGAAGCCAGCCGCCCCAGCCTCCGCTGGATTCGGGACCAACAAAAAGCCAGGCGGTTGCCTTTTGCAAAAATTGGCCGTTTAGTTTTTTTTGATCCCGTTGCTTGCAAAGCCGCACTCGACGCCAAATCTGTCGGACGAAAATAATTTCACCGCTATCTTACCTTCACGGAGATCAACGGATGAAAATTCCCGCTGTAGATCGCGCTGGCCCGAATCCGCTCGCCGTTTTGAGTTGACAGGCGAAACGTGCTGACGCGGTCTATTCGCAGACCGAATGGACGGCCCTTTGCGAACATCTTCACAACGAAAACGATGGGTTTGCCACGAAAATCCGGACACTTGTATAGCGGAGATCATTAGTTAGTTGTTTTGGTTTTCGAAGTCAATGGGGGAACGATAGCCGAGGGCGCTGTGAAGGCGTTGGCGGTTGTAAAACACTTCAATAAAATCGAAGCTGGCTTGGCGGACTTCGGCACGGGTTTGGAAGTGGCGACGGTAGATTAATTCGTGTTTGAGGGTGCTCCAAAAGGATTCCATGGTGGCATTGTCGTAACAGTTGGCTTTGCGGCTCATGGAGGCGATGGCCTGCGCGTGCTGGAGGGCGTGGCGATAGTCGAGACTGGCATACTGAACGCCGCGATCCGAATGAAAGATCAGGCCTGCGGGCGGCTGACGCTGAGTTACCGCCATGCCCCAAGCCGCGAGGATCAAAGCGGTATTGATGTGTTCGCTCATGGCCCAGCCGGTCAGGCGGCGGCTGTAAAGGTCGAGGATGCCCGCCAGATAAAGCCAGCCTTCCTCGGTGGCGATATAAGTGATGTCCCCGAGCCAGATTTGGTTGGGGGCTGTGGGCACCGGCAGCGCCGGCAGGCGATTGGGGGCGATGGGCTGATCATGGTGGCTCCCGGCGGAATCGCAGGTGTTTGCGTTCCTCCAGCGTCGTTCCCGGTGCCTCCGTCATGCTTCCCGGCTCGTCCGACGTGGATCCCGCGCCGTCTGTAAGGGTTCCACTTTGAAGTCACCGGAATCCGCGCTGCCCCATCGGGGTTCCGTTTTGATCCGTTGCGGTGCCATCAGGTTCCGTCGGCGTTCCCATGGGATTTTGCCGGAATCCGCCTTCCGGGCCGGCGCTTCCCGCTCACGCCTTGGCGGCGTGCATCTCGGCGTGAACTTTCGCCACGCCTTTGACCAGTGCTTCCCAATCCGCCTCGGTGGTCTCCCAGCCGGCGCTGAAACGCACGGCGCGCACGGCGTGGATGGATTTATAACCCATCGCCGAGAGCACATGCGATGGCTCTTCTTTGCCGGTGGTGCAAGCGGAACCGGTGCTGACGGCGAAGCCGGCCTTGTCCAGGCGGATGACCCATTGCAGCTTGCGGTCGCCTTCGGGCATGAGTGCGGAAACGGTGTTCCACAAACGCGGCACATTCGCGCCGAGGATGCTCGCGCCGGGCAAAGTGCGCAGCAATTCGCGCTCAAAATTATCGCGCCACACGCCGCGCAATAAATGCTGGCTGTGTGAAATCTGCTTTTCGCGCACGTCCAGCGCGGCCAGCATCGCCGCGATGATCGCGACGTTTTCCGTGCCTGCGCGCCGCCCGCCCTCCTGTTTGCCGCCGTGGAGCAGGGGAGTGATGGCTTTGCGATGCGGGATTTTTAAAAAGCCCACGCCGCGCGGGCCGCCGAATTTGTGCGCCGCGCCGCTGACGAAATCACATTCGCCCAATCCCTTCAACGGCATCTTGCCGATGAACTGCACCGCGTCGGTGAAGAATGGAACCTCGTAAGCCTTGCAAATCGCGTGGATTTCGCGCCACGGCTGAATGACGCCGGTCTCGTTGTTCGCGGCCATCACGCCGACGAGGCCGGGGCGTTTGTCGGCCATTTCGGAAGTGATCCAATCCATGTCCACCACGCCATCACGCGTGACGGGAATCCATTTCGCGCGCTTCCCAAAATAATGTTTCGCCGAATCGTGGACGCAAGGATGCTCGATGGCGGAAATCCAGATCTCATCTTTTTCGCCGAGCGTTTTGGAGAAATGGTGCGTGACCATGTTGTTCGCCTCGGTCGCGCCGCTCGTCCAGATGATGTCCAGCGGATGACAGCCGAGAAACGCCGCGAGCTTTTCGCGCGCGTCGGCCAGCGCGATGCTCGCGCGCGTGCCGGCCTGATGCATGGACGACGGATTGCCGCCGATCTTCTCGGTGACGTTGAGCCAGGCTTCGCGCGCCTCGCGCATCACGGGCGCGGTGGCGTTGTAATCGAAGTAAATCATCGGCCTAATAGAATAATTAAGCGCGGGCGACTGGCGAGGATTTTAATCGTGACCGCAAAGGTTACGGCGCTTGCCGGATACGGTAAAACTGCCGGTCGAAATTGGTCAGCGTGTGATCGGTCGTGGAGAACGAATTGCTCGAACTCCAGTTGGTGCTGAGGACATTCCAAGTGATGAGGTTGGTCGAGGTTTCCACAAAATTGGTCGTGCCGGACAAGACACCGGTGACGGTCAGGCAAAACGCGCCGTTGGTGTTGATTCGGGCGGAGCTGATCGTCAATTGCCTGAACAAGTCGCTCAAGTCGGTGGCGTTCGCGGCGTCGCCGAGCCACGGTGACAGGCCGAAAATTTCCTGCATCGTCCGCAAAAGCGAACTGTGCGTGTAATAAATATTGTTGGTGTAACCGCCGCCGCGCGCCAGCGGCGAGAGGAGGATCATGCCAATCGGCCCGTCGCCGTCTTCACTTTCATCCCAGGTGATGAACAACGCGCCATTGTTGGTGTAGGCGGCGGAATTGAGAATCTTGGGCACCTCGCTGGCGACCCAGGCATCCGTCTGCCGGACGGAATTATTTAGCGGCGCGCACGAGTCATGGCCGTCATCGCAGAGATTCGGCGTGATGAAATTGTAGCGCGCCACGGCATTGTTGGTGAGGTCTGACGCGAGTTCCAGATAAGGCCGGATGTGCGCCAGCCCGCATGGATCAAGCGGATTATTCGTGCCGGTCAGATCGTCAAAATACACAAACGGATTGTGCCGCGGCGTGTAACTGTTGGTGGAAGTCAGCGGCACCACGTCGCCCGCAATATCCTCCTGATAGCTTTTCCATGAAATGCCCGCGCGGATCAATTGCGCGGCCAGATGGTTGGTGGTGTGCTGATGGTTGATGGCCGGATCGTTGTCATCTAAAATTCCAAAATTGGTTCCCGCCACCAGCCAGAGATAATTCGGCTCGCTCGGATGCAGGCCGGGCGGGTTGTAATATTGCCCGCAATACGACGCCAGCGGCAGCAACGCCCCGTTGATGAAAGGCGCATCCGCGCTGCCGGCGATGTCCTCCCAGTCGTGGTTTTCCAGCAGAATGACAAACACGGTTTGCACCGGCGGCAAATTCGCCGCGTGCACCGCTGCACAAAAGCCCGCTGCGATCAGCATGGCTCGAAGCTTTTTCATGACTAATCTACCTTACCGCGAAGCCCGCAGAAGTAAAGCCTGGTTCAGCCCGCAGCGCCGGCGGTCACTGCGTTCAACACTTTGCGATGCGCGCTGGTGAAGGCGAGCGCCTGCATCTGGGCCGGAGTTTTCCAGATGCCTTTCCTTTCGGCGGAATCTTTTTTAAACCGCACCACAAACGCTGCGAGCGTGATGCGATAGCGGGTGATGGAATGTTTGACGGTGCACAGCGGCTGGATTTTCGCCGCTCCGGTTTTAAACCGGCGGCGGAACATTGCCTCCAGGGCGGGCCGGGCTGCCGCGCATTCCTCGTTGGGAAATTCCCACAACTGCGCGTTCACCACGCCGGCCGGCCTTTGCTGCACCAGAAATTTTCCGTCCTGCTCAATAACAAACGCGATGAAGTGTCGCGCCGTGGCGGCTTCGCGCTTGCCAAGATTGGGCCAATCATCCACGCGACCTGCCTTGAACGCCACGCACAACTTTTTTACCGGGCAAACCAGACACTGCGGGCTGCGCGGTGTGCATACCAGCGCGCCGAGTTCCATCAACGACTGATTAAGAAAGGAGCAGGAAACCTTCTCACGCAAAGGCGCGGAGACCGCAAAGGCCGGAAGTTTTCTGCTTTGCGAACTTTGCGCCTTTGCGCGAAAAACCAGTTCCGTCGCCAGTTGCCAAAGCCGGTGGTTCGTCGGTTTATCCTTGGGATTTTCGGCGATGCCAAAAATGCGCGTCAGCACGCGGATGACATTGCCGTCCAGAATCGGCAGCGGCTGGTTGAAGGCGATGCTGCCAATCGCGCCGGCGGTGTAACGGCCAATGCCCGGCAAGGCTAAAATCCCGTCAAAATTTTCCGGAAATTGTCCGCCGTGTTTTTCCACGATGACCTGCGCGGCTTTCTGCAAATTGCGGACGCGGGTGTAATAACCCAGACCTTCCCAGAGTTTGTGAATTTTTTCGGAAGGTGCTTGCGCGGCGGCTTCAATCGTCGGCAGTTCTTTCATCCAGCGATTCCAAAATGGAATCACCGTTTTCACCTGCGTCTGCTGTAGCATGATCTCGCTCACCCAAATCGCGTAAGGATCGCGCGTCCGCCGCCACGGCAGATCGCGGGCATTCGCGGCGAACCAGTCCAGCAACGCGGCGACGAGTTTTGAATTTTTAGTTTTTATTTTTGAGTTTAAAAATTTGCCGAACGGCGAAATACACGAAATCCCCAAAAAGGAAATGAAGAAATCTGCGCCCGGAAAAATAAACCGTTTTCCGTTGCCGAATGGCTTCCTGCCGTGGCCGAAGGAATTCATTCAGTGTCCGCGCGACGTCCTTCCGCCATTGCGCGACGCCGTGCAACCATTAGTGTGGCCCGGTTGAAACTGGCCCGGTGTTTAGGTGGTTATGGTTAATGATTGTGTCAACGATTGTTGACAGAAAGTGGCTGGCGACCATACTTGGCGCTTCTTCACGGCGGGAAAGCGGCAGAGTTCAGGGTTGGAAACGGTATCCTTTGTCTCGGTGGCTTGCGTTTTCATTCCACCCAGATAGAAACACTGGTAAAAATCCAGCGTTGCAATTTTTGCCGTGAAATTTCAGGGTTAGCTGGGCTTTAATTGGCCGATTGGAGGCGAAAAAAAACGTTGGCACCTGTGATGGGCAGTGTGACGTTCCAATTGGTGCCATTGAGGGTCGGTGAAGAAGTGATTTGTTGCCAGGCGGCGCCACTGCCGAAAAGGGAGCTGGATTGAAGCGTGAAGCCAACGGCGTTGGTCGGATACGACACGATTATGTTGCCGCTTTCACGCTGGATGTTGAGCAACGGTGGCCATGCGGGAGCTTGTAAGTTGGGAGACGCCGGCGGCACAACTCCAACGATGCTCTGAATCCAATTCAATTCCGATGAGACGCGTGAGGCGTAGAAATGAGCGGACCGCGCCACCCCGTCTTGCGGTCGCTGTAGGCCCGAAACATAGAGGCCGTCCTCATTAAAAATTGCGCCGTAGAACTGGGAGCCGTTGGCGCTGGTCGCAAACGGTCCGTCTATGCCGTAATTGATGCCCGCCAGTTTCCAAGTCCCCGCGTTGTCTTGGATAAAAATTGCCCCGGACGAGTCGCCGCCCGAAAGAAACGCCTCATTCGGTCCCAGCGTCCCCGTGAAGGCGACGATCAGCAGCCAGCCGGCGGCGGTGTTTACCTGATTCTGCCCCCACCGCATCACGCCGTCGGCTGGCCCGTCTTGCCAGCCAGCCAGCGTGGTTACGGCATTGGTCGCGCCGGGTTGCGTCCAAGTCACCGTCACGGGTGCGCCACGTTGCGTGCCACGCCCGATAACGACCAGCGTTTTGCCCTGCTCATCGCCTGTGGAATAGAGTGGCGCGTAGGCGGCTAACGTGCCGCTGACCTGCCACAGGCGCAGATCGCTGCCGGGGTCGTCCCAATACGCCGTCGTGGTATAATTGGAGCCGTTAAAGGTGAAGGTATCCCCCACGGAACCGCCAATGTGTTGTGCCGCCAAAAAATAATGTGGCGCGATGGCGGTGCCAAGAAAACCATCCCATTGCCCCTCGCACTGCCAGCCGCTGCTGGCTAGCGCGCCGGTTGGCGGCGCGGTGTTGTAAGCGGGATCACCACTGCCAAAAAGAATGACCGCGCGTGCAGCCGGCGTGCTCAGGACCAAGCACAGAACCGCCAGCCAAACGCACCGGTAGCATGACATTTTTATCACGTTGTCCACTATGCGGGCCGGTGCGTAATTCTTTGAGCGCCGAAAATACCCTTTATTGCCTTTCAAAAAGCAGGATTAGGGTAAGGCTTTACCTGTTATCTGGTAATTTTTAGGATCGCCTGTTAGAATTGCGCCCAAAGTTGCAATGAAGAAACGTATCGCGCCCAGCCCCCGCCGGCCCGCCAATCAGAAAAAAACACGCATTGCGATTGTGGAAGATGAACTCCTGCTGGCCAACATGCTGGAAGATTTGCTGTCGCGGTTCCGGGATCTAACCGTGGTTGGTTGTGCCGCCGACGGCGAAGCCGGCTGGCAACTGTGCCAAACCACCCAACCCGATCTTGCTTTGGTGGATATTGAACTGCCCAAGGTGGATGGGTTGAAGCTGATCCAGCGCCTTGCGGGCGCGTATCCGCGGATGCGCCTGCTCTCCATGTCTGGCCTCATGGATGCCTACACCATCTGGAGCGTCATGCAATGCGGTGCCCATGGCTATGTGGACAAGACCCAGACGCCGGAGTTGCTGGTGGAAGCCATCCGCGCCGTGGCCCGAGGCAACACGTTTTTCGGACCCACCTTTTCGCAAGTCCGGCAAGAATGGCTTGCCCGTCCCGAAGCCTTCCAGAAAATTTTAAGCGAACGCGAACAAGAAGTCTTGCGCGGCGTTGTGGCCGGATGGGATGACGGACGCATTGGAACTGAATTGGGAATTTCTGCGGCCACCATCGAAGTCCACCGCAAACGCATCCGGCAAAAGGTCGGCGTCCACAACGATCGGGGCCTGCTCTTTTACGCCCGCCAATGGGGCTTGGATACACGAATCCAGCGCGGCAGCTAACCGGTCACGGGCGACGGCCAAATCCAATGCCCAGCAGAAAAACGCGGCCGCTCGCGGCGTGGTGCGCTGCAAAATATCACGGAGCAATTGAATTGGGCTTTGTGTTCGCGTGTTTAGCCCGCAGTGGTTTTGGAAATCTCCGGTTTAATGGCTGGCCAGCGGATTTGAATTCAATTCCACCGTCGCTGGTTCAAGTCCGTCGCGCGTCGCGGTCAGCGTGATTTTGCCGGCCGAGAAAGTGGAACGGATGGCCACGCGGTTGATGCCACACTCGGTGTCGAGCCAGAGATTGTTCATGGAATTAATTTTGCCGCTGTTGTAGCCGCCGCGCCAGATCGCCGGGCCGGCCAGTTTAAAATCCACGCGCGCCTCGTCGGTCGGACAGCGGCGGCCCTGTGCGTCCACCACTTCCACGTCGAACAATGCGACGTCGGCACCGTCGGCTTGCAGGCCGGCCGGCGAGACGTGTGGCGTGAGTTTTAATTTCTTCGCGACGCCGTCGGTTTCAATTTCGTCCTGCGCGACGATCTTGCCTTGCGCGGTGGCGACGGCGGAAATTTTTCCGGCGGCGAATTTAATTTCCGGAAACGCGAAAATATAGCCGTGCAGCGGCGCGCTGGATTTGCCGAGCGATTTTCCATTCACGAACACCTCCACCGCGTTGCAGTGGTTCGCGGCGACATAAATCGTTTTCACCGTGTTGGTCGGATAATTCCAATGGCCGATGATGTGCAAATCCGGCGCGGGATTTTGCATCACGCGATAAACATAGTAAGCCTGTTTTGGCAGCCGCACGGAATCCACCTTGCCGCTCACGCGACAGACCTCGCTGCTGTCCTGCCGGCCGTCGGCGTTCGAGTCCGACCAATAAATCGAGGCGTAGGCCGACCATTTCGAGTGCGCCGGATCGGCATTGGAAATCTTGTTCAGCACATAGGCGTGATAGCGCTCGGCCGCCGCGAGACAGAAAGTTTCCGAGTTCCAATCGTAAGTGTCGTTCGGCCCTTTTTTGAAACCAAAATGCGGCGGCGAAAAATCATCCCAAAACCGGCGCGCGGCCTCGTCGCGAAAATCCTCCGTCTCGATGAACGGCGCGCGGTCGCGGCGCGCGTGGCTGTAGGCGCGAAATAATTCCGTCTGGCTGGCGAGTTCATCCGTGCGTTTGTCCTGGCCGATCATCACGCCAAAATATTCGGCGACCGGCGTGGCCGACGGCTCGTTCAACGTGCGGCAGCCCATCGCCCGCCCGCCATTCGGATCCCATTCCTTCCGCAAATCCACCATTTGTTTCAAATGCTCCGTCGTCACGCCGTTGTTGCCCGCTTCCCAGAATAGAATACTCGGATCGTTGCGAAAATAAATCATCGCATCACGCATCACTTCCATGCGCTGTTCCCATTGCCGCGCCGCGACTGCCGGCGGCAAACGCTTGTCGAGGACCGGGTCGCCTTCCTTGTCGCCCGCCGGGCAGACCTCCACGATGCCGGCTTGGTCGCAGGCCCGCACATCCGCCGCCGCCGGCGAAACGTGCATCCAGCGGATGTAATTCGCGTGCGTGCTGCGGATCATTTGCGCGTTGAAATCATGCAGCCAGTCCGGATACGCCTGACCAAGTCCAGCCCAGTCATCGGCCGAGCGCTGCGCGTAGCCGGTGAGCCAGACAAACTGATCATTGAGAAACACGCCGCCGGTGCCGGCGCCGCCTTTGAACTCCGCCTTGCGAAAACCGGTTTTGATTTTTTGCACATCCACGATTTTATCGTTCACGGTCAGCATGGAATAAACGTCGTAAAGCGCCGGTGTTTGGTCGCTCCAGAATTGAGCGTCCGCCAGTTTACCGTTCGCCGTGAACACTTCCGTTTGGCCGCTCACCAAATCCAGCGCGTCGCTCTGAAATTTGGCGCAGACTTTCCCCGCCGCATCCACGACCACCGCCGCCAGCGTGATGGATTGCTGGTCGCCGGATTCGTTGCGCACCTGCGCCTCAATATTTACATCGCAGGTTTTGTTGCTGATGGAAAAATTCGCCGGATAAACATAAACGCCCGTCGTCTTGAGGTTTTCGTAGAGCGGCAAGGTCTGATAAATCTTGCTGGTGAGATGCAGCCAGAGGTCATGATTCAGCCCGCCGTAATTGGGATTGAACGCCCGGCCCATCCATTCAAAGCCCGCGCCGGTCGCCTCCTCAGTGTAATCGTTACTGTTATCCACTTTCACCGCGATCACGTTGTCCGCCTCGCCGAAACTCACAAGTTCCGTCAGGTCGAGGCCGCCGGCCGTAATACCGTTTTCATATTTGCCGGCGAATTTTCCGTTCACCCAAAAACGGCCGGCTTGTTTCAAGCCTTCAAACTCCAGAAAAACTTTTCCGCCCTGCGCGCCGGGGGGCAGCTTGAAATGTTTGCGATACCAGGCGATGCCCGCGTAAGGATACCGGTCGCCGCCGCTGTGGCTAATGAAGCGCGTGTAAGAGTCGGTGTCGTTGTAAGTGTGCGGCGCGCTCACGTCGTCCCACCGCGCATCATCAAACGCGACTTGACTGGCGTTGGTGATGTCACCTTTGAAAAATTTCCAGCCCGGATTGAAGCTGGTGATGGTGTGTGGCGAAGGCGGCGGCGTGTAGGCGGTTTGCGCGGGCGCAACCGACGCGGCCACCAGCGCGGCGATTCCCATTGCAGCCTGACGCCAGGGGTAAAAACAAATAAGTTTCATATCTCAATAATTTTCGCCTGATGGCACCAAGTTTGCACCGTGAAAAAACCGTGGGCATGGTCGCCGAGGAGTATTTATGGCCGGGAGGCTAAGGCGAATTTAACGTGCGAGTCAAGGTCGGATCAGCAACCACCAAAGGGCAGGCCGGACCAGCTGATAAACGCGGATTCTGTTTTTTGGGTTTTGCCGGATCTGCAAAATCATCGCGCGCGCCCATTTGTGTCCGAAATGTTACTTTTGATTCCGATCTGGCTGGACTAGCATGTCCGTTCTTTTAACCAACCGAATGCATGAAGGGCCATTCCGAAACGCCGCATTTTCTCAACCGCGAGTTGAGCTGGTTGGAATTTAACCAGCGCGTGCTCGACGAGGCGCTGGATGCCGACAATCCGCTGCTCGAACGGCTGAAATTTTTCACCATTGTCAGCTCCAACCTGGATGAGTTTTTTGAGGTGCGCGTCGCGGGCTTGAAACAGCAGATTGAGAGCGGCAACAGCGGTCGCAGCGTGGATGGACTGACGCCGCCGGAAATTTTTCAGGCCATCACGCGGCGCGTGCGCCGGATGGTCGCCGACAAATACGCTTGCTGGCAGGGCGAACTCCAGCCGGCGCTCGCCCGGCATCACATCCGCATCCTGGAAATCAGCGAACTCACAACCGCCGACCGGGCGTGGCTGGAAGAGTTTTATCAAGGCAAAGTCCGGCCGGTGCTGACGCCGCTGGCGATTGATCCGGCGCATCCGTTTCCCCAACTGCTGAACAAATCGCTCAATCTCATGGTGCAATTGGAGATGGCGAAAAACGGCATGCCGCTCAAACATCTGGCGGTGGTGCAGTGCCCCGCCATTTTGCCGCGGCTCATCCAGCTTCCGCGCGAGGATGCGCGTCGCGATTATGTTTTTCTCGGCCAGCTCATCGGGCATTTTTTGGCCGACCTTTTTCCCGGCACGCAAATTCTGGGCTACTGGCCGTTCCGCCTGACGCGCAACAGCGAGCTTTATGTGGACGAGGGTGACACGCCAAATTTGCTCAAGGCGGTCGAGGAGGAGCTGCACAAGCGGCGGCGCGGCCACGCGGTGCGGCTGGAAATCGCGCACCATTGTCCAAAGCCCGTCCGCGAGGCGCTGCTGAAAACGCTGAACCTCGCCGAGCCGGATTTATATCTGGTGGACGGCCCGCTGAATCCTTCGCGGCTGATGATGCTGTATCAAGGCAGCCATTCGCCGGAGCTGCGCGACGCGCCGTTTCTCGCGCCGGTCGCGCCGGCGTTGCTGGGCAAAAAAGATTTGTTCGCCGCCATCCGCGAGCGCGACATTTTGCTGCATCATCCTTATGAAAGTTATTCCAGCGTCATTGACTTTCTCGAAGGGGCGACCACCGATGGCGACGTGCTGGCCATCAAGATGACGCTCTACCGCACGGGCGGCGACCCGCGCATTGTCGGTGCGCTGATGAACGCGGTGAACAACGGCAAACAGGTAACGGCGGTGGTGGAGTTGCGGGCGCGTTTTGACGAGGCGAACAACATCGAGTGGGCGCGCAAGCTGGAGGAAAACGGCGTGCATGTGGTTTATGGCCTCGTCGGCTACAAGATTCACGCGAAGGTGGCGCTGGTCGTGCGGCGCGAGGGCAACGAAATCCGCCGTTACGTCCACCTCGCCACGGGCAATTACAATCCGACCACGGCGAAACTTTACACCGACCTCAGCCTGTTCACCTGCCGCGCGGAATTCGGCGAGGACGCGACCAATCTGTTTAATCTGCTCACCGGCATCTGCCAGTTTCCGGGCATGAAAAAACTGGTCGTGGCGCCGTTTGACTTGCACGCGAAGCTGCTGCAACTCGTCGCGCGCGAGGCGGCCAACGCCCGGCGCGGACTGCCCGCGCGCATCATCGCCAAGTTCAACTCGCTCGTCGAACCGGAGCTGATCGAGGCGCTTTACGCCGCGTCGCAGGCGGGCGTGAAAATTGACCTCATCATTCGCGGCATCTGCTGCCTGCGTCCCGGCGTGCCGGGCTTGAGCGAAAACATCACCGTGCGCAGCATCGTGGACCGTTTTCTGGAGCACAGCCGGATTTATTATTTTGAAAACGCCTGCCAGGCGGAAGTGTTCGTCGGTAGCGCGGACTGGATGCCGCGAAATCTTTTTCGCCGCATCGAAGTCGTGTTTCCCATCGAGGACGGCATTCTGTGCGACCGCGTCATCCGCGAAATCCTAGGCGTGACGCTGGCCGACAACACGAAGGCGCGGCGGCTCCTGCCGGATGGAAATTATCGCCCCGCGAAAGTTCCCGCCGGCGAAACGCCCCGGCGCAGCCAGCAGGATTTCATGGTGCTGGCCACGCCGAAACCGGCGGCCAAAGCCAAGGAAAAATACCCCCGCGTGGAACTGGTGGCTTCGCCGTTTCCCAAAACGGAAAAAACTTGAAACGGGTCAATCCGCCCGCGCGGAATTGGCGGGAAATTGCGGCGGACTTCCACCTTGTTTCAACGTGCCTGGCAGCCTAACTTGCCGGCCATGAGTCAGTTCAAATCACCGAATGATCTGCCGGCCACCGCCGCCGCCGGCAAAATCCAGTTTCCGTTGCCAAACTTTTTGACGATGGTCACGGAGAGTTTCGGAATCAGCCGCGCGGGCACCATCGGCCTGGTGTTGGTCATTGGCCTGATGCTGGTCAGCGCCGGATTCTTTTTCATTCATTCCGCACCGCCGAGCACGATCACGATCACCAGCGGCCCCGAAGGCAGTGTTTTTTATACCAACGCCTGCAAATATTCCAAGCTGCTGGCGCGCCAAGGCGTGAAATTGAACATCCTCACCTCGCATGGTTCGCTGGATAATCTGGAGCGGCTGGACGATGCGACGATCAAGCTGGATGTCGGATTCGTGCAAGGCGGCGTCACCAACGGCACCAGCGACCAACTGGTTTCGCTCGGCAGCATTGCCTACCAGCCGCTGCTGGTGTTTTGCCGGGGCACGCCCGTTGACTCGTTGGCAGGACTGGCTGGCCGGCGGCTGGCCATTGGACCGGTCGGCAGCGGCACTCGAACCTTGGTGTCCACGCTGCTGGCCGCCAACGGCATCAAGCCTGGCGACACGACCGCCTTGCTGGACTGGGATTCCGAAACGTCCGCCAAGGCGCTGCTGGACGGCACAGTGGACGCCGTTTTTTTGATGGGCGAAGATGCCTCGGCGGCGATCATGCGCCAGCTTTTACTGGCGCCGGATATTCACCTGCTGAATTTCACGCAGGCGGAGGCTTACACCCGGCGCTTCAGTTATTTGAACGTATTGAAACTGCCGCAAGGAGCCATTGATTTGGGCAAGAACATTCCCGCCCATGATGTTTATTTGATTGGTCCGACCGTCGAATTAATTGCCCGAAAAAATCTGCATCCGGCCCTGTCGGACCTCTTGCTGAAAACGGCGCAAGAAGTGCATGGCAAACCCGCCATGTTCCAGCATCGCGGCGAATTTCCCGCCGCGCTCGACCACGACATTCCGATCAGCGCCGATGCGGCCCGCTTCTATAAATCGGGCACGAGTTTTTTCTACCGTTACCTTCCGTTCTGGCTGGCCAGCCTGACCAGCCGCATCCTGGTGGTGTTAGTCCCGATGCTGGTAATCATGATTCCGGTCGTGCGCAGTATTCCGCATCTCTATCGCTGGCGCAATCAGCAGCGGATTTACCGCTGGTATCGGGCGCTGCTGGTTTTGGAAAAAGAGTTGTTAAAAGAACCGGAACGGTCGAAGCGCCAGGCTCTGCTCAAACGGTTGGACGTGATCCAAACTGAAGTCAACAAGCTGAAAGTGCCTGCGTTCCTGGCGGATCAGTTTTACGGCCTGCGCGGCCACATTGATTTTGTCCGGCAGATGATGAGCGACCAATCGCCGCCGTAAGATTCGCCAGCCGGCGGGAAATCTTTTCCGGCATCCGGCGCGCGGCGGCGGCAAAAATATTTTGGCGCAAGGCCGGCCAGTCCTGGCAATCAAACGCTTTTTTCCTCAACGCTTCCGCCACTCCGTTTTCGGCGGTTCCGGCAAACCTTGCGCCCGCAACGCGGTGCGGAAATGCAGCTTGGAAATTTTCGCCAGCTCGCCCGCGCCGCGCTCGGCGACAAATTGTTTCGCTGCCGCGTCCACGGCGGCGCTCGCGCCTTTCGGCAATTTCATGGAAAAATCTTTTTCCAGCTTCGCGATGCCTTTCACAAAAGCGTCGCGCGCCAGAATGGACGCCGCCGCCACGGCGATGTCTTCTTCCGCTTTGTGCCGCTGCACGAGCTGGATTTCCTTGCCCTGCGTCATCAGCGCTTTTTCGATCACGCTTTTGCTCGCGGCGAACTGGTCGCTGATGGCCTTCACCGGCGGCGGATTCATCTGGTAGCGCTTGCCCATCAAATTCTCGATCACGCGCGCGTGGCCCCACGCGAGCAGCGTGTTGACGCTTTTCATCTTCGCGTAAAGCCGGTTGTAAGCCTCGTTGCCGACGACGACGGAATCCACCACGCAGCCGGGCGTCTTGCGGATGAGTTCGGCGAGATCGGAAATTTTCTTGTCGCTGGAAATGTTTTTGGAATCGCGGATGCCGGCGTCTTGCCATGCGCCAATGACGCTCTCGTTCACATAAACGCCCGCGATGCAGAGCGGCCCGAAGAAATCGCCCTTGCCGCTTTCGTCCACGCCGATGCGCGGCAGGAGCAGGTCAGGATTCAAAATGGTTTCGTAGCCGAGCTTGGCCTGCTTGAGAATTTCCGGCTCCAAGACAAACTCGACAAATTCCGCCGTGCCCTTGCCTTGCACCACCAGCTTGCCGCTCTCGTAAAAAACGATGTTCGTCTTGTCGGATTCAAACGCGAACCGCGCATACGGCACGGTGCGCGGCTGCCAATTGCGCAACTTCAGCGCGGCCAGCAGCGCCGACGCCTGATCGCCGGTCAGCTTGCAAGTGTGGATGGTCAGCGGTTTCATTAAAAAATTTTAACCGCAAAAGAGCAAAGGCACAGAGAAAAATCCTGATTGATTGAAATCCCACTGGCATTCGGGGCAGGTTGCGGGCCAGTTTTAAACAGGTCACACCAATGGACTTGGTGCAACAGTGCTAAAGGGTCATCCGGCCCGAAAAGCGAAGTCAGTTAGCGGTTTTTCCAAAGCTGATCGCCTTTGCGCTGCTTGGCCAAATAAAACCAGATTTTGCGCTGGCCCACGGCATTCAGTTTGGATGCGGCCCGGATGCAGATTTTCAAAACGCATGGAATGACGGGATTAATTAGCGGTCTCAAAGCTCCAAACGGGTTGCGCAGCGGCGGCGGCAGGCAAACTGCTGCAATCTTTCGCTTGGCTCGACCGACATCCATTTGGCACTCACGGTTGACTCCAGCGTGGATAAGCTGCGTGCTGGGGACGGGAATTATTTTGTCCTTCGGTCTGTGTGTGACGATGCGCGGCTGGGAACAGAACGAAATGGAAAAGCACGCGGCGGATCTTGCGCATGAACAGGCGGAAAAACTCCACGTCTCCATCCTGCGTTCCATGGAGGTGCTGTATTCCGTGGCGGCGCTGCACGCGGCGCAATGCGGGATTCAACGGCAGCAGTTTCACCAGTTCCTCCAGCAAGCCCTCGCGCGCCAGCCGGAATTGCAGGCGCTGTCGTGGAATCCGGTGGTGCCGGCGGCGCGGCGAAACGATTTTGAGTCGCAGGCCGTGGCCGCCGGACTGGCCGGTTTTCAAATTTGCGAAAAAAATTCCGCCGGCCAGTTTCAGCCCGCCGCCCAGCGCGATCAATATGTGCCGGTTTATTTCATCGAGCCGCTGGAAAAAAATCTGCCGGCGGTGGGTTTTGATTTAGGTTCAGACGAGGAACGGCTGCTTTCACTTAATCAGGCGCGCGACACGGCCCAGCCGGTCGCCACCGCGCCGGTTCGACTCGCGCAGGGGCCGGACAACCAGGCCGGCTTGCTCGTGCTGCTGCCCGTTTATGCCGGCGGCCCGGCGGCGAGCCTGGCCGAACGCCGCGAAAAGCTGGCCGGTTTCGCCGTCGCCGTTTTTCGGGTGAACAATCTGGTGGAGAAGGAATTTTCCGAACTGCGGACCAAAGGCATTGAAGCATGGCTCCTCGACAATTCCCCGGACGGCGCGTTGATTTACGGAAATTCGCCGGCGGCGGACGGCGGAAAAGTTTTGCTCGAGGTCGGCGGCCGGCGCTGGGGTATGGGATTTTCGCCGACGCACGAATTTATCGCCGCGCAATCGCATCTGCAATCCTGGCTGGTGCTGGCGTGTGGTCTGACCTTCACTTTTTTGATCGCGGCATATTTGTTCGGCGGTTGGCGGCGCACCCTCCAGATTGCGGCGGCGGACCAGGCCAAGTCCGATTTTCTGGCCAGCATGAGCCACGAAATCCGCACGCCGCTCAACGCGATTCTCGGCTACGCCCAGCTCCTGCAGCACGACGCCGGACTGCCGCCGGAACAGCGCGATTCGATTGCCGGCATCACCGCCAGCGGACGGCATCTGCTCGGCCTCATCAACGAAATTCTCGATCTTTCAAAAATCGAGGCGCGCCGGATGGAATTGAATCCGATTGATTTTGACCTTGCCGTGCTGGCAAACGATCAGGCCGCGACGTTTCGTCCGCTGTGCGCGCAGAAAAAAATTGGTTTCCGCCTCGAAATCACCGGCGGTGCGCACCATCGCGTGCGCGGCGACGAAGGCAAATTGCGGCAGGTGCTCATCAACCTCGTCGGCAATGCGGTGAAATTCACCAGCGCGGGCGAAGTCTCCTTGCGCATCCTCCGGCAGCCGGACGGCGCATGGCTGTTCGAGGTGTTTGACACGGGGCTTGGCATTCCGGCCTCGGAGCAGGCGGAGATTTTCAAGCCGTTTCACCAAGGCAGCGGCGCGCGGCATCAAGGCGGCACGGGCCTCGGCCTCGCCATCGCGCAACGCCAGGTGGAGCTGCTCGGCGGCAGACTGGAATTGAAATCCGAACGCGGCATCGGCTCGCGTTTTTTCTTCACCATTCCGCTGGCCGAAACGCTCACGGTGGCGGAAGAAATCGCGCCGCGCGTCGTGCGGCTTGCTCATGGCTTTGCCGTCCGCGCGCTGGTGGTGGACGACAATCGCGAGAACCGCCACGTGCTGGGCGGAATGTTGTCGGCGGTCGGCTGCGAAGTTTCATTCGCGAACGACGGAGAGAGTGCGCTGGCCGTGCTGCGCGAGCAGAAGCCGCAGATTGTCTTTCTCGATTTGCTCCTGCCCGGCTTGAGCGGCGCGGCGACGGCAAAAAAAATCCGCGAAGAATTTGGCGAGGTTGCGCCGAAGCTGGTGGCGCACACGGCGTCGGCGCTGGCGTTGCATCGCGACGAAGCGCTGGCGGCCGGCTGCGTGGATTTCATCGCCAAGCCGTTTGCTGGCGAACGAATTTACGATTGTCTGGAACGGCTGCTGGGCATCCAATTTCAGCGCGCCGAACCGCTGGCCGCCCTTGTTCTTTTGGATGCGCCGCTGGAACGCGTCGTGTTGCCGGAGGAATTATGCGCGCGGCTGCTGGTTGCGGCTGAACTGCACAGCACCACCGCGCTCAAAACCTGTTTGCAGGAACTCCGCCGGCTTGGGCCGGAGGCGCAACGCCTGGCGGAACAAATCCGGCTCCTGATGCGCAGCTACGATATGGACGGCATCCAGCGGTTGCTGGTGCGAACCGCCGTGCCGGAAGCCGCCGGACAAAAAACAAGTTTGTGAGAAACCAACTTTACCAATTTCATAATAATGCCAACCGCCGCGCCCAATGAAAAAATTCTGCTGGTGGACGATGTGCCGTCGAATCTGGCCGTGCTGACGTCGGCGCTGGAGCCGCAAGGCTATGAAATTTTCGTCGCGCCCAACGGCACGACCGCGCTTGTGGTCGCAGCGAAGGCGAAGCCGGATTTGATCCTGCTCGACATCATGATGCCAGGGCTGGACGGATTGGAAACGTGCCGGCGACTCAAACAGTCCGAGGCGACGCGGGACATCCCGGTCATCTTCATCACCGCGCGCGGCGAGACGGGAATCGTCGTCGAAGGATTTCGCGCGGGCGGCGTGGATTACGTCGTAAAACCGTTTCAAGCCGAGGAAGTTTTCAACCGCGTGGCCACGCATTTGCGCCTCAGCCGGCTCACGCGCGAGTTGCGCGAAAAAAACCGGGCGCTGGAAACGCGCACTGCCGAGCTGACGGCGGAAATCGAGCGCCGGCAAAAAGTCGAAACGGCGTTGCAGCAGGCGGACGACAAGCTGACGGCGTTTTCCGATCTCGAAGCGTCGCGCGGCAATCTCGCCGGCCTGATCGGCAACAGCGGGCGGTTAAAAAACATCGTCGAGGAAATCCGGCGGCTGCACGCGTTCGCCAGCACCAGCGTGCTGATCACGGGCGAAAGCGGCACCGGCAAGGAACTGGTGGCGCGCGCGATACATTTCGGCAGCCCGCGGGCGAAAGCGCCGTTCGTGCCGGTCAATTGCGTGGCCATTCCGGCGGAACTCGCGGAGTCTATTTTGTTCGGGCATGTGAAAGGTTCGTTCACCGGCGCGACGGCGGATTGCAAAGGCTGTTTTGAACTGGCGGACGGCGGGACGCTTTTTCTCGACGAAATCGGCGACATGCCGGCGGCGTTGCAGGTGAAACTGCTGCGCGTGCTGGAGGATGGTTTGGTGCTGCGAGTCGGCGCGGCGGAACCGTGCAAAGTGGATGTGCGCGTGATCGCGGCGACCAACGCGGACCTGACGGCGCGCATCGCGGCGGGCGCATTCCGGCAGGATTTATTTTTCCGGCTGGCGCGCTACACGATTCAGACGCCGGCGTTGCGCGAGCGGTTGGACGATGTGCCGCTGCTGGCAGCGCATTTTCTAAAAGTCTTCGCGGCGGAGCTGAGCCATCCGTCGCCGGGTTTGTCGCGCGCGGCGGCGGCGGCGCTGCAAGGCTATGATTTTCCGGGCAACATCCGGGAATTGAAAAACATCATCGAGCGGGCGCTGATCGCGAGCGGCGGGGAAATTATTTTGCCGGAACATCTGCATCTTTTGCGCGGCCCCGCAAGCTCCGGCACGCCGGTCAATTCAGTCGCAAAAAAGGCCGCCACCGAAAGGCTGCCGCTGAATTTGGCCGACGCGGAAGAGGTGCTGATTCAGCGGGCGCTGGACGAAACCGGCGGCAACATCGCCGAGGCGGCGCGGTTGCTGGGAGTTCACCGGACGCGCATTTACCGCAAGCTCGCGCAGGAGGAGCCGACGGCGGATCGGGATTGAGATTGGCCGAGCTTGAAAAGTGTTTCAAGTGTTTCACGGGCGACAGATGGAACACGGTTGCCGATTTGCAGCCGGTAATTGGATTTGAAAAAGCCTTGCAATCATTGGTGAATTTGCGGTCCGGAGGCATTGGCACGCGGCTGGCTAGAGGAGCGGCATCAGGTTCAAAGCCTGAAACCAAAACAAAGGAACGAATTCATGAAGACCAAAAAACTGAACGTCACTCCCGGCCGACAAACCAAAACTTCCTTGCCCAAGCACGCCACCAATTATCTGCTGGGAACCCTGACGGCAGCGGCTGTTTTTCCACTGACCGCCGCCCGCGCGCACGCGGATGGTGCGCCGGTGCCATCCAAAGTCCATGCGCTGGTGGATTTTGAATTTGCCAACGAATATGTCACGCCACGCGGCATGATCGTGCGCGACCAGGGTTTGACGGTGCAGCCGTTGTTCCTTGGATTTGTGAGCCTTTACCAGGGCGATTCGTTTATCAACAGCGTGACGCTGATTCCCGGCGTCTGGAATGATCTCGGAACGCATGCCATTTCGGTCCACGCGCCCTACAACAGCCAGCCGACCACGCCGTGGACGGAAATTGATCCCATCGCCGGCATCGAAATCGGCTTCGCCAAACATTTCACGCTGGACGTAACTTACACGGCCTTTGTCGAACAGATTCTCGACATCGGCACGTCGCAGCATCTCGATACCAAATTGAGTTTCGACGACAGCTCGTATTTTAAAGGCTTTGGTTTCCATCCTTATCTTGAATTCTGGCAGGAACTGGACGGCAAGGCCACCGCTGCCGATGTGCCGTATAATGTGTTTAAGAACAAAGGCCCGGGGCCGGGCTCAAGTTACTACTTCGAGGTGGGCCTTGATCCGACTTATACTTTCAAAACGCTGGGCGGTCTGAAAGTGGAAGCGCCGATAGATGTGCTATTGCCCAGTTCCGACTTCTATGGCGGGTATTACAGTTCCGCCTCCACCGTGGGCTTGTTCGATGTGGGCTTGAAAGGCACCGTGCCGATGAATTTCATGCCGCAAGGCTACGGGCACTGGAGTTTCCACGCCGGTTTCAAATACATGTATTTTGTGGACGACAATCTTTACAACTTGAACACCTTTAACGCGCCGGGCAAGCCGACGCGCGACACCTGGCAGATATTCGCCGGCGTCGCGGTTTTCTTTTGATGGAATCATGTCCGCCAACAACCATGCGCCGAAACATGTCGCGGCTGATCCATATCCGTGGCCGTTCAATGGCGATTTGCGCCCGGAAAACACGGTGGTTCTCGTGATTGACATGCAAACGGATTTTTGCGGGCCGGGCGGCTACGTGGACAAAATGGGCTACGACCTTTCGCTGACGCGCGCGCCGATCGGGCCGATTCAAAACGTGCTGGCGACCTCGCGGCAAAAAGGTTTTCACGTCATGCATACGCGCGAAGGGCATCGCGCCGACCTCGCGGATTTGCCGGAAAACAAACGCTGGCGCAGTCAGCGCATCGGCGCGGGCATCGGCGACGCCGGCCCGTGCGGAAAAATTTTAGTTCGCGGTGAAGAAGGTTGGAAAATCATTCATGAATTGCAACCGTTGCCCGGCGAAACCATCATTGACAAGCCGGGCAAAGGGTCTTTTTACGCGACGGATTTGGACATGGTGCTGCGCCGGAAAGGCATTCAAAACATTGCGCTCGCCGGCATCACGACGGACGTGTGCGTCCACACGACGATGCGCGAGGCGAACGACCGCGGTTACGAATGCCTGATGCTTTCCGACGGCACCGGCGCGACCGATTACGGGAATCATCTCGCCGCACTGAAGATGATCAAAATGCAGGGCGGCGTGTTCGGCGCGGTTGCCGATTCCACGGCGTTCATCAAGGCGATTTCATGAGTGTGATTTGTCAGTCAAATTCAAACCGGTCGCACGAGAAATTTGGAGTGCGCGGACATGTCGCCGCACTCCCAAATCAGGATGTCGCGGCGGCAATGGCCCGGCGCGCGGAAGTTCCTCCTCCGCGCGCCGCTGCGCCGTTGCCGCCAAGACTGTTTTTCATGCTGCCATGAAAGCCGGCAAAATGATCGCCGTGGAAGCCGAACCGTATCCGTTCGAGTTCACGCCCGCAGTGTGTGCGCTGCTGATCATTGACATGCAGCGCGATTTCCTGGAACCGGGCGGCTTTGGTGAAATGCTCGGCAACGACGTCTCAAAATTGCGCCGCACGATTGAGCCAAACCAAAAACTTTTGGCCGTCTGGCGCGCGAAAAAATTGCCGGTGCTGCACACGCGTGAAGGCCACCGGCCCGATCTCGGCTGCCTGCCGCCGGCAAAAAAAATCCGCGGTCGCAGTCTGGCGACCATCGGCGATCCCGGTCCGATGGGGCGCATTTTGGTTCGCGGCGAGGCCGGGCACGACATCATTCCCGAGTTGTATCCGGTGTTTGGCGAAGCGGTGATTGACAAGCCGGGCAAAGGCGCGTTTTACGCGACTGACTTGCACGCCATCCTGATGAATCGCGGCATCAAGCAGCTCATCGTCACGGGCGTCACCACGGAAGTCTGCGTGAACACCACCGTGCGCGAAGCCAATGATCGCGGCTACGACTGCCTCGTGCCGGAAGATTGCGTCGGCTCGTATTTTTCCGACCTGCACGAAGCCGGATTGAAAATGATCAAGGCGCAAGGCGGCATCTTCGGCTGGGTGTCCCACTCGAAACATATTTTGAAAGTGCTCAATTAAAAATTTCCCAAACCGCAAAACCTTCAACCAAAAACGAAAGTGAGAACACAATGAATGTGAAACCAAAAATCTGGGTGCCGGGCGACTGGAATGCTTATTTCGGTTTCGGCACGAACATCCTCGTCAACCTGCTCACGCTCACCGCGCTGTTGCGGTTTGTGCTGAAAATGCCGGACGATCTCGTCTTCGGTCGCATCCTGCCGGCCACCGGGTTGATGATGTGTCTGAGCACGGCATATTATGCGTTCCTCGCATATCGTCTCGCGAAAAAAACCGGACGCACGGATGTGTGCGCGTTGCCTTCAGGCATCAGCGTGCCGCACATGTTCATCGTAACGTTTGTAGTGATGATGCCGATTGCGTTGACCACGAAAGATCCGATGAAAGGCTGGGAAGCCGGGCTGACGTGGGTATTCGTGCAAAGCTTCGTGCTGATGGCCGGCGGATTCATCGCGCCGATTATTCGGAAAATAACTCCGCGCGCGGCGCTGCTCGGCACGCTCGCGGGCGTTTCGATTACGTTTATTTCGATGGCACCCGCGTTGCAAATGTTCATGACTCCAGTGATCGGTCTGGTTTGTTTCGGCGTCATTTTGTTTAGCTGGTTCGGCGGGGTGAAATACGGAAAAATTCCGGCAGGCTTGGTTGCCATCGCGGTGGGCACGCTGATCGCGTGGGGCTCGACCGCGCTGCATTTAAATTTCGGTGGAATGACGCCGGCCAACTTGTCAGCCTCGGTGGCGAACTTTGGTTTTCATATTCCGCTGCCGGCATTTTCACACGTGTTTGACGGCTTCCAATTCCTTGGCGTCATTTTGGTGACGGCGATTCCGTTCGGCATTTATGATCTCGTGGAAGCGATGGACAACGTCGAAAGCGCCTCCGCTGCCGGCGACAGTTATCCCACGACCCGCGTGCTCACCGCCGACGGCGTGGTGAGCCTCATCGGCTGTATGATGGGCAATCCGTTCATCAATGCGGTTTACATTGGCCATCCCGGTTGGAAAGCGATGGGCGGCCGCATCGGCTACTCAGCGGCGACGGGTTTGACGGTGATCGTGCTTTGCTGGTTCGGCACAATCTCGGTAATCTCTGCGATCATACCGACCATCGCAATTTTACCCATCCTGCTTTACATCGGCATGTTGATCGGCTCGCAAGCTTTTCAGGAAACGCCGAAACGTCACGCGCCGGCCATCGTGCTGGCGATTGTGCCGTCCATTGCGAACTGGGGCTTGACGGTTATTAACAGCGCGCTGGCGGCCGCGGGCGTTTTCGCAGTGTCCGATGAACTTGCCGGAAACATGCTGAATCAGGGCGTTTTTTATCACGGCCTGCAATCGCTCGGCGGCGGCTCGACGCTCGGCGGGTTGATCTTGGGCGCGACGGCGGTGTGCATCATTGACCGCAATTTCACGAAAGCCGCCGGCTTTGCGCTGGCGGGTTCCATTCTCACATTTTTCGGATTGATGCACGGCCAGCAAATCGGTGTCGCCGTGAGTCCGATTGTGGCCATCAGCTACCTGGCGGTCGCAGGGATGTTGTTCAGTTGCGCCAAGTTTGCCGTCGTGGCACCCGTGCCGGCGGAAGCAACTCCGGAAGTTTCCGAAGCGAGCCCGGCGTAAATCCGGGGCCCGCAAAAACAGATTGTTTGTCATGCGCCGACGTTGAATTTTTGGAGGACCGACCTTCCAAATCCGCCAACGTCCCGTTAAAATAAAACCCATGGCGAACAATCCCGAACGGGTGCTCAAGCTCAATGACCTTTTCCAAATTTCGGGCTGGCAGAAAAAACTCAAGTGGCAGCCATTTTGTGATGGCGTGGATATTTACCGGCTTTACGAAAACGGCCCGGATGGCCCCACGGCGGCGCTGCTGCGGTTTCATCCCGGCGGTCGCGTGCCGCTCCATGAACACACCGGCTATGAACACATTTTCATGCTTGCTGGCGAACAGGTGGATGAGGTCAGCAAAGCCGAGGCCGGCGCGCTCATCATCAATCCACCCGGCACAGCCCACAGCATCGTTAGCGAAAACGGCTGCATCGTCCTCGCGATCTACGAGAAGCCCGTGAAATTTCTGGAGCCAACCGATACCAAACATGAGCCTGCCGGGTGAAAATATTTTGCTCGCCGTCAACGGCACGTTGATGCGCGGGCTAGAATTGAATCCCAGCTTGCTCGCCGCCGGCGCGACATTTGTGCGCGAGACGAAAACCGAATCTGTTTTCCGCCTTTGGTCCATCAACGACCAGCATCCCGCGATGGTGCGAGTGAAAACCGGCGGCGTCGCCGTCGCCGTGGAAGTTTGGGCCGTGCCGCTGGCGGGACTAGCTAGCATCCTATTGAAAGAGCCGCCCGGCTTGAGCATCGGCAAAGTGAAGCTGGCCGATGGTTCGGAGGTTTTGGGTGTGCTGGGCGAACCAGTCTTGTGCGACGGCCAAAAAGAGATTACATCTTTCGGCGGCTGGCGGGCTTATACCGCCAGTAAGAAAAAATAATTGCAAGGCGATGACACGCAAGCTCCGGCTACACTTTCTTCCACGTCCCTGCGCTACGATGCCTCCCCAAAGAAAACCGTCCGGTCCAAGCATCCCTGCCGAATGGTGCGCATATTCGGCAAACGCGTTCAAAAGTTCTTTGAACGGGCCGATAGCCGAATTGGTTCCCCCCGCGCGTTGCGTAACGGTGAACGGAACTGCTGACTGAACAAAGTGGTGCGGTCGTGAATCTGGCAACGGCTGGAACCCCAAAAGCCTTCCCAAGGGGCAGTCAGGTTACGGGCGACTTGCTGTATCGAAGATTCGTTCGGTTCGGGCGCCACCCCGGAATTTGCAGCTCGCGCGTCGCCAAATGGATGACGAAAAGCACATGGTAGCGAATCAATCCCTTCGCCGTCCAAAGCTCCACGGTGAAAAATTCGCTGGCCGCCAGCAAAAGCGGTCAGGGGAATTTATTTTTTGCGACGTATCAGCACGAACGCTGCGAGACCGCCGCCGATGACCAGCGAAGCCGCCGTGCTCGGCTCAGGAACGGTGGAGATTCCGGTTAAGGCAATGCTATCAAGTCCAGAAGTGAGTTCCCCCGGCGTGCCGATATCTCCAATCAGAGAGAAGGCACCCGTGGACAGATTGACGGTGAACAATTCTGTTTGCCCGCTGACAGTTCCTGAAAAATACGCCACATCGGTGGCCGGTGAGATATCCAAGCCCACCCGGTCGAGAAAATTGACGCCCGACGCACCGATCAAGGAGGTGCCCCCCGTTGCCGGGGTGATGCTATATAGGTCGTGGGTGTCGGCACTGACCCCGATGAATGTGCCATTCACATAATTGTAGGCGATGGCGTCAAGGGAGACTCCGGTATAATTTGGCAGCACCGTGGCCGCGCCAGTCGTTGGGTTTAAAGTGATGTTCTGGCCCAAATCACTCGACACATACAAGAGGCTTGTGCCTAAGTTAAAGCCAAAGTCAATGCCATTCAACACCGGGCTGAAACTCCCGGAACCGACCGGCGTGCAAACACCCGTGCCGGTATTGATGGTGTAGAGATGGCTCTGGTCCCCCAGGCCATAAAGGAGGCCATTGACCCAATCAACCCCCCGGATTTGCTCGCCCGACGGCATGCCGCTCAATGCAATGGCGCTCTTCAATGTTCCCGGACTGGCGCTGTCAAAAGACACCAGTTGGTTCAATTGATCACTCACGCCATAAACCAGTTCGGCGTGAACCTTGACGGTGGAAACCGCCATCACGCCAGCGGCCAAAGTAATCACCCCCAAGCTGAAATTACATATTGCTTCGGTTTTCATTTTATTCCTATTTGTGGTTGGTCATTTTTCCATGCAACACTCACATATATTTTGAACCACATTGCAGCCCCGGCATATTGGCAAATTTACACACCCGGCTTGTCCGATCCGTATAGCCATACTAAGTAATTCACCTAGGCACCGCTCCTCGCCGGCGAATCAGTTTCAATCACTCGCGGCGGACAACGCCACTCGCGCAACTGCCGGCAGGCTTCGGCATATCCGCTGGCAATATGATTTGGCTTTGTTTTTGCGGGACTCGGCCACCGACTGGCCGGGCACCAGAACCGAGCCGCCGTGGTCAAAGGCAATTAGGGAAAGACGGGGGAAGCGCGCGTCTCGCGTGCGGGTTTTAGAGGCAAATACGGCCCGTATTCCAGTGTCTAGCGACAACTGGCTAGAAATGAGGTCATTTCTTGAAGAGGTTGGCTCGAACCGCCTTTTACGCGCTCAAACCTTAACCGTTTCTTTCAAAGGCCCCTTTTGATTCATTGTCTGAAACTACAGTCGCCGTGCGCAGCACGTCCGACATTTCCACACACGTTTTGAGATGGTGGAGCCAAGGAGGCTCGAACTCCTGACCTCCTGAATGCCATTCAGGCGCTCTACCAACTGAGCTATGACCCCATCCACAAAACGGAGCGACAATTTATATTTTCCGCGCCACAAGTCAAAACATTTTGCCGCCGGCCGGGCATAATCTTGATCCGCCGAAAATCCGATGGCGATTGCGGGCCGTATTTAGCTTGCGCCATGAAAATGGATTGAACCCGGGCCGCAAAATTCCTAGCGTCTGGCGTGGCATCCAAGCTTCGCATCGCGTTTCTCACGCACGAACCGTTTTATCCGCCGTCCGGCGGCGGTTCGGCGGAGGCCGTTTATCTCGTCCAGGAAATGGTCCGGCGCGGCCACGCCGTCCACGTCTTCGGCCCGCAGATTGACGCCGCAGAAAACGTGCAGAAAAAATTCGGCGTCTCGCTGCACCCATTCACCAAATGGCAAATGGGCCGCTACGCGAAATTCCGCAATTTCAAATACGTGGCGTATCCGTTTTTTCTCGAACGCATGGTCGCCGCCGTCGCGCGGGAAATAAAATTTGATCTCCTTTTTTCGCAGCACGCCATTTCCGCCGTCGCCGCCGGAAAATTAAAAACGAAGCTGGGCGTGCCGGTGGTGATGAATTTCCCCGACCTGCTCACCGGCTTCATGGAAACGTGGCCGAGTTACATCGCGCCGAAACCGCTCGTCCACGCGCTGATGCGCTACGAAATCTCGCTGCCGGTGCGTTACGGAGTGGATGGCGTGTGCGCCATTTCCGATGAATTTGCCCGGCGGCTCGCGGCTCGCGGCTATCCGCGTGAAAAAATTTGCCCGATTTATTACGGCTACGACGCGGCGGCGTTTCCGTTGCGCACGCAACTGCCGCCGCCGGGCCAGCCGCCCGTCGTGGTCATGCACGGTTCGTTCGACGCGCATCACCTCGGCGAGATTGCTTTCGGCACGGTAAAATTTGTGGTGGCGAAAAAGCCGGAAACGATTTTTCGTTTCGTCGGCCGGCGCACCGCCGGGCTGGAAAAATTTCTGCAACGCGCGCGGACGATTCCGAATTTCAAATTTGAGGCGGCCGGTTTCACACCTTACGCCGAAGTCTCCAAACAACTCGCCAGCGCCAGCGTGGGCATCGTGCCTTACGAGGAATCCGCCGGCACGCATTGCGCGTTTGTCGCGAAGATTGTGGAATATGTCGCCACCGGCCTGCCGACGGTTTGCACGCCGCTGCAAAGCGTTCGCAGCTATTTCAAAAATGATCCGCTGGTGAAATTTTCGGAATTCAACGGCGCTGATTTCGGATCAAAAATCCTGGCGTGGCTGGACACGCCGGCGGCGAATTGGCAGCCGCACGCGGCCACCTCCGCCGCGCGCGTGCAGGCGGAACTCGACTGGCAGCCGCTGTGCCGCAAGGCGGTGGATTTTGCGGAAAAAATAATTTCGGGTGTTTGAAAATTTTGCGCCCGGCCATCCGGTTGGACTCGCTGCCAGAGGTCTGGGTTGCCTCCGTCTATTTCCGAAAAGCGCCACCGTGATCTTCGCAGCATCGTTGATTGAGCCATTGACGCCGGATGATTCTCGTTTATAATATCCCGTTCGTCGCCGCAGACAAATCCAATGCTTCGGCTTCCACGTGGTGCAGGTCAATTTTCTCTCCGCGTCGCTACGGTCATCCGTCAAAAAAAACATTTTACATCATGCTTATCATTCGAGATTTGAAGGTCGCCTTCGGCGGGCGCGTGCTGTTTGAGGACGCGTCATTCGCGGTGAATTACGGCGACCGCGTGGCGCTGGTCGGGCCGAACGGCGCGGGCAAAACCACGCTGTTTTCGCTCATCCTCAACCGGCAGGAGCCGGACGCCGGCACGGTGGAGCGCGACGAGTGGACCATGGTCGGCCATCTGCCGCAGGAGGCCGAGGCGCACGGCGAAGAGACGATTCTTGACGTGGCCACCGGCCGCGTGGATGAATTGCCGCGCTTGGAAAAACGGCTGCACGAGTTGGAGGCGGCTGGACAGGTGTCCGCACCCGAATATCTCGAAGCTCACGCCAAGCATGATGCCTTGAACGATCCACAGGTGGAAACGAAGGCGAAAAAAATGTTGCGCGGTCTGGGTTTTCGCGAGAACGACTTTGACCGCAAGGCGCGCGAAATGAGCGGCGGCTGGATCATGCGGGCGCGGCTGGCGCGGCTGCTCGTCATGGAGCCGGATCTGTTGCTGCTGGACGAACCGACGAACCATCTTGATTTGCTCGCGCTGCTCTGGCTGCAAAATTATTTGAAGAATTATTCCGGCGCGTTGCTGCTGATTTCGCACGACCGTCAATTCATGGATGAAGTGGTGACGCGCGTGCACGAAATCGCCGAGCGGAAGCTGGTGGATTACACCGGCAATTACACGGATTTCCTGCGGCAGCGCGAGGAGCGTTACGAACAGCAATTGGCTGCCTACAAAAATCAGCAAAAAGAAATTCAGGCGCTCCAGGAATTCGCCGACCGCTTTCGCTCCGTCACCTCCAAAGCCTCGCAGGCCATGGCCAAGCTCAAGCAGATTGAACGGCTGGAATTGATCGAGAAACCGCTGGCGCCGCGCAAGCCATTCCGTTTTCAAATTCCGCCGCCGCCGCGCGGTGGACAGCGCGCGGCTTCGCTGGCGGGAATTCACATGGCCTACGGCGCAACGAAAGTTTACCACGGCCTTGACCTCACCATCGAACGCGGCGAACGCACCGTGCTCGTGGGGCCGAATGGCGCGGGCAAATCCACGCTGCTCAAAATTCTGGCCGGCGTCGTGGAATTTCAAAAAGGCGAACGCGACCTCGGCCACAATGCCAAGATCGGCTATTTCAGCCAGCATCGCGCGGCCACGCTCGACCCCGAGAAAACCGTGCTCGACGAAGTTCTCGCCAGCGCGCCGGCCATGCGCGAGGACGAGGCGCGCGGCGTGCTCGGTTCCTTCATGT
This sequence comes from uncultured Verrucomicrobia subdivision 3 bacterium, assembly GCA_903944085.1. Classification (GTDB taxonomy): domain Bacteria; phylum Verrucomicrobiota; class Verrucomicrobiia; order Limisphaerales; family UBA11358; genus UBA11358. Next base: position 30,514 of record CAJAQO010000316.1, read on the forward strand.
TCCGCAAGGATGACATTTACAAACAGACGAAAGTTCTGAGCGGCGGCGAAAAGAGCCGGCTCAATCTCGTCAAGTTTCTCGTGGATCCGCCAAACCTGCTGCTGATGGACGAGCCGACCACGCACCTCGACATTCACACCGTCGAGTCGCTCACGCTGGCGCTGGAACGCTACGAAGGCACGCTGGTGTTTATTTCTCACGACGTCCATTTCATCCGCCACCTCGCAACCAAGGTGCTGCACATCAACGCCGGCCAGGTGACGCCTTATGTCGGCGGCTACGAATATTTTCTGGAGAAAACTGGCATGGCGAACGACGCCCGCGCCGCGCTGACGGCCGGATGATGCGCACCGCTGGTCCGTCATGATTCTATTCCAGACGAAAAATTATAATCGGCTTCATCATCGTGGTCGCTGACAGATTACGATTGAGATTAAGATTAAAATTACGACGTAACTCAATTTCCGCCGTGCAGCTTTTTTGATGGACAACCGGCGACTCCGACATAATCTTGCCGGCGGCAAAACGGTGAAATCGCCAAAATGCATAATGCGGACGGACTCATGATCAACCCTTTGTTTCCCAGCGAACAGGCCTGCCGCACGGCCAACATTCTCATCATTGACGACGAGGAAGCCGACATTCGCGCGCTCGAATGGGCGTTGCGCCAGGCCCAATTTCCCAACTTCCGCAGTCTGACCGATCCCACTCGGGCGCGCGACGAGTTCGCGCGGTTCCGGCCCGATTTGGTTCTGCTGGATTTGCACATGCCGGAACTGGACGGGTTCGGCGTGTTGAAGCAACTGCGGGAAGCGACATCAGCCGCAGATTTTTTGCCGGTGCTGGTGTTGACCGGTGACAGCACGGCGGAAATGCGCAGCCGCGCTCTGGCCGCCGGCGCCACCGATTTTCTCGGCAAGCCGGTGGATTATACTGAAGTAATCTTGCGGATAAAAAACCTGCTGCAAACGCGGTTTCTCTACCGGCAGGCACAGGTCATGCAGACACAACTTGAAACGCTTACGGCCAAGCAAGCGTCCAGTCCGGCCGCCGGGCCGGATCAGAAACTGTGAAATGACCGGCGCTTTTTGAACGATGGAAACCATCCCCACCGAAGAACTGGACCGGTTGCTGGCGGCGATGATTCAAAGCGCCGAGGGCATCTCGGATCTGCTCTTTGTGGCGGGCAAACCACCGCAGATGGAGGTGCATGGCCGGCTCAAGCCGTTTGCGCTGGCGCCGCCCGAATCGGTGCTCACCAGTTTGCGCATCGAAGGGCTGGCCGGTGCCATCATCAACAACAACGCGCGGCTGCTGGCGGATCTGGCGAGCCACGGCTCGTGCGATTGCAGCTATTCCCTGAAAAATTTCTGCCGGTTTCGCGTCAACATTTACCGGCAGAACGGAAATTTTGCGATGGTGCTGCGCCGGCTGCAATCGCAGGTGCCCTCGCTGGAATCGCTTAATCTCGCGCCGGTGTTCCGCGAGGTCATCAAGGAAAAAAACGGCCTCATTTTTGTGACGGGCGGCACCGGCAGCGGCAAGACGACCACGCTGGCGGCGATGCTCAACGCCATCAACCAGAGCAATGAGTTTCACATCGTCACGCTGGAAGACCCGATTGAATTTTTGCATCCGCATCTCAAGTCCACGTTCAGCCAGCGGGAACTGGGGCGCGATTTTTTCAATTTTCCCGACGGCTTGCGCGCCGCGCTGCGGCAGGCGCCGAAAATTATTCTGGTTGGCGAAATTCGCGACCGTGACACGATGGAAATTGCGCTGACCGCCGGCGAAACCGGCCACGTGGTTTACAGCACGCTGCACACCATCAGCGCCGGACAAACCATCAACCGCATCCTCGGCATGTTCAGCAAGGACGAGGAGCAGCAGGTGCGCGAGCGGCTGGTGGGTTCGCTGCGTTACATCATCAGCCAACGACTTATTCCCCGGATCGAAGGCGGTCGGCTGCTTGTCACCGAATTGATGGGCAGCAGCCTGCGCACGCGCGAAGCTATCGCGCTTGGAGAAAATGAAAACCGCCGGCTGGCGGATATCATCGAGGCAGGCACCACCGCCGGCTGGCACAGTTTTGAACAATCTTTGATTAAAGCTTACGAGGAAGAATGGATCACGGAGGAAACCGCGCTGCTTTACTGCATCAACAAACCGACGATGCTCCAGCGCATTGACACCGTCAACAAGCGTAGGGAAACTGCCAGCGCGCCCGGCATGTTGAAAATGAAAATGGACGCGCGGCCGGTCATCCCGCCGCCCGCCTACAATTACAAACCGCCGGGATTGGAAGGTTTGAAGCCGTCCGGGTGAGCGGCGCAAAGCTCGGCGGCGTAAAAAACTTTCCAATTCGCGCCAAGTTGCCGCTGGCGGGTTCAATTTTGCCAGGCCACTGCCGAGTCAGGCAAGAACCGGAAAATAGCGATTGACAGATTTTTGTTTTTTTTATCAACTTCAGAACCTCCTTGTGAAAACCGACGCGGATGGTTTGGTTCATCCAATTCAGCTCGTAGCCGAGGTGGTAAGTTGAAATCAGATCAATGAGTCTTTTCAAATTGTCATGCGCTGTTCGAGGCTTGCCCGCCAACCGGTGCATCGGTGGCTGCGGGTTTTCTGCAGGCACAAAATGCCAGTAATCCAGTAATCCACTAAGTTTATGAAAAAAAACATACTCCAGTTTAAAAAAATCGCCCTTTTGGCGTTGGCGCTGTCGTCCGGTTTAGTATCAGCCGACCAGACTTGGAAAGGCACCACCAGCACGCTCTGGGCCACGACCGGCAATTGGAGCGGCAATGCGGTGCCCGGCACGGGTGATCTCGCCATCTACAGCCTTTCTTCCACGGCCAACTTGAGCAATTATCTGTCAGCCAGCTATTCAATCAAAGGCATTCTCGTCAGCAACGTGACCACAGCCGCGGGCGTCGGCGGCGTCAGCCTCAACAGCACCAATTCCGGGGTCGCGCTCACCTTGGGGGCCGGCGGCATTGACATGACCAGCGCAGCCACCAACCTGACTATGACGCTGCCGGTGGTGCTCGGCGCGAATCAGAGTTGGATTGTCACCAACAGCAAGACGTTGACGATTGCGAGCGGAGTTTCCGGCAGCGGCACGTTGCTCAAGAACACGCCCAATGCCTCGAGCACGGCATTCGGCCAGCTTTCGTTGAACGCCTCAAATACGTTTACCGGTATATTTACCATCAACGCCGGCCGGGTTGTCCTCGGCAATGCTTTTGCGCTGGGCAGTTCTAGCGCGGCGGCTATCGTCAATAGCGGCGGCCAGATCTATTGGACTGCGGCTTATACCATCGCCAAATCATTCCAAGTGAGCGGATCGGGGCTGGCCGGTGATGGCACCTTGCGGGAGTCCGGCAGCGTGGCCAGCACCATCAATGGCAATATCACGATGCTGGCGGACGCCATGCCCTTGAAGATGGACGGCGGCAGTTCTTTCACGCTAAACGGCAACATTACCGGCACCAACCGCAACCTTAATATCACGCTTGACGGTTCCACCAGCAGCACGATCAGCGGGGCGGTGAACATTGGCACGGGCGGGTTCACCAAGGCCAGCACTTCCACGCTGATCCTCAACGGTGGCAGCAACGTGTGGTCCGGTGGCACTTTGATCAGCGGCGGCGGGTTGACGATTGGCAACGGTGGCGCGGGCAGCATTGGCACCGGCACGATTACCAACAACGGCACGCTCACGTTTAACACCACCAGCCCGATCACCATCAACGACATTGTTTTGGGCACCGGTAGTTTGATTCAGAACGGCACCGGCGCGCTGACGCTGGGCAATGTTGATCCTTACACGGGCAACACCACCATTGGCGCGGGAGCGCGGCTGAACCTCGCGGCTGCCGCCGCGATTCCAAACACCACGACGGCGACGCTCACCGTCAATGGCGTTTTGGATGTGACGGGTCCGGGTTCCATCACCATCGGCGGCACCCAGACGCTAACCGGTAGCGGCACGATTTTGGGCAACGTGAATACGGTCAGCGGTGCGACTTTGAACGGAAATCATTTGATCCAAGGCAACCTGACTTTAGCCAGCGGGGCCAATGTGTTGCCCGCGGGTGCCAACAGTTATGGCGTGCTGACTGTCAATGGCAACACCACGTTGAATGGGCCCACGATCAATTATGATCTGTCAAATGTCGCCACCGAATCGCCGGCGCTGAATGATGAAATCTATGTCAACGGCGCGCTCACGCTGAACGGCACCACGACGATTGTCCTTAATCCGCGCGCCGGCAATCTCGCTCCGGGAGCTTACATTTTGATCCGTTACAACGGCGTGCTTTCGGGCAGCGGCAATTTTGTTTTGGATCAGCCTTATGATGGGCTTGCGGTGGACACTTCGGTGCCGGGTGTCGTGCGTCTGGTCGTCGCGGCGGGCAGCCAGTTGACTTGGGTTGGCGACGGCAGTGTGAACACTTGGGATATTAATTCCACCGCCAACTGGAACAACGGTGCTGGTGCGTCGGTTTTTCATCAGTATGACAGTGTTCTATTCAACGACAACGGCTCCGCTTCGCCCGCTGTCAATATCACGACGAATGTCAAGCCGGCGCTGATCATCGTCGGCGACGCTTCCGCGAACTATGTTTTCTCTGGCAACGGCAAGATCAGCGGTGCGGCCTCTATTCTCAAGACGAACACTAGCACGTTGACCATCACGACCATCAGCAATGACTACAGTGGGCCGACGATTGTGCAGGCCGGCACGATTTCCATGCAGGACAACGGCACCTTCCCGGCGGCGGGCGGCATTGTCATTTCCAATGGGGCCACTTATCAGTTTGCCCCGCCCAGCAGCGTGAATATTGGTTCCCCGCTGGCATCGTCCATTACTGGCAGCGGCACGCTTCAAATTGCCGGCAGCGGCATTGTGAATTTGGGCAACCAAGGCAACACCATCCCAAAAATCAATATTGCTCTCGCTCCCGGTGCGTTGATTGACGTTCAGAGCGGCACCTTGCGCAACGGCGGTTGGCAGGGCGGCTTCTGGACCGATGGACTTACTTGGACCAACATGGCGGACCTCCAGGTGGACGGGACTTTTGATGAGTGGGACGGCAACACGGCCTATGTCAATCAGCTCAACGGCGGAGGCATTGTCGGCATCGGCATCAGCAGTGCCGCTTCTGGAACTCACACCATGACCGTGGGAGTGAACAATGGCAGCGGCAGTTTTTACGGAACGGTGGAATGCAATATTTCCCCGGCCACCAACAGCACTCTGACCTTCAACAAAATCGGCACGGGCACGCAGTATATTGACCGCTTCACCCGCGGCAACGGTGGCACGGGCACGCCGACGCTCAATGTCAACGGCGGCATATTGCAGTTGGGCGGGAGCTCGGATAATGTTGCCGCTGCTGCCACCGTGAACGCCGGCGGCATCCTACAACTCGCCAAATCCAGCACGGCTGGTGTGCACGCCCTCGGCGGCACCTTGACCATCAACAGTAACGGCCTCTGCCAACTCACCGGCACCGGTGGCGACCAGATTTATTACGGGGCGTCGGTCGCGGTGAACGCGGGCGGCACGTTTGATCTCAACGGCCAGAGCGAGGGAATCAACGGTCTGTCTGGCGCGGGCGTGGTTGAGAGCACCACTGGTTACGCTGTGCTGACCGTGGGATCGAATAACGCGAGCAGCACTTTTGCCGGACTGCTGACGGATTATTCCGGCAACGCACTGGCCCTGACCAAGGTCGGCACTGGAACCCAGATCATGACTGGCACCAACACTTACACCGGCGGCACATTGGTAGGTTGGGGAACCTTGCAGTATGGCAACGCCATTACTAACTCGGTGCCCAGCGGCGATATCGGCTTGGTGAATCCCACCAACGCGGCCACTGCCACTTTGAGTTTCGTGGTCGCCACCAATACGACCATCACTTACAACGGAAATATCACCAATGGCGCGGCTGGCGGCAACCTCTATGAAAACGGTTTCGGCGGAACGCTGATCTTGGGCGGCACCAACACCTTTCTGGGCAACGTCAACATCAATGCCGGGGCGCTTTGGATCCACAATAGTTATGGTCTGGGCTTGGGCGTCAAGACGGTTCAGTTGACTGCGGGCACGGCTGGTCAATGCACGCTTCACCTTGATGGCTCAGGTGGCAACATTGATCTGGGCCCCAACATTAGTTACAACACAAGCTATGTGACCGGCACCATTTACAATGAAGGTGGTGACAATACCATTGAGGGCACTTTCAATCTGACCAGCGGCGGCGGCGATACCTCCATCTTCGCCAACGCCGGTTCGCTGACGCTCACGGGCTCGCTCATCCCCAACACTACCGGTCGCAATTTGGAGATCGGCGGCGCGGGCAATGGAACGAATACTATTGGCGGCTATATCTCGGACGGCTCCGGTGCCAACACTCTCTCGGGTCTGCTCAAAATGGGCACCGGCAACTGGACCTTGCTCGGCAATAACACCTTCTCTGGCATTACCGCAGTCGAAGGCGGCACGCTGGTGCTTGGCGCCACCGGCACGCTGCCCTTAACCACCAGCATCAATGTTTACAGCAACGCCACGCTGGATGTTTCCCTCGCCGCCGCCGCGGCAGGCGGCGTTTGGACCAACAACGGCAAATCTTTTCTCGGCAGCGGCACGGTGAATGGTAATGTGGCGCTCGCCAACAATTCGTTGCTCCAGCCCGGCGGTTCTGGCTCGCGCGGCACGCTCACCTTCAACAACAACCTTATCTTGAGCCTCGGCGTCACGAATCAATTTGATTTGGGCACCGACCTGACCCCCGGCACCGGCTCCAACGATCTCGTGGTGGTGCATGGCAACCTTGATCCGCAAGGTTCCACCATCAGCATCAATCCGCTCCAGCCGTTGAGTCCCGGCACTTATCGGTTGTTCACTTATGCCGGCAGTAAGTTGAGTTCGTTCAATCCCACGCCACTGGTGAGCACGCCCTCGCGGTATATCTTGGCCGTGGACGAAACCACCCCGAATCAGATTAATCTTATCGTGAGCGGAACTGTCTCCAGCCTTACCTGGTATGGTTCTACCACGAATTGGGACATCAACACTACGGCCAACTGGAATCTTGGCGCGCAGAAATATGATAACTTCGACGCCGTCACCTTTGACGACACGTCAGTGACCAACTTGGTGAACATTGTTAGCCCAGTGCTGCCCACGGCGGTCGCGTTCAACAACTCGGCGACCAACTATACCATGCAAGGTGCCGGCAAAATCAGCGGTCCGGTTGGCATCTCGAAATCCGGCAGCGCCGTGCTGCGCATCAACAACGCCAATGACTTCATTGGCCCGGTCAATGTTTCCGGCGGCACTTTGATGGCGGGCAGCGCCACCGCGTTTGGGGCTACGAACGGCGTTGTAACCGTTGCCAGCGGGGCCACCCTCGATGTGAACGCCCAGAATCTCGGTCTGAAACCTTTTGTCGTGGGCGGCACCGGCGTGGGCAACAGCGGAGCGATCATCAATTCCTCGACTACCGCACAAGTCAACGCACTCAACACGGTCACTTTGACCGGTGACACGACTTTTGGCGGCGGCGGGCGCTGGGACGTTCGTGCCAACGGCGTTCCCTTGGCCAGTCTCTCCACCGGTGGCAACGCTTACAACCTTACCAAAATCAGCACCAACCAAGTTTCGCTGGTGAGCGTGGCCATTGACCCCGCACTGGCTAACATCAACGTGGTGGGCGGATTATTTGGTTTTGAAGCCAACAGCACCACCATGGGTAATCCGACCAATATCCTCACGATTTGGACCAATGCTCAATTCCAACTGTGGGGACCGACCAATTTGGTCAACAAGCCCATGGTGCTGAATGGTGGAACCAACTGGTGCTTGAACAATGGCAGCGGCACCGCCACGGTAATCTCGCCCATAACTCTCGCAGCTTCGAGCATCATTGATGTCAGCGGCACTTCCATGACGCTCAATGGCCCGCTGGTCGAAACCAACAGCCTTACTTCTATTACCAAAATTGGCAGCGGGTTGCTGGCGCTGGGCGCGACCAATACTTACTCCGGCGGAACCATTGTGACGGCCGGCACATTGCAGCTTGGCAGCGGCGGCGTGGGCGGCAACATCGGCACGGGTGCGTTGACGATTAATAGTTCCACGCTGCAGTTCAATCGCAGTGATGATTTCACCTGGGCGACCGATATGTCCACCGGCACCAACAATACTTTGGTCAAGTTGAATACCGACACGATCACCATTGTCTCGACCAACATCAGTTCAGGTAACGATATGGTTAATGGCGGCACGCTGATCGTCAGCACCAATGGCTACCTCACTTCTGGCAACCAGTTTTGGATTGCTCAGAATGCCACGACCGGTGCTTGCATCATTAATGGCGGCATTTTGATCAGCACCAACTGGGTGGCGGTTGGCCGCAACAACACCAACTCGCTGGGCACCATGATCATCAACAGCGGCTCCGCTCGCAAACTCGGCCCCGGCAACATCATCGTCGGTTCGCTCGGCGGCGCAGGCACGCTGACCATGAATGGCGGCATCTTTTACAACGACACCGCACTCTATCTCGGCGAAACGGCCAACCAAGGCATCGGTCTGCTGAATCTCAATGGTGGTCTGATCCAAGCCTCCGTGCTTAGTCGCGCGCCTGCGGCTGGCAAAACTTCGATCGCTCGCTTTAACGGCGGCACGCTTCAGGCCAACACAAACCAAGCGAGCTTCATTGTCATTGATCAGGCGCTGATTCAAAACGGCGGTCTGGTGCTCGACGACGGCGGCTTCGTCATCACCAACAACCAGCCTTTGATCCCGGATGTCGGTTCGACCGGCGGGTTGACCAAGACTGGCGCTGGAACTTTGTATTTGAATTCAACCAATACTTACACCGGTCTCACGCTGGTCAACGGCGGCAAACTCGCGGGCAACATCAGCGTTGCGGGGGCGCTCACCGTCGGTGCCAGTGGCACACTTTCGCCCGGACCGGCCACCATCTTCCCGGTCGGCACGGTCACCGCCGCCGGCGCGGTCACGCTCAACGGCACGCTGGCCGTGGATGTTTCCAAAGACATCGGCGTCGGCGTCAGCGATCTGGTTGTCGGCAGCACGATCAATTACGGCGGCACGCTGGCGGTGAACCAGCTCGGGGTTCTGGCATATGCGGCCGGCGACTCATTTAAACTCTTTACTGCGGGAGCTTACACCGGTTCCTTCGCCTCAATCATTCCCGCCTCGCCGGGCACCGGAATTTCCTGGGACACCAGTTATCTGACTGTGGACGGAACGCTCCGGGTCAAAGCTGGTGGCTTTCCCGCCACGCCCGCACCGATCACCGCCACCTACACCGGCAGCAACCTTTTATTGAGCTGGCCGGCAGCTTATCTGGGCCTGCTGCTTCAGGTGGAAACCAACAGTCTTAGCACCGGTTTGACGGTCAATGCCGGCGACTGGCACACCATTGCCGGTTCCGGTGCCAGCACGAGCATTTCAATTCCGGTTAATCCAGCCAATCCCGCAGTTTATTTCCGGTTGGTGAAACCGTAGGCAACAGTCTGAAAATTGGTATTTTCACGGGGCACGGATTTTTTGTCCGTGCTCCGACCTTTTTTCAAGCGCGTAAAGCCAGCCAACCGGTTTTGAAAACAAAGACGGCGCGGACTTTGGAGTTCGCGCCGTTTGAATTTGGCCGGATTTATTTTTGCGCCGCGACTTTCGCCGCTTGGTCTTTGATTTCCAGACAAACCACGGAGGCGATTTTATCGGGGGCCTGTTCAGGCAACTGGATGCTCACGCCGGATGCGGATGGTTGCACCGCGAGTTTTTTGTGGTCGGCCAGCAGATAGGCTTTTTTAACGCGGCTTTGCAGACCGGCAAGTTCAAATTTTCCATTCGCGGGCCAGTTGAAAATGTGGACGTAGATTTTTCCGGGACGGGTGTGAATGCCGAGAAATGATTTGCCCGGCCTGGTCGTGCAGCGCCAATCCCAAGCGGGAATAAACTTCGGCTTGCCGTTTTTGTCCTTTTCCGTCGTGCTGAAGGCACCGGCCTCCGCGCCGAACGGCGTTGGGCCGCTGCCGTAAATCGCCTCGCCGTTCACTTTCATCCACGCGCCGACTTCGGCCAACCGCTCGATGCTCGGCTGCGGAATCAGGCCTTCGCTCGTCGGCCCGACGTTCAACAAATAATTGCCACCCTTGCTGGCAATGTCACACAAATTGCGAATCAGCGTCTCGGTGGATTTCCAATTCTGGTCATCCTTTTTAAAACCCCAGGTGCCGTTCATCGTCATGCACGTTTCCCAGTCGCGGCCAGGATAGCCTTGCGGCGGGATGAACTGCTCCGGCGTTTCGGTGTCGCCTCTGAAACCGCCGCCGAGCCGGTTGTTCATGATGATGCCGGGCTTGAGCGCCTTGACTTCGGAATACAGCTTTTGGGCGCGATCAAAATTCATGTCGCGCGGCGTGTCCCACCAGAGCACGGCGGGAAACTCGCCGTAGTTCGACAAAATTTCCTTCACCTGCGGCACGGCAATTTTGTCAATGTAATCGTCCATGCTGTGCTCTTGCGCCGGATCCCACTTGCCGCCGGAGGCCGCGCCCCCGTTGTTCCAATCCTGCGCTTGCGAATAATAAAAGCCGAGCTTGATGCCGTTTTTGCGGCAGGCGGCGGCGAGTTCCTGGAGCGGATCGCGCCCGAACGGCGAGGCGTGCGTGATGCCCCACTGGCTCGCGCGGGTGTCGAACATCGCAAAGCCGTCGTGATGTTTCGAGGTGATGACAATATATTTCATGCCCGCGTCCTTGGCCGTTTTGACCCACGCGTCGGCATCAAATTTCACCGGATTGAACTGCTTGGCGAACTGCTGATATTCCGCCATCGGAATTTTGCCGCGATTCATGATCCACTCGCCGATGCCGGCCACGGGCTTGTCGTGATAATAACCGGCGGGCACGGAATAAACGCCCCAGTGGATGAACATGCCGAACTTGGCCTCGCGCCACCACGCCATGCGCGCATCGCGTTGCGCCTTGGTTTCGATCTTGTCGGTCTGGTTGGTTTGCGCCGTGGCCGCCGGCACCAATGCCGCCAATGCCAGCGCGGCGGCCACGATGAGTTGTTTTGTTTTCATATGTATTTTGTGTGTTTAACCGAATTAAAAAACGTTCCGGTTCAAATTTCCACGGTAATGTTCCTTGGCAGACGACCGGAACCGCGAAAAGTTTCAATCAGACTGCAACCACGTCGGAGCGGTCAGGATTAAACTCATTGCACTGATGACGCCGGCTCCGCGTGGACGCCGCGTAGCTCCACGAAGCAATCCGCAGTAAAAGCAAATTGCCAAACCGCATTGAAAAAATTCTGGCCGCGCACAAGCAAAGCGCCGGCGATTTCCGCAGACAGTGATGTTTTCAAAATGGAGCCGGCCGCTTGGGCTGCCCGGTCCCCGGTTTCCTTTGCGCCGGCTTTAATCGCTGGCCGGATTTTCGCTATTCTCCAATTGGATGGCGAAGCGGATCAACTGGGCGGTGCTTTTCAGATTGAGCTTTTGGCGAATGTTGGCCTTGTGGACGGCGACGGTTTTGGCGCTCAGATGCAACTGCTGCGCGATTTCCTTGGGCGATTTGCCCCCGCCAATCAATTGAAAAATTTCAAATTCGCGGTCGGTGAGAATTTCCATCGGCGACCGGTTCGTGTGCGGTCTGCCGGAAAGCCGTTCCAACATGCGCTCGGTGACTTCCTTGCTCACATAAACGTGGTTGTCCAACACCTGCCGGATGGCTTTGACCAATTCTTCCGGCGGCTGCTGTTTGGTGATGTAGCCGCTCGCCCCCGCCCGCAGCATGCGTTCCGCGTAGAGCGTTTCCTCATGCATCGAGATGCCGAGGATGGCCTGTTGGGGATGCATTGCCTTGAGATCCTTGACCAGCTCCAGCCCGCTCTTGCCGGGCAAAGTGATGTCCACCAGCACCAGGTCCGGCGTGAGTTTCTGGACGGCGTCCATGGCCTGCTGGGCATTCTCCGCTTCGCCACAGATCATCAGGTCCGGCTCGCGGGCGATCGTCCCGCGCAGACCTTCGCGCATCATGGGATGATCATCAACGATCAGGATTTTTCGTTTTGCCGCCGTCCAGGGTGACAGGGATATTCGTTTCGCCATATTAATCCTTTTTCATTGTTTTTTTGGGGGTGCGTTTCGGACTGAAATTTCTGACCGCTTCGCCGGCACATGCACCGTGCAGACGATGATCGTGCCGCCGCCCGCTTTTTTCTGGATGGTCAGGAAGCCACCAATCATGCGCGCACGATAATGCATGATGCGCAAGCCCATGCCCGTTGGCTTGCGTGGCGATTCCGCCAGGTTCAGCCCATCGTTCTTGACCGCGAGCCGGATCCGGCCCGGCGTCTCGCCGAGGCTGATCTCGATGTGTTTGGGGCTGGCGTGTTTGATGGCGTTGGTCACGGCTTCCTGGGCGATGCGGAACAGATGCGTCGCGATCGCATCGTCATGGATCAAGACCGTTCGGCGACCGTTGAAGTGGCAGGTGACTTGAAATAATTTTTTGGTCCGGGTGGACAAGGTTTCGAGCGCCGCCATCAGGCCGTTCGGAACCGATTCGACGGGATGCAGGCCACGGGCCAGGTCGCGGGTTTGCGTGACGGCTTCGTTGATAATGTCCTTGATCCGGCTCAACCGCCGCGCTTTCGCCGGCGAGCCAGCGGCCAAATCTTTTTGCAAGGTGTGCGCCAGATGCAGCGTGCCCACCAGCAACTGGCCCAGCCCGTCATGCAAATCCTGGGCAATCACCCGGCGCTCCCGCTCGCTGATATGCAGAATTTCCTCTTCCAGTTTGATCCGGTCGGTGATGTCATGGCCGATCGCCAGCACGGTGGCCGTCTTGCCATCGGTGCTGGCGAGCGGTTTGGAGAACCATTCGATGTGCCGGATTTTGCCCGCCCGGGTGCGGAAGGGGGCAACGACTCCCTGCGCGGCCCGGCCCTGCAATGCCTCCCGCAACACGTGGCGCATGCGCGACTGGTCATCCTTGGGCAGGAACAGGCTGATCATATTGCGCCCCTCCGTCTCGGCGAAGGGATAGCCTCCGAGTTGCTCCGCGTAGGCATTGGTGCGAACCAGGTGCCCTTGCGCGTTCACCACGGCGATGATGGCGGGGGCCAGTTCAATGAGACTGTCGGAAAACGCCTTTTCCGCGCGCAGGGCGGCGTTGGCACAGGTGAGTTCCGCGGTTCGTTCACACACGCGCACTTCTAATTCATTCCGCGCCTGCCACAGGGCTTCCTCAGCTTGTTTGCGCCCGGTGATGTCGCGGGCGATTTTTGAAACCCCCAGAATAACGCCCGCCGCATCGCGGATGGGCGAGATGGTCAGGGAAACTGGAATGCGCTGCCCGTTCTTCGCCAGCCGCACGGTTTCGTAGTGCGAAACGGATTCGCCCTGGCGCAGGCGGTTCAGAATAGCCACCTCTTCGGCCTGGAGTTCCGACGGGATGATGCGCAAGATCGGCTGCCCAATAATCTCCTCGCCACGAAAGCCGAAGAGGCGTTCGGCCGCGGCATTCCAGCTCGTCACCGTGCCGTCGAGATCCTTGCTGATGATGGCATCCTCGGAAGTTTCAACCAGGGCCGCCAATTTGGCATGGACCTCCGCAGCCCGCTTGCGCTGGGTGATGTCGCGGATCGCGGTATGGCGTCGCCCGCTGCCGAGAAATACCGGCTGGCCACGCGCTTCGACAAAGATTCGCGTGCCGTCCCGGCGGAGCAATTCATGCTCGATCTCCTGTTCCAAGCCGGCCCGGATTTTCGCCATCACGCGGTCGCGGTCTTCCGGCACCACCATGGCGGCGATCTCCGTGCCGATCAGCTCGGCCACCGTGCAGCCGATCATCCGGGCCATTTGGTCGTTGCAGTCCGTAATGCGGCCCGCTTCGCTTTCGAGGATGCCTTCAAAGGTCGCCTCCGCAAACGCCGCCAGCCGGAGTTCGGCGTGCTTGCGGGCAGTGATGTCGCTCACCATCACGAGGCAGTGCGGCGATTGGCCCGCGTCGGCGCGCTCCGCGACGGATTCCAGCCAGCCGGTAAACTGTCCGCCGCCCTTCCGCAAAAAATCAATCTCGCAGGTTTGCTTCTCGCCGGTGTTCAAAAGCTGCTGGTAGTGCCGGTAAAAGGCATCCTGTGAACCGGGCACGATGAAACGCGTCAGTTTCTGGCCCGGCAGTTTGACCCGGTCAAAATTCAGCAGCCGCGCGACGGCCAGATTCGCCGAACCGATGACGCCTTGGGCATCCAGCGTCAGAAAACCGACCGGCGCGGCATCGTAGGCCAGCCGCAACCGCTCGCGCGCCGCCTCCAATTCCAGTTGCGTCCGGCGCAGTTCGTCATTCTGCGTCTCCAGTTCGATCTGGTGGAACTGTAGTTTCTGCACCAGTTTCTGCACCGCCTCCACCGGCATCTGGGCGACTTCGCGCCGCGTCGTGGCCAGGTGCTTCTTGGCCCGCGCCCGCAGTTTTTTAGAGATGGCTTTCATAATTTCAACCTTTGGCCTGGTTCCCGCCAAGTATAACCTGACACAAGATGTCGGCTTGGTCTAGCGTCAGGCTTTCCCAGCCCTTCTGGTCCGGCGACATTAAGTTGCTGCCCGCCCGCCTCTTGTTTTCATCACCGCCAAACTCATTCGTGCGAAGGCAAAACTTGTGCGCGCGATGACGAAAGCTGTTTACATCCGCAGGAATCGCCATCGTCATGCCGGTCTCATCTGGCACCATCAAATGCAACGTGCCAGGCAGAATTGCCAGGCAGCCCGCCGGCAGCGACAAGTAAACCGCGTGCGGTTCCACCGCCATGCCGTCGGCCGCCAGCTTCACCCGCATCCGCGTGCATTTGCCGAGCAACTCCGGCAGCAAGCGGGTGAGGCCGGTATGTTGCTGCGTGACCACCACGAACGCGCTGCCGCCATCCGGCGGCACCTGGTCAGGAAATTTATCCAGCGCTTCCAGTCCGCCGGCGGAAGCACCGCTGCCGACGATGGGAAAAGGTTTGAGAACCAGGGGCGCGCGCTGACGTGGGGTGTTGATGGCAGCAGAAGTTGCCGGAACTGTCGTCCTCGATTTCCTTCCTCGGGACGGCGTGCCAGACTTGAGCATGTTTGCCATAGCACAATGCGTGTCAGGGATTCACCGGATGAACAATTTCGAGCATAACAGGCGAGTCCAGCCTGCAAAGAAAAATCAGCAAAGTGAAGCGGCCGGCCCGGGATCACGGCATCACAACGCAACGGTGATCGGAATTTTCCTTTTAAGTTGCCCACGTTTACGGTGAGTAAATGCTCAAAGCGCAATGCGGTGATCGCGGAACGACGCTGGCAATGAGCCGGGGACGTCATCCTCGGTGCAAGCAAACCAAAGACATTGGTCCCGGAAAGGACGGTGGAAAACCGCGAAAGCGAAGTTACCGCCCGCATCCGTAATCTCCAAATAGATCCCTTGTTTCGGTTCTGAACTGAAAGCTCCTTAACTAACTCGCCAACCAGTATCCAGCCGGTTGTGCGGCCATGAGACGATTTGCCTTTGTCCGCAACTTATTGGAGCCGCAGGCTGGCCGCTGTTTCAGCGCCAAGCGCCAAGCCGGTTCGCAAAATTATCTTCCGAATTTTGTTCAACCCAAAAAACAAAGGCCACCTGATTACAGGTGGCCTTTGCCGGATGACGTGACGACGGAATTACTTCGCGGCCGGTTTCGCGGCCTTCGCGGCTTTGATTTTGGCCCAGCGGGCTTTTTGCGCGGCGGCAATGGCGGCTTTGCCCGCAGCACTGATTTTTTTCTTGGCCGGTTTGGTCGCTGGTGCCGCACTTGGCTTGGCGGCCACGGCTTTGACGGCAGACTTCGCCGGCGCGGCCGGCTTGGCGGTGCCTTTGATCTTGGCCCAGCGCGCCTTCTGGGCGGCGCGAATCTTGGCGATGGCGGAAGCGCTCATTTTCTTCCGGGCCGGCTTGGCCGCTTCGGCGACCGCCGCCGTGGTGGCGACAGTGCCGCCCAGCAATTGGTTGAATTGGTTTTGAAGCTTCGCGATTTCCTCTTTGAGGTCGGCAGCTTGACGTAGTTGTTGTGCAGTAAGATTAATACTCATAAGTTGAGTAAAGCAGATGAACCAGGTTAGGTCAAAGCCAAAGTTACCCGGTTAGTTCAGCCAAGGCATGACCAACTAACATACAGGCTAAGTTGGGGCGGGGAGTCACGGTTCTATCGGCACAGGTCGCGTCGCTGCTGTCCGCGAAAAGATTTTGCAACGTCGGCGATTCCACGTGGCCGGCGCAAAA
>CAJAQO010000317.1 GCA_903944085.1 uncultured Verrucomicrobia subdivision 3 bacterium
CACGCGTTGGGCGAAGGCGAAAGAGCAAACGGAAAAGGCCGTCCGCGATATCGCGGCGGAAATGTTGCGCATCCAAGCCGTGCGCGAAACACAGGCCGGCCATGCGTGCCAGCCGGACACGCAATGGCAGCGTGAGTTTGAAAGTGCCTTCATCTACGAGGAAACGCGCGACCAAATCACCGCCATCGCCGACACGAAAGCCGATCAGGAGCGCGCCAAGCCGATGGATCGTTTGATCTGCGGCGATGTGGGCTTTGGCAAAACCGAAGTGGCCATCCGCGCCGCGTTCAAATGCGTGATGGACGGGAAACAAGTTGCCATTCTCGTGCCGACAACGGTGCTCGCGCAGCAGCATTTTAATAATTTCCGCGAGCGCATGGCGGATTATCCGATTCGCGTGGAACTGCTCTCGCGTTTCCGCACCCAGCGCGAGCAGACGCGCGTCATCAAAGATTTGGCGGCGGGCGCGGTGGACATTGTCATCGGCACGCACCGCATCGTGCAGGATGACATCGCGTTTAAAGATCTCGGCTTGGTGGTCATTGACGAAGAGCAGCGCTTCGGCGTGCTGCACAAGGAAAAATTTAAGCGGCTGCGCACGATGGTTGATGTGCTGACGTTGAGCGCCACGCCGATTCCGCGCACGCTTTATCTCGCGCTCACCGGCGCACGCGACATGAGCACGATCCAGACGCCGCCGCACGACCGCTTGCCCGTCGAAACGATTGCCACGCCTTACGACGAGCGCACCATCCGCGACGCCATCCAGCGCGAGATGCAGCGCGGCGGACAAGTTTTTTTCCTGCACAACCGCGTGACGACGATTGACACGATGCTCGCGAAATTAAAATCGCTCGTGCCGACCGCGCGCATCGTCGTCGGCCACGGCCAGATGCACGCGGACGATTTGGAGGAAGTGATGACGACCTTTGTCAACGGCGAGGCGGATGTTTTGCTCTCGACGACGATCATCGAGAGCGGCCTCGATATTCCGAACGCGAACACGATCATCATTGACCGCGCCGACCGCTTTGGCTTAAGCGAGCTTTACCAATTGCGCGGCCGCGTCGGGCGCTACAAACATCAGGCCTACGCGTATCTGCTGCTGCCGCGCCACGCACGTTTGCTCACCGACGTGCGCAAACGCATCAGCGCGATGAAGCAATACGCGTCGCTCGGCAGCGGTTTCAAAATCGCGATGCGCGACCTGGAAATTCGCGGCGCGGGAAATCTTTTAGGCGCGGAACAAAGCGGCCACATCACTGCCGTCGGGTTTGAACTTTACTGCCAATTGCTCAAACAAAGCGTCGGCGCGCTCAAAGGCGAGAAAGTGAAACCGCGTGTCGAAGTCCGCATCGCGCTGGACTTTTTGAGTGCGGAATGCGGAATGCGGAATGCGGAATTAAAAACCGCTGCGCACGGCGTGGATGATTCCGCATTCCGCACTCCGCACTCCGCATTTCTCCCGCACCATTACGTCACCGAGCCGCATCATCGCATCGAAATTTACCGCAAGCTCGCGCAGGCCACCGATAAAGCTGCGCTCGATGCGTTGCAGAAGGAATTGCGCGACCGGTTCGGCCCGCTGCCGCCGGCGGTGGATCTGCTGCTGGCCGTCGGCGAACTGAAAATTCTCGCCAGCGAAAAAGGTGTGAGCAGCATCGAAGTCGAGGAAGACAAATTGAAAATCACGCGGCGCGGCGATTTCATCCAACTCGGCGGCAAGTTCCCACGCCTCACCAAAACGGAGGCCAAGGCGCGGCTCAAGGAAATCAAACGCCTGCTCCTCGCCCTCTGACGCGCCGCCTAAGCATGATGGCTTCACGGTTGGGTCAATCTGACCCTAAAAACCGGCCCGGCTTAAACCGCACTGGTCTGGTTCCAGAAAGTTGGGATCAACCCTTCGGCCGGAACCGTGCTGGCCACCCGGAGCCGGCCAAACGACCGAAAAAGCGGCAGTTTTGGTGATAAACCCGAAAAATTGGTTCAAGCCAGCCATTTCCATGACCCTGCCGAAAGTTTCCATGACCCTTGGAACCATTCCCACGACCATGGCGACGATTCCAATGACCCTTGGAGCCGTTGCCACGACCCTAGCAATGATTCCCACGACCATGGCAGCCGTTCCAACGACCCTTGGAACCGTTCCCACGACCAAGGAAACGTCTGCCTTGGTCAAAGAAACCCCGTCCATGGTCGTGGAAATGAAGCCGGGAAACCCAAAACTTGTGCCAATAGGTCTCATTTCCGCAGCCGTGGCACGACGGAAGACGGCTGGAATGATTTTTTCAAGCCCGTCAGGGCTGGCATATTTGTAGCCTCGCATCCGCCAACGGACAAAGCTCCGCTAGGAGCGACATCAGCGGGAAGGGAATTAAACGCAAAGTCGCAAAGACGCTAAGGCGCAGGGAAAACCACGACAATAGCCCAGCCATTTATGGCTGGGTATTGCGTCGAACAAATTAAAAGTCCCGCGAGGGACGGAAGAAACAATATGGTGACCGTGCGCAAAGGGCGATTGAATTTTTAGCCACCGATGAAACACGGATGGAACACAGATTTTCCGAAGCCCGAAGGGCTGGCATATTTGTAGCATCCACCATCCACAAACGGACAAAGCTCCGTTAGGAGCGACATCGTCGGGCGGGCGGACGGAAGATGCCGCCCCGACGGGGCTGAAGATTATTTTGGTTTTGGATGCTACAAATATGCCGCGCCTGACGGCGCTGGGGATGTAGCGTCAGGCATCCCTGCCTGACGTAGAGGGCGGCCATCCTTGCCGCCCGGAAAAAGACGGACGGTTTTTACTGCATTGTCAAATGTTCGGGGACGTGCGGCTGGCCGAGGGTTTTTTCCGCCGGGCTGGCAGCCACGGCTCTACGGCAGGCAGGATGCCTGCCGCTACAGATTTTTTGCGCGACGGCGAAAACGGCCACCGGGACGGGCGCGCTCCCCGGCAATGTCCCAGCTGATGGCCGTGTGCAAACACCGGCCAATGGCAGTTTGGGGTGGACGAACGGCGTTTGAACATTTGGTCGGACGTGGCGATGGAATTAAACGCAAAGTCGCAAAGAGGCCAAGGCGCGGAGCGATGCGATGACAATAGCCCAGCCATTCATGGCTGGGTATCTCGTCAACCAAATGTAAAAGTCCCGCGAGGGACGGCAGAAAACTTGATGGCCGTGCGCAAGCACCTTTCGTCCCTGGCGGGACTTTGGAAAATTGCGGGCCACGAATCCCAGCCATGAATGGCTGGGCTATTTTCAGGGGGGCGGCGCGACGCCGGAAACGGCCACCGGGATGGGCGCGCTCCCCAGCCAAGTCCCAGCCGTGCGGCCAATGGCAGTTTGGGGTGGACGAACGGGGCGAAGGGCGATTGAATTTTTAGCCACAGATGAAACACGGATGGAACACAGATTTTCCAAGCCCGTCAGGGCTGGCATATTTGTAGCATCGCCATTCAACAACTGACAAAGCTCCGTCAGGAGCGACATCGTCGGGCGGGCGGACGGAAGATGCCGCCCCGACGGGGCTGAAAATTATTTTGGTTTGGGGTTCTACAAATATGCCGCGCCTGACGGCGCTGGGGACGGCGCGCACGGCGCGACGCCGAAAACGGCAACCGGGACGGGC
>CAJAQO010000318.1 GCA_903944085.1 uncultured Verrucomicrobia subdivision 3 bacterium
CTCATCCTCATACTGATGGATGGCGAGCGCGGCCACACTGGCACGACCGGATTTATTCGTGTTGAGTTCCGCCAAAATTTCCTGCGCAGACGACGGCTGCTCGGTGAGCACCAGTTGCAAATTATGGCCCAGCGCATTTTCGACTGCGGTGACAAATTGATCCGGCACGCGAATCCGGTCCGCCAGCGAACCGATGACCGAGCGCGACTGGCGTAACGCCGCGACCGCACCGGCGTCAAAACCTTCGTGCGAACCTTCAAGCTGCTGCAGCACCGTGAGCCGCGAACGCTTGTCGGACTGCTGGTGCAAAAACTTGTCCTGCTCGGTGGAGGCCGTCTGCAATTCGGTTTGCAGTTCGCGCAGGCGATTTTGTCGCTGCTCCACGGAGCCGCGCGTGGTGGCGACGTTCAGTTTTTCCAACTCGACGCTGGCGGTGAATTCCTGCAAGCGCGATTCCAGACCGGTGCGCTCGACTTCCAACTGGATTTTTTCGGCGGACAGCTTTTCCAACCGGACAATGTTGCCCTGCTTCTGCAAATCGAGCGCCGTGATTTCGTTGCGCAGCCGCGATAAATCCTGCGCGGCGGCAAACGCCGTGGACTGCGCCAGGCGTAACTGTTCCTGCCGCTCGCGCAAATCATTTTCAATCTGCTGCAAGCTTTCGCGTTTCGCCTGCAAACTTTCGCGGTGCTGATCCAGCGCGGCCTCAGCCACAGCGAGCCGTTCCGTGACGGAAAGCAGTTCGCTCGACGCCGCGTGGCAGCGTTCCTCGGCTTGCGTAATCTCGGCCAGTGCCTTGGCGTTCTGCGACTCGATTTCGCGGAGCCGCTCTTCGTTGAATTGAATGCGGCTTTCGTTGCGGTCAATGCCAGACTTCAATTCCAGCCCGCGCTGTTGCTGCGCCGCGACTTCGTGTTCGAGTTCGGAAAGATGCTCGCGCAGCTTCGAGATTTCATTTTCAAAACGAAGGACATCATTCGAGCCGGTTTCAATTTCGTTCCGCAGATTTTCAACGGCGGTCTGCCGTTCCGCAATTTCGCCTTGAAACACGTCGAACTGATGCCGCGCCAGTTGCGTTTCCAAATGCTGCAGTTCCTGTGAAATTTGTTTGTAGCGCCGCGCCTTGCCAGCCTGACGCTGGAGCGAACCGATCTGGCGTTTCACTTCCTTGATTGTGTCCGCAATGCGCAGCAGATTTTGCTCGGTGTATTCCAGTTTGCGCAGCGATTCTTTTTTCTGCGATTTGAATTTCGTGATGCCGGCGGCTTCCTCAAAAATCATCCGGCGGTCTTCGGGCTTGCTGGAAAGAATTTGCGTGATGTGGCCCTGCGCCAAAATGCTGTAGCTCGTGCGCCCGACGCCCGTGCCCATGAAAAGCTGCTGGATGTCCTTCAGGCGGCAGGGCGTGCGATTCAAAAAGTATTCGCTGCCGCCGTCGCGGTAAATCCGACGCGTCAGCGTCACTTCATCGTAAGAAACTTCCACACCGGCTGCTTTCAAACTTTCTTCGCCGACGCCGCCGAGCGTGAGCGAAACTTCGCCCATGCCCATCGGCTTGCGACCGTCGGTGCCATTGAAAATCACGTCGGCCATTTCGCCGCCGCGCAAAGCCTTGGCCGACTGTTCGCCGAGCACCCAGCGGATGGCGTCGGAAACATTGGATTTGCCACAGCCGTTCGGCCCGACAATGGCGGTGACGCCGGGCTGAAAATTCAGCGCCGTCTTGTCCGCAAAAGACTTAAAGCCAAAAACCGTGAGATTCTTCAAATACATAATCTTACTGGGTCTAGCCAACCAAAGCTGGCGGTTGCTGTAAAGCGGAAAACACAATATGTTGTGCACACCCCGGCTTGTAGCGCAACTAATTGGTGAGGAACCGTGGTTAGTGTTGTGCCAAAACCGGCGCTGTTACCGTTAAGCTAAATTATTCCTACGCCCGGAAGCGCGCTTCGTCAAATGAAATTCACCGAGTTTTCTCGACCGAAAACCGGACAAGTCGGAAGCTCCTGGCTCACCGGTTTCGCGGAAAAAACAAAAGGGAAAAGCGGACTTTCAACGGCTTCAACCCGCAAGCTCCTGCCACAAATACGCGCTCATGCGCTGGCCTTTTTCAAAGCAGTCCAGATGAAATTTCTCATTTGGTGAATGGGCGTTGTCATCCGGCAAACCGAGGCCGAGCAGCAGTGAATCCGCGCCGAGGATTTTCTTGAATTGATTCACAATCGGAATCGAGCCGCCTTCGCGCATCAAAATCGGTTTGCAGCCGAACGCCTTTTCCAGCGCCCGCAACGCGGCCTGCGCCTGCGGGCCGGTGGGCGAAACCAAATAGGCTTCCGCGCCATGGCCCGCTTCGATTTCCAGGCGCACGGTCGGCGGACAAATCTTTTTGAGATGCGCGACCACGGCCTTGCGGACGTGTTCAGGCTTTTGATTCGGCACGAGGCGGCAGGTGATTTTGGCCCGCGCCCAGGATGGGATGATCGTCTTGCTGCCTTCGCCCTGATAACCGCTGGTAAGACCGTTGATCTCAAACGTCGGCCGCGCGCTGCGCTGTTCGCTGGAAGTAAAGCCGCGTTCGCCGAATAATTTTTTTACGCCAATCATCTTTTGCAGGCTGGCATCGGTGACGGGCAGGCGGGCGTATTCTTTCCGTTCGTAAGCCGAGAGCGGGGCGACGTCATCATAAAAACCGGGAATCGTGATGCGGCCATTTTTGTCGCGAAGCTGGGCAAGCAACTGGCTCAACGCCATCGCGGGATTATCCACCGCTCCGCCGAAACCGCCGGAGTGCAAATCGCGCGCGGGCCCGTGGAGCGTGATTTCAAACGCAATGATGCCGCGCAAAGAATAGCCAAGCGCAGGATGTTTCGGGCTGGGCATGCCGGTGTCGGAAATGACCACGGCCTCGCACGCGAGCTCGCGCCGGTTTGTTTTGAGAAAATCGGAAAGACTTTCGCTGCCGACTTCCTCCTCGCCTTCGATGACGAATGTCAGATCGCACGGCAGCGGCGTGCCGGTTTTCAAATAAGCTTCGACCGCCTTGAGATGCGCGAAATTCTGCCCCTTGTTGTCCGTGCTGCCGCGCGCGTAAATGATTTTGCCGACAATGCGCGGCTCGAACGGCGGCGACGACCACAGTTCCAGCGGCTCCGGCGGCTGCACGTCGTAATGGCCATAGACGAGATAATGCGGCTTCCGCAATTTGTTTTCCGCTTTCCGTTTTCCGCTTTCCGCTTTGCTTCCCGGCGTTTTGGCGACCACGATGGGATGGCCGTTTGTGGCGCATAATTTCGTTTCCAATCCAATTTGCCGGCAATGCGCCACGAGCCACTCGGCGCAGGCGTGCAAATCTTTTTTGTGTTGCGGCTGGGCCGAGACGCTGGGGAAGCGCAGGTAGTCGCAGAATTCCGCGAGAAAGCGCGGCTGGTTTTGTTTCAGGTAATCGAGCACCAATTGCATGGCCTTAGCTAACCGGCGCGCGGCCCGCTTGCCAAGCAAAACGATCAACTTTTTTTCACGGCCACTGACTGCCGACGTCGCCAGAGTGGCAACTTGGCCCGACAAAACGCAGTTGCAGACCAGCACTTATGTCCAAGATGTCGGTGCTGCCGCTTGAAAAGCAGCAGCCTTCAATTTTTGCGGCGAGCCGCTGCCGCCGCTTAAAAGGAAAAGCTCAAACCCGCAGAAAAATAAAGCGCCTGGCTTAAATCAATTTCCGCGCGCTTGGTGCCGGCGGTGATCTGGTAGGAATCGCTCGATTCAAACTGCATCCCCGCGAACACATTCACCGACGGCGACAGTTTCAACGTGGCCAGCGCGCTCACATAGCCGCCCGCCAGCACATTCACATCCGAGGCGTTGGCCGCCGACGTCACGCCTTCCATCGGGTTGCTTTCAATGTAGCTGAATTGAGCGTCCACAATCGTCACCGCCAGCCCGGCCGAAAAGGTCAATAACAGATGCTTGTTCAGTGGCAAGTCCAGATACG
The DNA here is from genome assembly GCA_903944085.1 of uncultured Verrucomicrobia subdivision 3 bacterium. Lineage (GTDB taxonomy): Bacteria > Verrucomicrobiota > Verrucomicrobiia > Limisphaerales > UBA11358 > UBA11358. The sequence continues at coordinate 3,989 of CAJAQO010000318.1, forward strand.
GCCCCAGCCGGAAGCCGTAGAAATTAGCCGCAAAGGTCGAGTCCACCGTCACCGGCACCGGCGTCGCCGTCGTCCCCAGCAACGGCGAGAACGGCCCGGAAGCATAAGGTCCCGTGTAGGGCGCTGAAGGTGGCGTATAACCGAGCGAATATGAATCCGCGCCCAACACGCCCGCCGGGGCCACGGATCTTTGGTGCGCCGAGAAATCCATCCAGTTGAACGCTCCTTCCACGCCCCACCGCCAGGAAGGATGTCGCCCGAATTCGTGATCGAAAGTGATTTCCATCCCGTTGTAAGGTGACTCATCCACATCCGGCCCGGCCGCGCCAGAAGAGGAATTATGGAGCACCAGCGAAGAATTGCCGGCGGTCACTTGTGTGCCGGATTCGCGGTGAAGATTTTAATGAATAATTTTTTCATAAAGTGCTTTGGATTGTTTTGAAAACTAAACTATTTCAGCGCCTTGTTCTTGGGCAGGCCATATTCTTTGCGGATCGCGGCGTTCTTCTTGTCGGTGTGGGGCCAGAGGTCGTCGGCGGCATATTGGATCTGGCGGCGCTTGACGGCCAGCGCGGCCACGGCGGCTTCCAATTGGGCGCGGATGCCGGTGGCGTCGCCTTGGGCGCCTGACTGGTCGGGATTGGACTGGGTATAAGCATCCAGGGCGGCTTTGAAGTTGGTAATACGGGCGGCTTTCACGCCGGGCAAAACATCGGCGGGGGTTTTGTCGTCGCCGCTGAGTTTGGCGTAGATGTTGGTGCCGGTCTGTTCCAGCACGTCGCGGCTGTTCTGGTAATTGACGCCCACGGCATAATCTTTGAGCAGCACCGGGCTGGTGCCGGCGTATTTCTGCTTGGCGCGCTTCTGGACGCCTTGAATCTGTTTGACGAGTTCCCCGGCCAGCACGTCCTCGGTGCCGGTCTGCTGTTTCTTGCCGGTGGTTTTCTGGACGGCGGTGCTGGCCAAAAGTTTGGCCGCCTGTATATCTGTGTCAAAACCCGCGAGAAAGGCATCGTCAATGTCGCCATCCGCAAACAAGGGCGCGTTCTCAGGCTTTTGCGTCAGTGCCAGGAGTTTCTCGTCCAAGGTGAATTCGGCAAGCCAGGCCTTGTTGATTTGTCCGCGCGTGCGCGTCGTCGTGGCGGCAGGCGTGGGTTCCGGTGTGGGAGTAGGTGTTGGATCGCTCATGGTGCGTTGCGAGTTGTGTTTGATGCGTATATTTATGACCGAGCTGATTGTTTTTTTTTGCGGATTTTTGAGAAGTCAGGCCGAAAAGATGAACAGTTAACGCCACTAGATTGCAGGACAGCATCGCTGTGTGAACCGATAAGGTTCAGAGATTGGCTGACAGCCGTCCAACTTGATTGGACAGCTATCCATGGCTGGCACACAACATCACCAGTTTGCGCGACAGGAGCACCAGATTGGCTGACAGTGGTGACAGATGACCGGACAGACTTGCCTGGAATCCCGATAACTTGGCCGGTTGGCTTCACGAACCCGCCCGGAAGCGCGACAACTTCACCTGAAACCAAGCCAAGCGGGTTGGGTGGAAGAATAACAGCGGCCGACAGCCTGACAGCGCTGGTAGTTGCCGCCGCTAATGTCGCCGATGACTGGATACACCTATTCGGTAAGGGATTTTGAGAAGATGAAACTTTTTCTCGAACCCCGGACAACCAGCCAAATTGTCGCCAATGCCAGTCCATATTTGCCCGTCAATGCTTCTGATTCCGCCGCCAGCGAACCAAGCCGCCGGCCAACGATTAAAAATCAAAACCGAAAACTTTTATAGCAAAACAATATAAACTTGCAAATCATTTTTTAATTGCAGCAAAACTAACATGTCCACTTCATCAATGGATTAGTGGAAGTGTTAACAACCGTTTTCAAAGAACTAGAGAAGATGGGTGCCCCGCCGACGCCGGCGCGTTTTCCGATGCCCCTCGAACCATGGAAAATGGTTTTCAACCGCAACGCGGTTGTGGCCGATTTCATGCGCGCCGGGCGAAGGGCCGCAACCGCGTTGCGGTTGGAGATGTTTGTTAGACGATGACCCAGGGTAGCCTCGCAAGCTCGGCAACCCCGGGCTTTGGGACGAAATCCCGTTGGGATTATGGTTGGGCGCGCCCCGGGTGCGCCGGGACGCCGCCGCGGCCGGGGTGGTTTTTTCTTGATAAAATTTTTCGCGGGCGCAAAGTCACAAATTGTAAATCATGAACGGCCAGCGTTATCAAATCGAATACGGGGCTTCGGCTTTGGATGACCTCGACGGCTTGCCGGCGCGCGAACGCGCGCAAATTATCCGTAAAATTGAACGGCTGGAACACGGATTGCACGGCAACATCAAACACCTGCACGACGCCGAAGCCGCATATCGCCTGCGCATGGGCGACTAGCGCATCTTGTTTGACGTGGAAGACGGTGTTATTGTGATTCGCAAAATCGGCAATCGAAAAGATGTCTATGACTAAAACCGCAGAAAAAACCGTGGTTCGCTCCATTAACCAGAAGCGCGAACAAATCGCCACGCTGCGCGAAGAGCTGGAGGATTTGAACGATTATCTGGACCTCACCGAAGCCCGCGTGCGCGACGAAGGCAAGCCGCGTCTCACCCAAGCCGAAGTCAAAAAACGCTACGGCTTGAAATAGTTTTGTTGCGGCGGCGCGAAAAATCCCAAAGGGATTTCATCATTCAGCCCGGCGTTGGCCGATGCAATCGGCCTACGCCGGGGCAGCGCATAAAAGGAAAATCAACCCGGAACGGGTTGAATCAAATGGGCGCGGACGGCGATGCAACCCGTTCCGGGTTGGAAAATATTTCGGACGTTGACCCAGCGTAGCCGCTGGCGCGTCAACGCTGGGCTGAATGATTGAATCCCGTTGGGATTCTGGTTGGCCGCGCGCCGGGGGCGCCGGGACGCCGCCGCGGCCGGAGTGGTTTTTTCTTGATAAAATTTTTCGCGGGCGCAAAGTCAATTAAACAATCGGCGACGGTTCAGCAGCAAGAAACTTAAACCACTAATGGCCGATAATGCGAGCGTGGATGGTTCGGGCACAGTCGACGGTGTAGCCAGAAAGCCATGATAAATGCCACCATCGAAGTAATAACCCACCATTTCACCGTCAGAAATGCCCTGAACGATGGAAGGAAGGTCTAAAGCGGTGTAACTGCTCCCATCGTAAAGAAAGTCATGAGTGCCGCCGCCATCGGTGTAATATCCGACAATATCCTGGCCAGAAATGCCTAAAGCATAAGTTGCAGTTGCACCCGGATAGCCCAAGGTTGTGTAACTGGTGCCTTCATACAAAAAACTATAATCTTTATTATTGTAACCGTATAATCCAAGAATATTGTTGCCGGAAATACCAGAAGCCTCTGTATAAGTTGACCCAGGAACATTCAAGACGGTATAAGTTGAGCCATCAAAAAGATAACCATTCAAATTACCATTTTGGTATGCACCCACGATGTTATTTCCAGAAATTCCAGAAGCTGTAGTATAACCAAAACTGCCGGGAACATTCGGATAGGAATAGCTGGTTCCATTGAAAAGAAAGGCATGAAAACCTCCACTGCTATCTTCATAATTTCCAACTATGGAATTCCCGGAAACGCCATAAGCAAATGTTCCCAAAGCTCCCGGAACATCTAACGTCGCGTAGCTGCTGCCATTGTAAACAAATCCGTGCCTATTGTTGTTGCTATCGTAGTAATACCCGACGACGTTATTGCCAGAAATACCTTCGGCAAAGGTGCCGTTCGCGCCCAGCGGGTCGTTTAAGGTAGTTAAGTCATATTGAGCTTGGGCATTAACGGCTAATCCAATCAGTTCAGCGAGGATAATTCGAGTTAGTATTTTCATTTTGTTTTGAGTTGTTCGGCGGCAAAAATCACGCCTTAGATTGTTTCACCGCATCAACGCAGCGGCCGCAAATGGTCGGATGCTCGGCGTTCTGGCCGATATCCGTTTCCCAATGCCAGCAGCGCTCGCATTTCTTGCCGTCGGCAGGAACCGCAGTAAGGTGTCCGCCTTCAAAAAGGAACATACTCGGATTTACATCCTTTTGCGCATCCGTCGGGTTGATTACCAACTGCGATACGTTCAGCAACTCGCGGGCTTCGTAATTGTATTGAGCCGCAGAAGCCAGTTTCGGTGATGCCCCAACACAAATGAGTTTCGCATCAAGAGCTTTGCCGATGCGTTTAGTTTGCCGCGCCTTTTCAAGTTCATTCAACGCAGCACCGCGAACTGAAAAAAGGTTTTCCCAAAGTTTTGATTCCTCTTCGGAGCGAACAAAATTAGTTAGCTTCCAATTCGCTTCATGCACCGAGCCGGTCGGTTTGCCGGGAATGAATTCCCACGCTTCGTCGGCCGTGAACGCCAGGACCGGCGCGAGCATCTGGCATAGACCTGTTACCAGCCGGTGCAGCGCGGTCTGCGTGGAGCGGCGGCGCGGCGAATTCGCGGCGTCGGTGTAGAGCCGGTCTTTGATGACGTCGTGATAGAC
>CAJAQO010000319.1 GCA_903944085.1 uncultured Verrucomicrobia subdivision 3 bacterium
AATGTTTTCCATGAGTTTCGGCTTGACCTAAACAATGGCGCGGTCACTCTGAAACGTATTAACCAATTTCCAGCCACAAAACCACTCCAAAAAACCATGCTATGAAACCCCTCATTTCCATTAAAACCCATCCGTTCATGCGATCTTTTTTCGTGCTCGCTGTTGGGAGTGCAATAATCCTCTCAGCCAATTTGAACGCGGCGAATATCTCGATGACCGCCAGCGATGGCAGCGGCGCGACTTCTTTCAACGCGGCCGGCAAATGAAGTAATGCCCAGGCACCCAGTTCAGCCAACGACTATTTTACCGCCGGCTTTCTGTTGCGCACGCCGGCCAGTGGCAGCACCAACTATTTCGCCGGCAATTCACTGAGTCTTGATTATAGCGCGGCAAATCAGTTGGTGGGGCTGGCCATCAAATACCCTGCCGCCGGTGCCGTGCGGGTGGACAATCTCAAGCTCAATGGCGGCGGGATTTTCAATGGCGTCGGCTCCACCATGTCGGTTTACGGCAACATTACCGTGCTGACCAACTCCTTTCTGGATCCGCAGGCCAACGGGCGGGTCTTGGCGATTTACGCGCCCATCAGCGGCGGCAGCACAAATACTATTGGCCTCCGCGCATCGGCTGGGAGTGCCGGCGGCACCGTGCAGTTGTTGGCTGACAACAGCGGCTATGCTGGCAACTGGTATACCTGGGGCATTGGCGACAGCGTCCCCGGGGCCGCATTGCAGGTGGGCAACGGCGGCACCAGCGGCAACTTAGGCAGGGGCAGCGTCACCAATGATTATTCGCTGATTTTCAACCGTGCAGACAACATTACGGTGAGCAACACCATCAGCGGCCCCGGCAGCGTGGTGCAGGCGGGTTCAGGCACGTTGACGCTCACCGGTGCCAATACTTACAGCGGCGTGACAAGCAATAATGCCGGCATTCTAAGTTTTTCATCAATGGGTAACTTGGGAACGGGCGACATCACTTTTGCGGGCGGCACGCTCCAGTTCGCGCCTGGCAACTCGACGGACATTTCTGTGCGCAATATTACTCTGACCGGCAACGGCGGGACTTTGGATGTGGGGGCCAACAATGTCATGCTGGCCAATTCAATAGGAAATTCCGGAGCGGGTGCCCTGACCAAGGCTGGCAGCGGCAAGCTGACATTGACTTCTGCTCCCAGTTATACCGGCAATACCGCCGTCAGCGCAGGAACGCTGATCTTGGGAGCCAACGCGTCACTTGCCAACAGCCCGGTAATCTCGCTGGCAGGAGGAAGCAGTCTGGATGTTTCGGCGGTCTCCGGTTTCAGCCTTGCCTCGGGTCAGACTCTTGCAGGAAGCGGAACTGTGATCGGCGCGATAACTTCGGTTTCCGGTGCAACTATTTCTCCAGGCAGCGCGACGAACGGGACGCTGACGGTGAACGGCAATGCTGCCTTGGGTAGTTGCACCCTGGCTTACAATTTAAATGCTCCCAATGTAACTGGCGGAACCAACGATTTATTCGTGGTCAATGGCAACTTGAACCTCAGTCCAGCCATCAGCTTGAACTTAGTCTTCCCCGGCGGCCTGCCGGTTACTGGCACATATACCCTTTGCCAATGCACGGGCACTCTTACTGGTGATCCCAGCGATTTCGCAACCAGCCTGGGTAGTTACGTTGTTACTTTTGCTCTCAATACCGCCACCTTGCCAAGAACCATCACAATGACCATTGCCGGACTGCCGCAGAGTCTGCGGTGGACCGGTCAGACCACTTCCGATTGGGATACCACCACGCTCAACTGGACTAACCTCATTGGCTTGACTAACACGATTTTCAGTCCCGGCGACACTGTGCGTTTTGATGACAGTTCGAGCCAAACCTCTGTCAATATCACGGCCTCCATGTTGCCGGGACAGACCACGGTGAACACCACGTCCACTTACACATTCTCCGGTGCTGGCTCCATCGGCGGCCCCGGCAATTTGGTCAAATCCGGTTCCGGCACCCTTATTCTGGATCTTACCAACAACTATGCCGGTTCCACGGTTATTCAAAATGGTTTTATCCAGATCGGTAACGGTGATGCCACGGGCTCTTTTGGCGTCGGACCTGTAACCAACAATGGCGCAGTGCTTTTAAACCGGAGTGATGCTATTGGCGTGCTTCCCAACTCGATCAGTGGAACAGGCGCGCTCACCAATATAGGAACGGGCGCGGTTACCTTGAGCGGAAGCAACAGTTACAGCGGTGGCACCGTTGTCAGTGCAGGCACACTCAAGTTCGGCAGTCCGACCGCGCTCGGAGCGACGAATGGCTCCACGATCGTCGCCGATGGCGCAGTGTTGGATCTTAATGGTCAGACGAACGCGACGGAAGTTGTCACCATAACCGATGTCGGGATCGGCACGGGTGCGCTTGTCAATAACAACACGACTAATGCAGCTTTTAACGGCACCATTACGCTCGCTGGCGATGCCGCCATCGGCGGCAGCGGAAACATGTCTTTGAATGCCATCATCTCCGGGGCTTTTGCACTCACAAAAGCCGGCGGTGGCATGACCACACTCACGGGGAGCAATAGCTTCACCGGCGGGACCGTCGTCAACAGCGGCATTCTGGCTCTGGCCAACGGTTTTGCGTTGGGTAGTTCATCGGTCACAGTCAACAGCGGCAATACCGTTCTGCAATTGAATGGCGGCATCACCGTTACTGGCTTAAGCCTGCTCAACAACAACGGCTCGACGGGTGCCAACGGTGTTGAATCCAATACTGGGAGCAACGTCTGGGCCGGGCCGGCCACGCTGGGCGTTGATTTCGCCCGCTTCGGCAGCGCGAGCAACGCCGTGCTCAACCTCGCGGGAATCGTTGATGACGGCGCCAACGGCTATGGATTCCGCGTGCGCGGTGGCGACGGAACCGGTATCGTGCAGTTGAGCGCCGCCAACACTTATCTCGGCAACACTTCCGTTGATGTTGGCGTCTTGCGACTCGGAAACGCCCAGGCCTTGCCGGGCAGCACCTCGGTCGGGGTGAACAATCTTAGCGGAGCCGTGCTCGACCTCGCGGGCTTCTCGCCCCAGATCATGGGATTAACCGGCATCGGTCTGGTGACCAACTCAGCGAGTTCGGTTTCTACCTTGACGCTGAATACCAGCAACGCGGTCAACTATCTCACCTTGGATGGGGTTTTTTATGGAAATGGTGGGCTAGGATCCAATAACTTTTTCGGCGTCATCGCCGGCAATGTGACTTTAACCAAGGCTGGCGACCCCGGCACCGTTCTACTCCTGACGAATGCGAACACTTATACCGGTAACACCACGGTTAATGCCGGAACCTTGGAAATAGTCCAGCCCACACTGGCCCAAAGCTCCACAGTTACTGTGGCCAGCGGGGCCGTGTTGCAGTTGGATTTTGCGGTGACGAACACGGTGGCGGGCCTCGTGTTGAACGGATTCAACAAAGCTCCGGGTATTTACAATGGCACCACTGCTTCTCCTTATCTCGCCGGCACTGGCAGTTTGCTGGTGAAGTTGCCTGTCGCCACCAATCCGACGAACATTGTGTTTTCGGTCAATGGCAACAATCTCAACCTCTCATGGCCGGCCGACCACAAAGGCTGGACGTTGCAGACGAATTCGGTAAATCTGGCCAATACGAATTATTGGTTCCCGTATCCCGGTTCCGCTGCCTTGACCAATGTAGTTATCACGATTGATCCGACAAAGGCGAATGTTTTCTACCGGCTGGTGTATCCTTAAACTGCCAATTGCCAAAATCAGTTTTCTCCGATTCGGTTTGGTGAAAACTTGATCTATGGTTAAGTTATCCCGGCCCGCAACGAGACCTTTCACTGCGGGCCGATACTATCATGAAGCTGTCCGTTCTGGATCAAACATATAATGTCATGCGATATCTCCTGGCACTTGCATTTGTGGGCTCGATGAATTTGAACGCCGAGAATGTTTCGCTAACGGCCAGTGATGGCAGCGGCAGTTCTTCCTTTAACGCCGCCGGTCATTGGAGCAATGTCCAGGCACCCGGTTCAACCAATGATTACTTTACCGCCGGTTTTCAGTTGCGCACGCCGGCCAGTGGCAGTTCCAACTATTTTGCCGGCAATTCTTTGAGTCTGGATTACAGCCCTAGCAGTGCCACGGTGGGACTGCTTATCAAATATCCCGCTGCCGGTGCAGTGCGGGTGGACAATCTGAAGCTAAATGGTGGCGCGATTTTCAATGGTGTCGGCTCCACCATGTCGGTTTACGGCAACATAACCGTGCTGACTAACTCATTTCTGGATCCGCAAGCCAGCGGCCGGGTTTTGGCAATTTATGCGCCCATCAGCGGTGGGAGCACGAATACCATTGGCCTCCGGGCTGCGTCTGGCAGCGCAGGCGGCACCGTTCAATTGCTGGGCGACAACACTGGATATTACGGCAACTGGTATGTCTGGGGCATCGGAGATAGCGTTCCCGGAGCCGTGTTACAAGTGGGCAACAGCGGCACCAGTGGGAGCTTGGGATCCGGCCGCGTCACGAATGATTATTCGCTGGTTTTCAATCGTGCGGACAATATGGCGGTGAGCAACGTCATCAGCGGCCCTGGAAGCTTGATTCAGGCCGGATCTGGCACGTTGACGCTGGCCGCCACCAATACTTACACTGGCAACACATCCATTAATGCGGGGACTTTGAGCTTGGGCACCAGTGGTTCGATTGCCCACAGCCCCACGATTTCCGTGGCTTTCGGCAGCAGTCTTGATGTTTCGGCGCTCTCTGGTTTTGGACTGGCCTCAGGACAAACCCTGACCGGAAGTGGAAACATTCTTGGTTCAATGCCAATTCTGGCTGGGGCGACCATTTCTCCTGGTGACGCCACCAGTGGCATACTGACGGTAAATGGCGACGTAACTTTGGGCAATTGTTCAATGGTCTTAAATCTGAACACTCCCTCTGTGGTGGGCGGCGCGAACAGCCTGCTGGCAGTTAATGGCAATCTGACATTGAATCCGGCCATCACTTTGAATCTGGTTTTTCCCGGAGGCACTCCGATTGCCGGCACTTACATGCTTTGCCAATGCAGCGGGACGCTTGCCGGTGCCACGAACGATTTCATCACAAGTTTAGGCACCAATACGGTGAGCTTCTCCCTGAACACGACGGCTTCTCCGAGAACCGTCACCATGACAGTCAGTGGTTCCAACGCGCCGCCGGCCACTAACTCCGTCCAGATCATCAAGGTTTATCTTGAAGCCGGTCAATCGAATGCTGACGGACGCGCGGTGACCAATGGCTTGCCTGCCAATCTAGTCCAGCCACAACCCAGCGTGCCTTTCTATTATTATTTAACCGGCGGCGCAGCCAATGGCGACGGCACTTTGGGCACCTTCACTACTTTGCGACCGGGTTGCTCTGCGATCGGCGGCGGCACTACATTTGGACCGGAGCTAACTTTTGGCAATTCGCTGGCGAATTACTACGCCCTTTCCAACGGGGTTTCCACCAACACCGTCATGGTGGCGTTGATCAAGTATGCCCACGGTGGCACTTCGCTGGTTTCCAATTGGGCGGCAGCCGGTGCTATTTCCACCAACGGGAACGGACCTGATTACCTCATTTTCCAGCAAGTGGTGAAAGCTGGACTGGCGCGGCTGGCGGCAACTTATCCCACCGCGAGCCTCGAACTGGATGGGATGATCTGGGTGCAAGGCGAGACTGATATTGACGACGGGGTTGCTTCGTCCACTGCCTACGGAACGAATTTAATCCGTTTTATCAACGACGTGCGCCTGAAGTTCTCCACCAACAAGCCCTATGGAATGAACCTGCCATTTTTCTTCAGCCGGATTTCCGCTCAGCAAACTTACTATTCGCTGCCGGCCGATGCCAGTTATTCCAATTATCTGTTATTACGCGCCGGGCAGAATTTCGTGGCGGCAACCATGTCCAACTCCACCGTATTTATACTGGACATTGACGGTTCCCAATTCACCACGTTGACTCCCTATGCCAGTCCTGGCTTGCACTTTGACACCGGCGGACAGCAGGCGTTAGGCTCGGCATTCGCGCAGGCGGTGGGGCACGCTTTGCCGCCGCCGCAGCTTCAAGTTCCAACCAAATCGGCCAACGGTTGGAGTATCACCTTCTCCGGCGTCACTGGAACAACCCACACGTTGCAACGGGCAATCGCCATTGCTGGACCGTGGACATTGTTGACGAACATTGTGATGAACGCATCAGGCTACACGAGTTTCGATGACCAGAATCCAACTGGTCGGACCATCTTTTACCGAGTAAGCCGCCCCTAACGGCCTCGCCCAAAAGCCAAATTGATGGCATCAATGCTGGATCGTTTTGAGTCAGTATCGTCGATGGCTTTCGCAAATCGCGGCCGTTCCGTGAGCCTGCGGGCCGGAAGCAAATTTCTTTGGGTATTGCGCACGGTTTGCGCCGCAACGTGGCCGGAGAATTCGACGGGTTAAATGGGAAATCCCGCTTTAATGACCTCACCAGAACTGTTGAGGTGACCAATTCCGTCAGTTGAGGTAGATTGATTTACATCTAACTTGAAAAGATTTATTCGCTTGATCACGGCACTGCTGCTGCAATGCATTGCCATTAACGTCTTGGCCAACTTACCCGGCGGCGGCACCGGCACCGGGGCGAATGTCACGCTGGTGGATAACGGCGACGGCACGGTGACGATGGCCAACGGGATTATTTCCATCCACATCAACAAGACTAGCGCCGTCATTGACCAGATCAACTACACGTTTAACAACACAGGCAGTTCGCAAACGCTCAACGTGGTTTCCGGAAATCCTAACGGCGGACAGCTTTACTGGGAGTTCGGCGGGTTCAGCTCGGGGGCGGCGACGTATTCGGCCGTATCCAATAACGGCAATTATGCGGAAGTGGACCTGTTATTCGACTCGGCCAGCAGCGGCCAGGTTGATATTCATTTTTCCATGTCGCGCGGCAACACCGGGTTTTATGTCACGCCAATCTGGATTCATCGCAGCACGGACGCCGGGTTCAGCATGGGCGAATGCCGCGACAACATTTATTCCGGCTCCATCTTTAACTGGATGAGCGTGGACGCGATGCGAAACAAACTCATGCCTGTGGATCCAAACAACAGTGCCGTGGGCATGCAGGGTGCGCCGGTGGAATGTTCGTTGTGGACGAACGGCATTTACGCCGGGCGCTACGAGGATAAATACAAATACTCCGCCGACTACGGCACGTTGCGCGTCTGGGGTTGGAGCAGCGTCGGCACCGGCGGCAAAAACATCGGGTTGTGGGACGTGGCGGGCAGCGCGGAGTATATGCCCGGCGGCCCGATGAAACGCGAGCTGACCAGCCACATGGGAACAACGATTCTCAACACGCCGCATGGAAGTCATTATGGCGGCGGCACGGATTCAGCGTGGGCGGCAGGCGAAGTCTGGTCGAAGGTCTGCGGCCCTCATTTCATTTACTGCGACGCCATCACCAACACCATCACGGCGACGAACACCGCCGCGCAGGCGCTTTATTCCGACGCGCTCGCGCAGGCCGCCGCCGAGGCGACGGCGTGGCCGTATTACTGGTTCACCAATGCCAATTACACGCCGGCATCCAGCCGCGGCACGGTGAAAGGACAAATCCAAATCAATGACATTTACAATCTGAACGCGAGCGCATCGAACTTGTGGGTTGGTGTCGTGCAACAGCCGAATCCAAGTTCGACCGTCAGTTACGATTTTCAACTCTGGTATAAGGCTTATCAGTTCTGGACGAAAACAGACGCAAACGGAAATTTCACCATCCCGAATGTCATCGCTGGCGCGAACTACACGCTCTACGCCTTCGGCCCGGGCGCGGCGGGAACCTTTCAATCGCAGTCGCAAACCGGCGGCAATGCGGCCATGGAATTGGACATTCCTTCGCCACAATTCAGCGTGACCGTCACAGCCGGCGCGACCAACAATCTCGGCACGAAGATATGGACGCCGACACGCATCGGCCCGACCGTTTTTGAAATCGGCTATCCCGACCGCACGGGCGCGAAATTCCGCCACGGCGAAGATTTCTGGGTTGGCGACATCGGCCCCGGCCCGACGAACCCGATGCCGGTGTGGACGAAATTTCTGGAATACCCTTTTGATTTTCCAAGCGGTCCGAACTATGTCGTCGGCCAGAGCCGCTGGACAACCGACTGGAATTTCGTCCAGCCCTGCGTCGTGGACAGCACCGGCTTTTACAACGACTCCAGTTCCACCATCACTTTCAACCTCGCGTCGGCTCCGACTGGCACCGCCTCGTTTTATCTGGCATTGGCGTCGGACTATCAAGGAGCGATCGAAGTCAGTGTCAACGGCACCCAAATCGCGGGCGGCAACGGTTACGGGCCGATTTATGCCGGTTCTGGCAATGAAAGCGATGCGACCATCCGCGAGGGCATCCACGGGCTGTTCAGCGACAACCGCATCAACTTTTCCGCCAGCCTGCTGCGCACCAATGCCAACACCATCATCATCTATCTGCGTCAAACCGGCAAGGTGAATGGCAACGGCTATTTCGCTGACCACGCGATGTATGATTATATCCGGCTGGAACTGACTGGTTACATCCCGCCTGCGCCGCCGAGCGTGACGGCCTACGCTGGCAACGGACAAAATTTGATTTCTTGGCCAGCGCAACCCGGCGCGGTGAGTTACAACATTTTTCGCTCAATCAATTCCGGCAGCGGCTTTACTTCCATCACCAATGGCGTAATCGGTCCGGTTTGTGGCAGCGGATTGAACAGCGCAACTTACCTTGACACGAACGTGGCCAACGGCACCACCTACTATTACATTGTTCAATCCGCCAATTCAGTCAGCAGCACCAACTCGCCGCAAAGTTCGGGCGTCACACCGTCTGGTGCAATTTCATCCGCCATTCCCGCCGCGCCGGCGAGCGTGAGTATCGGGAGCGTCGCCCACCAAAGCGTCACGGTGAACTGGAACGCATCGTCCGGCGCTAATTTTTACACCGTGTATCGTTCAACTTTGTATGACAACGGCGGCGGCGCATCGAACGTGCTTGGCACCATTGTTTTGAATAACACCAACACGACAACGAGTTTCACTGACACCGCTGTCACCGACGGCACGATCTATCGCTATGTTGTCACAGCCACCAGCGCCGCCGGCACGAGCACCAATTCTGTTGCTGCCGCCGCTGTGCCGTTGCCAGCGCCACCCGCCAGCGCACCCGGTTCCTTTACTGGTCTATTTAATGGGGCCAACGTTGTGCTTAACTGGTCGTCGGCTGCCGGGGCCGTGGGTTACATCATTCGCCGGGAAACGAACAGCGCGAGTCCTTTCACCTATGTTCAAAACATCACGGAAACGACTTTTACCGATTCCGGTTTGAATGTGGGCACGACTTATTACTATCAAGTGTCGGCGGTCAATGCCGCCGGGATTTCAACCAACTCATTGGCCACGGTCGTTCCGCCGCCGCTTGCTCCGATCAGCCTCTCGGCCTTTCCCGGCAATGCCCAAGTGACCCTGAGCTGGACCACGGTGCCAGGCGTGACCGGCAACTATCTCTTCAGCGGAACCCAAAGTGGTAATGAGACAAACGTCGTCCTCGCCAATTATTCCGGCACAAGTTACACCAACACCGGTCTCATCAACGGCACTACTTATTATTACGTTGTTGCCTCCACCAACAGCACTGGCCTGAGCCCAAATTCGCCGGAAGCGAGCGCCACGCCGGATGTCAACATCCTGATTACTCCGCGTTCGCTTATCTGGAACGGAGACGGGGCGGCAAACATTTGGGACGTGAGCGGCAACTCCAACTGGCAGACCAACGACGTGGACACAATTTTCAACAATGGCGACAGCGTGACTTTCAACAACACCGGGTCCAACAATGTCCCAGTAACCATCGCCGGCACGCCGCAACCAGCGGTCGCCAGCTTCAACGCTTCGAAAAATTACATGCTGAATGGCCCGGGCTCGATTGCGGGAGCGGGCCTGCTAGTTAAAATCGGCAGCGGCACGTTAACGATCAACAACACCAATCTATATTCCGGCGGCACCATCATCAGCAACAGCACGGTTTATCCCGGCAACATCGCTGCGAACAGCGCGGCCTGGGGCACCGGGCCTATTACTCTGGCCGGCGGCACGGTCCAATTCAACGGTTACGGCAGTCGCGACAGCGGCAGCGGCTGGGGCGGCTGCATCAACACTATTAACGTGCCAGCGGGGCAGACGGGAACCCTGCTGCTGCCGGCGCGCTTTGGCTACGCTTCGCCTTTCAGCAGCGCTTTGACCGGCGGTGGCACTTTGAATGTCACCGTGGAATATGTCCGTGACTACTTCAGCGGTGATTGGTCCGCATTCACTGGGCGGATCAATGTCAGCGCGCCCGCCAGCGGCAGCGGTGCTTATTACACGACCGGCGATTTTCGGATCAATAATGCCAGCGGTTATGCGAACGCGGCCATTTATTTGAACAATAGCGTGAACTTATACAACATCAATGCCAACAATCAGACCACCGACATCGGCGAACTCGGCGGCGGGGCCACGGCTTACATCGGTGCCGGCGGCTCAACCGGCCCGACTTGGCGCATCGGCGCGAAGAACACGACTAATACTTACGCCGGCGTGATTGCGGACGCCGGTGTCACCGCGTTGGTTAAAACCGGCACTGGCATGTTGGTTCTTAGTGGTGCCAACACCTACAGCGGTGGCACCACGGTGAGCGGCGGCACCCTGATGGCCAGTAATATAGCCGGCAGCGCCACGGGCTCTGGTGCCGTCACAGTCAATGCCGGCGGCGCGCTCGCGGGCAACGGCATCATTTCCGGAGCCATCTCGGTAAATTCAGGCGGTGTGTTCGCGCCCGGACCGGGTCCGGGATTCGGCGCGATGATCATCAGTAATAACCTGACGCTGACTGGAGGCAGCACCACGACGGTGCAGGTGCGTCATTCGCCCCGCACGAACGATGTCGCGACAGTTACCGGCACACTTGCCGAAGGCGGCACGCTCTACGTGGCCGATGGCGGAGCCGGCGGATTTGCCGCCGGCGACAGTTTTAAACTGTTCAACGCGGTCACTTTTTCCGGCACGTTCACCAATTTTGTTCTGCCGTCACTTACGGGAAAACTGGCTTGGAACACAAGCGTCGTCAAAAACATCGGAGCTCTTTCCATCGTGGCGCTCACGGCCCCGCTGATTGCCAACGTCCAATTGTCTGGAACCAACCTAGTCATCAGCGGCTCGGGCGGCACGACCAATTGGCCGTATGTTGTCCTAACCTCCACCAACCTGACCAGCCTCGCGTGGACGCCGGTGGTCACCAATCAGTTTGATGCCGGTGGCAATTTCAATTTCACGAACAAGGTAAGCCCGGCGCAGCCACAGACGTTTTTCAAGCTGCGACTTCAGTAAATCGTCCCTCGTTTTTAATTGTGCCGCTGTAGCAACACCAACCTCCCGATGCCACCACCTAACAGCACTGAAAGGAAACCAAGGTTGTTACTGTTGGAACGTGGTGAAGTTTGCAACTGGAGAAATCGCTCAAGTTCCGCAGCCGTTTTTGAACACCTGCGCGCGGCAGATTTGTGGTGCGCCCCAGTTAAAACAGGCCAAGTGTTTAATTGGTTTTTGTTGATGATTGTGTCAACGATTGTTGATAGAAAGTAGCTGGCGACCACTTGGGCGGAGCGACGTGCGGGGCGACTTCGTGGTCAGGGGAGATCCAAGTTGGGCTGAACTTCTGGGCGTCGGCCAAAGTTTCCCGGGCTGGTGGGAAAGCCAATCGCGCTCGAAGCTGCCGAAGCACGACTCGCCCAAGCCGTTGGCTTGCGGGCGGCGGCAAGGGGTGGGACCGGCAATCAGGCCCAGCCAGGTTAACAACTGCTGGAGCAAATCCGCGATAAACTCCGGCCCATTGTCGGTGAGAAATGTCCACCGCCAGCGCCTTGCTGCCCAGGGCGCGTTCCAGTTCGTCAAACTTGCGCTGGAGCAGCAACCCAACGGCTTTTAGGGATGAGATCGCCCTGGTCACGCAAGCCAGGATCGAGTGGTTGCTTCCAACGATTGATGGCGTTGGCGTTCAGACTGTGGGGACGGCACAACTCGACGACCGGCGTGCCGGCCGGCCATGGTTGCAGGATGGCGAGCTTCTGCCCGGTGGAAACGCGGCGGCGGCGACGGTTCTTAACCGTTAGATTTGGGTTTGATTGCATAAGGTTAAACAGCCCTTTCAAACTGTCCAAATCTCAACTGGGGGCAGGCCAACACACACCATGAAGACATACATGCTGCGCGAACCCAAACCTGTCGAAAGTTGCCTTACGGGCCCGCGTTTTTTTGGTTTGGAAAAACATTGAGTGGCGGGCCTGCAAACGACGCGCCAGAACCCGGAGTTTTCCTCCCGCAAGTGAAGCCAGCCGCTCTGATCAAGGGACGGCGCAAAACGCGGTTGAAACAGACCGCGCCAGATTATTTCAAAAAAGTTCTCGTCGAAGTTTAGTGGCTGAAGTTGCCGACAGCCAGCCTGTAAGCATCAACGAAACCTCCTTTTGATATCTGCCATCCTATCTCCGCCGTCATCCCCATGCACAAAATGCAGATTTTTCGGTCGGATGACTAAACCTACCCCAAAGGGCAGTTGTGGTGACGATGATCAACGTGTATTAGACTTGACCAGCAATCCCTCAAGCAATGACCGCGCAACAAATGTCTACCGATTTGGGCTGGGGAATTGCTATTCAGAGAACCGCCAATCGAAAACAATAGTAATGCAACAATATAGAAGTTGTTTAATTATGAAAACCTCCCGGATTGAACCAGCCTCGGACCGCAGTTCTGTTTTTGCAACCAGCGCATGTCCATCACTCAAAAGCGCAAGAGTGAAATCACTCAGACTATTCCCAGAGCGGTTGCGCATTATCGCACTCGGCCTCGCCTGCGGCACCGTGCTTTGCCTCCCGCTGTCATGCTGGGCGGCGAACTACACCAGCAAATCGGTCGTCGGTGCCGGCGCGAATTGGACCGGCAATTATTGGCAACTCAATGGGGCGGGCGCGCTCGTAGGGCCGCCGACGGCGGGCAACACTTATGAGTTGATCGCGAACGGCAGCACCCTCACGTCCGGAAACGACACACGCACGCGCAATCCAGCCAACCCCGGCGTGCAAACCTTTCCGGGCGATTCACTGATGTTGGACACCAACAGCGATATCCGGCTGAAAGGACCCGGAGCGATTTCGACTTTTCCCGGTCCAGGTGGCGGACAAGCCGGCTTCATCCTCAATGGCGGCGGCATCAACATCGGCGACGACGGCAAGTTTTGGATTGATGGCGTCATCGAGGCGAGACAACTATCCTTCATTTTCCCCGCCACCTCCGGCACCACGGCGGATAATCGCAGCTTGAACATTATGGGCAAACTCATCGGCACCGGCAACCTGGCCCTGATCAACGGAGGCTTGGTTACAGCGATTGAGATCTCGGGTGCCAACAATACTTTCTCCGGTCAGTGGATCGTCAAGTCCGGCTACTTGCTAGGCTCTGGCAACGGATCTCTCGGCACAAACAGCATCACCATTGATCCCAATTGGTCCGTCCCTTCCGCCAATGGTGCTTGGACTCTCGGTAGCGGCTACAACAAGGCGGTGGTAAGCATCAGCTACGACCTCAATAGCGCCGGCACACTGACCATCGCCAACGGCGGCCAGATCGTCCTCTACAAAAACCTTTGTTTCAGTGCCGTCACCATCAATGGCACGGCTTTGACTGCCGGCTCTCATTCTTATGCCGAACTGGCGGCTGCCTACCCAAACAACATCCTCGGCAATGGCTATGGTCATATCACCGTCCAGCCCTACGGCACTCCGCCTAGCTTCCCGCCGCCCACGACCACCCCGCAGCAATGGCTCAGCGCCGATGTCGGCGGTCCCACCTACGCCGGATCCGTTGTCACCAATGGTGATGGAACCTTGGATGTCACCGGTGGAGGGGATGACATCTGGAACGCCACTTCTAGGTTCCACTATTATTATGCGTGGGCTTCCGGGACGAATTGGGATATCACGGTTCAGGTCAAGAATTTTACCGGCCCCGATACGTGGTCCAAGGTTGAACTCTTGGTTTCCCCAGCTGACCCGAATGCCGGTCCCCAAGGCAACGATCCGTTTATTGCGATGATGGATACCCAGCCGAATTGGGTGAATACTCCGGGTGTCAGCGGTCAAAATAACGGCGGAGTAGACCAGTTTCGATCTGTGAAAGGTGGCAACGCCGACTGGCTACAAGTTGGCACTACACCCATCCCGGATTTCCCGGCCAATTGGTTGCGCATCAACCGCAGCGGCAGCGCCTTCAATCTCTATCGCAGCAGCGACGGCCAATTCTGGAGGAAATATCTCACGATTGACACGGCCAGCTCCGCAACTATCAGCAGTTCGCAATTCGGCACTCCTTGGCCCAACTTGGTGACGGTGGGCGTGGCCGTGACAGCGCACAACAACGGCAGCACTCAGTTAGGCGATGCGACCATTGCCAACCTGCAGGCGACGTTCGCACCTGCCCAGGCACCCACCGTCATCGGCCCAGTTCAGCCGATGGTCACGGGAGTCACAAACAGCTACGGCTGCGAGGCCTCCCTTTCGTTCGTATGCACCAACAATGCCTTCCCGGCCCAGGCCTTGGTGCCAATCAACTACCAGTGGTATAAAAACGGCAGTCCCATCGCCGGCGCCACAAACAATGGATCCTACACTTGGCTGCTCGATGCTGGCGATGACGGGGCGAATTACTCCTGCACGGCGACGCTCGCTCCACCCTACAGCTCCCTCAGTGCGAGTAGCGGAAACGCTTTTGTTCGCGTGATGCCTGGTATCTTTTACACGAATGGCCTGAAACAAGAGATGTTCGCCGGCTTTACCTCTCGCGTCGCCGCCGAGCAGAACAATGTCCCAGCGGCCAACTGGATTGGATTGGAGCCCGCCGCCGACGACCCGGGTGGCTACGGCAACAATTATGTCAACCGCGTGAGCGGCTGGTTTATCCCGCCCACTAGCGATAATTACACATTTTTTATAGCTTGCGACGACGACTCAGACCTGTTCCTGAGCACCGACGCCACGATGGGCAACAAACGCATAATCGCCCAAGAGGGAGGCTGGAGCGGATCGCACTCCTGGCTAACCGTCGGCGGCGGCAACAGTGTCGCATCCCAAAAGCGTTCCGATCAATTTTCGCCGGATGGCGGAGTCACGGTGCCTTATGCCAGCGGCATCCCGCTGACTGCCGGACAGCCTTACTTCGTTGAGCTCGTCCATTATCAAGGCGGCGGTGGCGACAACTTTGGTGTGACTTACCAAACTGCAACCATGATGGCCGACCCGAACTGGGCCAACAACTTCACCAACGGCACCTTCAGTTTGATGCAAGCCTCCAACAATTGCCTAATGCTCGTCACCCGGCCGCCCACAATGATCGCTTGGGCCACGCAGCCGACCAATACGACGGCGACTTTGGGCCTAGCCGGCACGTTCTATTCCCAAGCGGCGAGCGACAGCGAGTTGACACTGAAATACCAATGGTATCGCAATGGCGTGCTCATCCCCGGCGCGACCGGCAGTTCCTACTCCCTTTCCTCAGTGGCTTCCGGTGACAGTGGCGCTGGATTTACGGTGGTGGCAACCACGGCGGAAAACGAGCTTTCCACTACCAGTTCACCACCAGCCATTCTGAACGTGGCCTCGCCTGTCTTGGAATCGGGGTGGGCCAAGATGGAATACTGGTATTCGCCCAACCCTGGAGTGGCTTCGTTCCGCGTGGCGCTGACCAACAGTTCGGGTGTCACCACCAATTATGCTCTAAACAACACCTATTCCGCGCCCGCAAATTACACAATCTTTGAGCCTATCTTCGAAGGCAACTCCAAGGCGAGCGCTCCTTCTGTTTATACCAGTCGGCTCAGCACCTACTTCTATCCGCCCACAAGCGGCAATTATGTGTTCTTCGTCAACAGTGACGACCCTGGCGACCTGTTTGTCAGCACCGATGCCAATCCCAGCAACGCCGTTCTGGTGGCGCAGGAAACCGGCAACAGCGGCTCTTGGAACTGGACCACGGCGGGTGGTGGCGGGGTTGCCGCGACGAAACGGTCCGACTCCTGGCAAGCCCCTGATGGCTCTACGCCTTGGTCTTCAGGCATTCCCATGATTGCCGGCCAGCCCTACTATGTTGCCATTGTTCACACGGACACTGGCGGCGGAAATAATTGCGAAGCTACCTTCAAGTTGACAAGCGATCCTGACCCGGTCAACGGCACTTATAGCCAGATGAAGGGAAGCCTCATCAAAACTTACGTATCTCGCTGCTTCTCGATGGGCTTTAGCCAAGCACCCTCGAATGTGAGTGCAGCCTTCAACGGCACCGCCACACTCGCTGCCCAAGGCGCGACTGATTCCAAGGCCGCCATCGGCGACGAGACTAACCCGTCCGCGCAATGGACCAACAACTATGTAACGTATCAGTGGATACGCAACGGGACGCCCATCCCCGGTGCCAACAGCAGCACCTTCACCTTTGGGCCAGTGTCGCCGGAAGACAGCACGGCCAACTTTGTCTGCCAGATTCGGGCGTTGGGGTATGTTGATAACAGCCTGAATCCACTTTGGCTCAACAGCAGCATGGTGCATATCTCTGTCAGCGGCACACCGGTCTATGAAACGAACTTTGTCCTACATGCATTTTACGGGTTGAACCCGCAACGCAACGCCATCCGTGACGGCACGGCCGGCAATCCTGACTGGCTGATGGCCGAGTCGGCCTTCGAGACGGATGTGGCCGGCACCGGGATTCAGAACAACTTCGGTGATGAGTTGATTGGTTACTTCATCCCTCCGACCACAGGGGACTATGTGTTCTTCTGCAATTCGGACGACGGGGCCGAACTCTATCTGAGCACGGACAATTCGGCGATCAACAAGCGATTGATCGCCCAAGAAACCGGTTACGCCACCGCGCTGGCTTGGGGTGCCAGCAATGGCAACGCCGCCCAGGTCCGGTCGGATACTTTCGTGGATCCAACCACTGGCACGATGCCTTATGCCTCTGGCATCCACCTCATCCAAGGCCAGAAATACTTCATGCAAATCGTCCACAGCCAGGGCACCGGCGGCAGTGAAAGTTGCGTGACCGCGAAGCTGCTGGCCGATCCTACTCCGGCGACTGGCTCGCTCAGCACGATGCGCGGCACCCAGATCAGTTGTTACGTGCCCAAATGCACTTATGTGACCGTCACCAACCAGCCCCAGAGCGTGACCAACAATAACTACAGCACCGCTACGTTCACCACCGGCGGCGCGACTGATTCGACCGTGCCCGTGGGCAACGAGGGCGACTGGCGCACGCAGTTCAACAACTTCCTGTTCTATCAGTGGTATAAGAATGGGCAGCCGATTGCCGGCGCAAACGCTTCGACGCTGACGCTTCCGAACGTGTTACCGAGCGACAACGGCTCAATCATCTTCGCCAAGATGCGGGCGCTGGGTTATGCCGATGGCTCGGGGAATGCCTTGTGGACTCAAAGCACGCTGGCCACGCTCACTGTCATCACCTCGCCCCCGCCGACCCTTGTCCACTCGGGCTATTACACCAACTATGGCACCAGCATCGGCTCCTCTGGGCAGCCAGGGATCACGCTGCATTTCAGCAGCCCGATGGACCCGACCGCCCTGCTCAACCCCGCTAATTATGTGCTGGGTGGCGGTTTGACTATTGCCAACATTCTTGTCAATAGCAATAGCTACAGCAGTGTCACTTTACTCGTCAACGGCACGCCCACTTGGCCGTTGAGCGTAGCCATCAACAATGCGAAGGCCCTCGGCGGCGGACCCTCCTTGGCCGGCAGCGCCTTTAACGTCATCCCGGCGGTGCTTGCCGCCGCCGACATCGGTGCCACTGCCGACCCCGCTGTGCCCAGCTACATTGACGTGTTTGGTGCCAACGCCTTCCTGGTTTCGTGCGAAGGAAGCGATATCTGGAACAATGGCGACGGGATCAACTACCTGTATGAACAGAAGACGGGCGACTTCGACGTGGTGGTCCGGCAGAAGAGCATCACCAAGGCCTCCAATTGGACCAAGGGCGGCCTGATGATCCGCGAGTCGCTCGACCCAGGCAGTCGCGAATGGAGTATTCTCAATACGCCGCTCAACGTTGACAACCTCCAGAGTGCCGCCGGTGATGGCACTGGGGCGAACCAGCTTCAGTGCGTGGCCCGGCCGGGCACCAGCGGGGCAAGCGAAGATTGGGGCAACGGTTTGCTCATTCCGCCGACCTATCCCAACGCGTGGGTAAGGCTGTCCCGCCACACGGTCACCAATCTGGACACGACGGTTCATTGTTTTATCAACGGTTACTACTCATCCGACGGCGTGAATTGGAGCCTTTTGGGCCAGAACGATACGACGACCAATGGTGACTCTACCGTTCTGCCCGACCCGGTGTATGTGGGCATTGCCTCCACGGCGCACCACAACGACGTGGTCGGTGCGTGGCCGTTGCTCTACGTCAACACGGCTGAATATGACAACTACAATTCCGCCTACATTTCGGCAGCGCCAACGATCAGCTTCAACCTCGGGGCTGGGGGCACTCGTTTCGTGCTCTCTTGGGGATCCGCAGGCCACTTGGAATCGAGCCCTGTCCTCGGACCCGGTGCCGTCTGGACACCGGTTGGGCTGGCCTCACCGGCCACCATCCCAATTACAACCACCAACGTTTCCAAGTTCTTCCGGGTCGTGGTCCCGTAACGAACTGTGGCAGGCCAAACCTGCCATAACGCTTAACGCTTGCAAGAGCCGCGGGTTAAACTCGCGGCTCTTTTTCCTTAAGCCCAGTCCGCGAAGCTTTCTGATGCAGCGGTCATGCCCGCATTTTGCGCCGAAACGGAAAATTCGTCAACTGGGGTGCGCAGCTGGTGCTGTCCTAATCTTAATCTTGTTCTTACTCGTAATCGTTGTTTGAAGCGAATTAAGATTACGATGACGACTAGGGTTAGGACGTTGCCGCGCGCTTCACGGCTAGTCAGTGAATGCCACGCCGGATTGGTCTCAAACCGCCGGGCGGCTGGTTAAAAGTTTTGCGGTGGGGCGGGGCCGGAGAGGATTTTTGCCGAAATCTCTCATTTTGAACAGGCTGCCGGCGTGGAAACCCGGTTTCAAAGCGTTTTCAGTCCAGCTTCGCTGGTCGTTCCCGGCCACGCCAATTCTTTTAATCCAAGTGGTCCGCTGTAAAAAGTTGGACGGTCAACTTTCACTGGCTTTGACCCCGGGCCGTCGCGCGAAATTTAAATCTGAATTCCGAAGTTGATTTTGCCGGGCACTGCGAGGTGAAACTGCCAACGCGTGAAAAATATTCCGCCGGCTTGGCGCTGCAAATATCGCAGCGTCAGACGTTCAATGCCCCGCAGTTTCGGAGTTTGGGTTAAATGGAGCCAGGACTACCAACCTTCTTGCTGCTGACGTGCGCATCGAAATAAATATAGTTGCGCACGCTGCCATGAACCGGTTTGTCCGGCAAATCATCAGCCCAGCCGGCCGTTCCAAAGGCGACTTTGTCCGAGTCCACCAAGAGCCAAACCTCGGACAACGAACGCAGATTGGAAACCGCCGTGAGTTTGGCGGCCGCAAAACCCGGCACGCCGTTGAAGTCCGGGTAGCCAAAAGGATCCAGCAACGTGCTGCCGTTCGCGTTCGTCAACCCCACCGCCGACGGCACGGTGCGACAATAGACCACGACATTGGACATGGTGGTGCTGGCGATATTCTGGTTGTAGTGCTGATAGCCGGGACAAAACATGGCCGGTGCCAGCCGAGTAGTTGCATCCGGCGCGTGATAACCAAGGTAAGTGGTCAACCAATAGACGAGTTTGTTCTGCGAGCTTTGATTGTAGCTGACGTCCTGGCCGGTCCAGAGGCCGGTGGAATTCTCGCGGCCGGGCGGCAGAAAGCCGTTGTTGTCATCCACCCACATCTGCACCGCGAGCCCCGTCTGCCGGAGGTTGCTCAAGCAGCCGGTCTGCTGGGCTTTGCGCTTGGCGTTGGCCAGCGCGGGCAGCAGCAACGCCGCCAGAATCGCGATGATCGCAATGACCACCAGCAATTCAATCAGCGTGAAACCGGCTACCGGCTTCCCCAACCGCCTGCCATTTTTGTTTTTAGTTGCCAACATATCAGCTTTTCAAGACGTCCTTGAACCCAATTTAGCAACTTTGCAAAATGCCGTCTAGGGCATGAATATGCTCTGGGTTGGTTTTTCTATTTGGAAGATGGCTCGCCATTTTTGCCAAGCGACCAAAGTTTGCGCGCGGAGCCGGGCTGAACCTATAAATCAAAATTGTCCCTTGGCGAGTCCCGCAAAGAATGGTTGCACGGTAACCAAGTCATTACTTCCCCGCCACCACATGCCCTGCCCTGCTTCATCAAACATTGGCGGCGGCCAGAAATCTTTCCGCATCAATCGCCGCCGCGCAGCCGGCCCCGGCGGCGGTGATGGCCTGGCGATAAACGTGATCGGCACAATCGCCGGCCACAAACACGCCGGGAACATTCGTCATCGTGCCTTGCTGCGGCACGATGAAGCCGTTTTCGTCCGTGATGATTTTGCCTTTGAAAATTTCCGTATTCGGCACGTGGCCGATGGCGATGAACACGCCGGCGCACGACAAAGAAGTTTCTTCGCCCGTCTTGAGATTTTTCAATTTCACGGCGGTCACCTTGTCCTGCTTCACGTCGAGAATTTCGGTGACGGCGGAATCCCAGATGGGTTTGATTTTAGGATTCGCCAGCGTGCGCTCGGCCATGATTTTTGACGCCCGCAAAGAATCACGGCGATGAACGAGATGGACGACCGAGCCGAAGCGCGTCAGGTAAAGCGCCTCTTCACATGCGGAATCGCCGCCGCCGACCACGACCAGCGGTTGATTGCGGAACACCGGTAGTGCGCCGTCGCAGGTCGCGCAGTAAGTCGTGCCTTTGGTTTCCAATTCATGTTCGCCGGGAACGCCGAGGTGTTTGTGGCCCGCACCGGTGGCGATGATGACCGTTTCCGCAATCACTTTTTCGCCATCCACGACAAGATTAAACGGGCGCGCGGAAAAATCCACGGACTCGACGACGCCAAAGCTGGTTTTTGCGCCGAAGCGTTCGGCCTGTTTTTGCATGCGCGTCATCAATTCGTAGCCGTCCACGCCTTCGGGAAAGCCGGGGAAATTTTCCACGATGCTGGTGGTGGTGAGCAGGCCGCCGGGTTGCTGGCCGGTGAGCACCAGCGGCGCAAGCTGCGCGCGCGCAGTGTAAAGCGCCGCCGTCCAGCCCGCCGGTCCCGAACCAATGATGACAACTTTTTCCATAGGCCGCGAAAGGTAATGGCTATGACGCCCACTGACAAGCCGGTTGAAAATAAAACCAGCCGGAGAACGCAAATTCTCCGGCTGGCAAGATGAATTATTTTTTACGAGCAGCCGAGGCTTTCGCCGCAGTTGAGACATTTGTAGCACGCACCGTTGCGCACGACGACATTGCCGCAGTTCGGACACGTCGGCGCGTCCTGCTGGTTGGTGATCATCGAGGTCAGCGTCATTGCGCGGCGTTCCTGCTTGCCGGCCTTGGCGGGTTTGGCGGCAACCATCTCCGTGTCGTCCGACATCGGCAACAATTCAGGCACCGGCCGGTTCACGTTTTTTTTTATCTCTTCGGCCAGGCCGGGCATCGCCAGATCCGGCTGCGTGCGGACGACCTGGAGGCTTTCGCGATAGCCGGGGACGAATTGCAGCGCCATCCAGCGGAACACGTAGTCCGTGATGGACGAGGCGTTGCGAATCTCCGGATTTTTCGTGAACCCGCTCGGCTCGAAACGCTGGTGTGCGAATTTTCGCGCGAGCGCTTCCAGCGGCACGCCGTATTGCCACGCGAGGCTGGTCAAGGTGCCAATGCTGTCCATCAAGCCGCCGATGGTGGAACCTTCCTTGGCCATCGTGATGAACAATTCGCCGGGCTGGCCGTCGTCAAACAGGCCGACAGTGAGATAACCTTCGTGGCCGGCGATGTCGAATTTGTGCGTGACGGCTGTGCGCGTGTCGGGCAGGCGGCGGCGCAGCGGTTTGCCGGATTCATCCTGCAGCCGCGCCACTTCGGCTTCCAGTTCCTTGATGCGATTGGCGAATGTGGAATTGTCGTCGGCAGCCGTTTTATCGCCGCCTTCGTTGGTTTTTTTCGTGTTGAGCGGCTGCGAACGCTTCGAGCCGTCGCGGTAAATCGCCACGCACTTCAAACCCATCTTCCAGGCCTGAACGTAGGTGTCGCGGATTTCGGCGACAGTGCATTCATTCGGCATGTTGACGGTTTTGGAAATCGCGCCGCTGATGAACGGCTGCGCGGCGGCCATCATTTTCAAATGCGCCAGATAGCCGATGCTGCGCTTGCCTTGATGCGGTTTGAACGCGCAATCAAAGACCGGCAGATGTTCGGACTTGAGACCGCTTTTGATCGTCGCGCCATTTTCCTGAATGTCCTCAATCGTGTCGTGCTTCTCGATGTGCGCAATGATCTTGGTGACGCTGGCGGCATCGTAGCCGAGCCGACGCAACGCGTCCGCCACGCCGCGGTTGACAATCTTCAACATGCCGCCGCCGGCGAGCAGTTTGTATTTCACGAGCGCGATGTCGGGCTCCACGCCCGTCGTGTCGCAGTCCATCAAAAACGCAATCGTGCCGGTCGGCGCGAGCACGGTGACTTGGGCGTTGCGATAGCCATGCTGCTTGCCTTTGGCGAGCGCGCTGTCCCAGCACTTGCGCGCTTCCGTCTTGAGATAACCAAATTCCGCGCTCGGATGAATTGCTTCGACGGCTTCACGATGCAGCTTGATGACGCCGAGCATGGATTCGACGTTGTCCTTTGCCACGGTTTTCGCGACGCCGGCACACCGCGCATCACGATAACCCGCGAACGGGCCGACATTGGCGGCAATCTCCGCGCTCTGCTCGTAAGCGTGACCGGTCATGATGGCGGTGATCGCCCCGGCCAGCGCGCGGCCTTCATCGGAATCGTAAGGCAAACCATAGCTCATGCAGAGCGAACCGAGGTTCGCGAAGCCGAGGCCGAGCGTGCGGAAAATGTGGGAATTTTCGGCGATGTCCTTGGTCGGATAGCTCGCGTTGTCCACGAGAATTTCCTGCGCGGTGATGAAGATGCGCACGGCGGCTTTGAAGCGCTCGATGTCAAAGATGCCGTCTTCACGCTTGAACTTCATCAAATTCAGCGACGCCAGATTGCACGCGGTGTTGTTGATGAAAACGTATTCGCTGCACGGATTCGTGGAGTGAATCGGTTCGGTGCCTTTGCAGGTGTGCCATTTTTGAATGGCCCCGTCGTATTGAATGCCGGGGTCGCCGCAGATGTGCGTGCCTTCGGCAATTTTTTCGAGCAGCCGGCTCGCGTCTTTCTTTTGGAGCGGCTTGTTATCTTTGACGGTGCGCGTCCACCATTCCTTGCCGGCCAGCGCGGCTTCAAAAAACTCGTCGCTCGCGCGGACGGACAGATTTTCATTCTGATACATCACGCTGCCGTAAGCGTCGCCGTTGTAGCTGCCGTCATAGCCTTGCTCGATCAACGCCCACGCTTTCTTTTCTTCCTTCTGCTTGGCGTCAATGAATTCTTCGATATCGCCATGCCAATCGCGGAGCGTGTTCATTTTCGCGGCGCGGCGCGTCTTGCCGCCGGACTTCACGACGTTGGCGACCTGGTCGTAAACTTTCAGGAAGCTCATCGGACCGCTGGGCCGACCGCCGCCGCTCAATTTTTCGCGGCTGGAACGGATCGGTGACAGGTCGGTGCCGGTGCCGGAACCGTATTTGAACAACATCGCTTCGCTGTAGGCGAGGTGCATGATGTCTTCCATGTTGTCCTGCACGGACTGGATAAAGCAGGCGCTGCCCTGCGGATATTCATACTGCGTCTTGGCGCGCTCGGCTTCCTTGTTCTTGCGGTTGAAATACCAGTTGCCCTTGCTGGAATTTTTGCCGACGCCGTATTCGTGATACAATCCGACGTTGAACCACACCGGCGAATTGAATGCGCCGTATTGATTCAAACACAGCCACGTCAGCTCCTCGCAAAAAATCTCGCCGTCCGCCTTGCTGAAGTAACCATCCGCGATGCCCCAATCGGAAATCGTCCGGGTGATGCGGTGAATGAGTTGGCGCACCGACGTTTCGCGTTCGGAGGTATGTTGCTCGCCGTAAAAATATTTCGACACGACGACTTTTGTCGCCAGCACGGACCACGATTTCGGCACCTCGACATTTTCCTGCTTGAAGATGACTTTGCCCGCGTCGTCAGTGATTTCGGCGGTGCGCTGGTCCCATTCGACCTGGTCGAACGGCTTCACGTTGGCGTCGCTGAACACGCGTTCGATGCGCAGCGATTTTTTGGTTTCGGCTTTGATTTTCACGGAACGAGTGGTGGAAATTTTTGGGGTGCGGCGGCTGGCGGCTTTAGGAGCCGGAGCCGAGACATCCTCGCGGGTATCAATCATGGTATTATCCTGTTTAATTATTAGATTTGAATCCTGGCGTCTCCAAGAGAAGTAATCATGCGCCAAGGCTCAAAAAACAATCAATTTTCATTGAAAAACCGGTTTTCTATGAAAATTGAAGCCCCCTACTAATTGGGGAACGGTCTTTATCTTGCTACCATGGGTTGTGGATTTCAAGAAAATTTTACAAGAAAGTGACGTGAACGATATTTCCAAATGAATTCACGGAAATCAACGGCCTTCGACCGGGCTGACGAACAAATTTGCCGGTCAAAAGGCGGTCATTCGCCGGCCGGCCAGAAGATTGAATTTGTTGTTTGGCGAGGAAACATTAAACTGCGCCGCCATGCTCGAACCACTCACCAATCCGCAGATCCGCAAATTCAAGGCCGCCGCGCAACGCTTGGAGCCGATGCTGAAAGTCGGCCAAGCCGGTTTGAGCGACGGTTTCATCCGCACCGTCTCGGAAACGCTGGCCCAGCACGAACTGGTGAAGATCAAGTTCGTGAACTTCAAGGACCAAAAGAAGGAACTCGCGCCGCTGCTGGCGGAAAAGACCGCGAGCCACCTCGTCATGCGCGTTGGCAACGTGATGGTGCTGCACCGCCCGCGCCCGGCCGCAACCGAAACCGAACCGGCGGGCGAATGAGCTTCCGGCGGCGGCTTTTTCAACGGCTGCGAACGCGGATCAATTTCATGTTTCAATGGCGATAATTTGTGGCAAAATGATTTTCAATTGTGGCAACCGAAACCCTTCATTTTGAGAACGCGCGGTTCGCGCAGCAACTCTTCAACCACGAGCCGCGCAATTTGCAGGCGCTCGAAACCGAACTCGGCGTCAAGGCGACCGCGCGCGAAGGCTGGATCAAACTCGATGGCGAAGCCGCCGCCGTGGAACGCGCAAAACAACTTTTTGCGTCGCTGGAAAATTTGTTGAAAGCCGGCTCGCCGGTGAAGAATCGGGAATTCACGCACGCGCTCAACGTGGTGAAACACGAGGGTGCCACCACGCTGAAAGACATGGTGAGCGACCGCGTGACCACGCACGACCGCAAGCCGGGCGTGACCGCGAAAACTGTCGGCCAGAAGAAATATCTCGACGCCATCCGCAAGCACGACATCACGTTCGGCATCGGGCCGGCGGGCACGGGCAAAACGTATCTGGCAGTGGCGATGGCGCTGTCCGCGATGCGCGAAGGCAGTGTTTCGCGGATTATTTTGACGCGGCCGGCGGTGGAAGCCGGCGAGGCACTGGGTTTTTTGCCGGGCGACTTGCTGGAAAAAATCACGCCGTATCTGCGGCCGCTGCACGACGCGCTGCATGACATGCTGCCCGCCGATGAAATCGCCAAGCACATGGAGCGCGCCACGATTGAGATCGCGCCGCTGGCCTACATGCGCGGCCGCACGTTGAACGGCGCGTTTATTATTTTGGACGAGGCGCAAAATTCCACGACGGAGCAGATGCTGATGTTTCTCACGCGGCTCGGCCACGGCTCGAAGGCGGTCATCACCGGCGACGAAACGCAGATTGATTTGCCGGCGCACAAACATTCCGGCCTGGCCGAGGCGCATCGCGCGCTCAAGCATACGGAAGGCATCGCCATCATTGAATTTTCCAAGCGCGACGTGGTGCGGCATCCGCTGGTGCAACGGATCATCGCGGCTTACGAGGAGCATCGCGGCCGGGCGAAAACGGAATGACCTCTCGTAGCAGCCGAGGCAACGAGGCTCAAACTAAAAATGGTCAGAGCCTCCTCACGTCGGCTGCTACAAATTGAAAAATGAACATCGTTATCGCCAGCCGCCAGCGGACGAAAAAAATCAACCTGCGTTTGCTCAAGCAAATCGCACGCGTGCTGCTGACAGAATTGGAAATTGAAAACGCGGAACTCGGCATCGCGCTCGTCGGCGCCAAGGAAATGGCGCGCGTCAACTGGAATTTTCTCCGGCACGAAGGCTCGACGGACGTCATCACGTTCGACCACGCGGAAAAGCGGAAAGCGGAAAGCGGAAAGCGGAAAAGCCTCCACGGCGAATTGTTCATTTGTGTGGACGACGCGGTGGCCCAGGCGAAGAAATTTAAAACCAACTGGCAATCCGAGGTGGTGCGTTACGTCGTCCACGGCGTTTTGCATTTGGTTGGCCACGACGATTTGAAGCCGGCGTTGCGGCGCAAAATGAAGCGCGCGGAAAACCGGCTGGTGCGGTGCCTGGAAAAAAGCTTTTCTCTCGCGCAACTTTCGCGGGCGGGTAAAATCAACGCGTGAGAAAAACTCTTTTTGCCCGCTGGCGCGCCAGTTTCTTCGCCGGACTGGCCGTGACGCTGCCGGCCATTGTTTCGGTAGCCGCCGTGGTGTGGCTGTTCCGCACGGCGTCCAATTTCACCGACACGCTGCTGTTTTTCCTCAAAATCGTCCTGGAGAAAAAAGACATTTACGTCAACGGCCAGTCCGGCGACATGTTTTGGTATTGGAGCGTGCTGGCGTTTGCGCTCGCGGTGATTTTGATTTCCCTCGTCGGCCTGCTGGCGCGGTATTATATCGGGAAGCGGATGCTCGAGTGGCTGGACACGGTGATGATGAACGTGCCGCTGCTGAACAAAGTCTATGGCGCGATCAAACAACTCAACGCCGCGTTTTCCGGCAACAAAAATTCCTTCCAGACGGTCGTGCTGGTGGAGTTTCCGGGGCCGGGGAATTATTCCGTCGGTTTCCTCACGAACGAGGCGCAGGGCGAAGTCCAAAAAAAATCCGGCAAAAACCTCGTGGCCGTGTTCATTCCCACCACGCCGAATCCCACCTCCGGTTTTCTCATTTTGGTGCCGGAGGAAAAAATCACCAAGCTCGACATGAGCGTGGCCGACGGCATCAAATACATCGTCAGCCTCGGCT
This sequence comes from uncultured Verrucomicrobia subdivision 3 bacterium, assembly GCA_903944085.1. Taxonomy (GTDB): domain Bacteria; phylum Verrucomicrobiota; class Verrucomicrobiia; order Limisphaerales; family UBA11358; genus UBA11358. The sequence goes on from CAJAQO010000319.1 coordinate 27,487, forward strand.
CGATTGCGCCGGAACCTCTGCCGGCAAAATCATCCTCATCCTCATGATTCAAATTTGAGGATGACGATGAGCCTGAGAATGAAGATGATTTTGATGTGATCGAATCCACCCACGGAATCATCGTGCGCACGCGTCCGCTCACGGAAACGAGCCTGATCGTCCATTGGCTCACGCCGGAACTCGGACGCATCGCCACCGTGGCCAAAGGCGCGCGCCGGCCGAAATCGCCGTTCGCTGGGAAATTGGATTTATTTTACGCCGCCGATTTTTCCTTCAGCCGCAGCCGCCATTCCGAGCTGCACAATCTGCGCGAGGTGAAACTGCTTGAAACCCACGGCGCGATCCGGGAAGACATCCTGAAACTTCAGCAGGCCGGTTACTTGGCGGCGTTCCTCGAACTGGCGACCGAGACCGCGACGCCGCTGCCGGAAATTTTTGAGCTGACGCGCGGCTTTCTCCGGCATCTGTGCGGCCAAAGCCCGCAGCCGCAAAATATTTTTGCGCTCGAACTCAAGCTGCTGCGCGAACTGGGGCTGGTGCCGGATTTTGCCGAAACGCGGCTGACGCCCGGCGCCAAAAAAATTGTCCAGGCGCTCTTGGAAAGCGATTGGACCGCCGGTGCGCGGCTTAAATTATCCGGCCCGCAGGTGGACGAGCTGCGCCAGTTTCTGCATGGGTTTCTGATTTTTCATTTGGACAAACTGCCGCGCGGACGGGCAGCCGCTTTGGCTGGACCAGTTTGAAAGTGTTTTCAGGGCGGGAAATCCAGACTATAGTTGCACCGCTTTGAATCATGCCCAAACTTAGCAAACGATTTTCCGGCGTGCGCATGCAACTGGTGGCCAGCGTCTTTTTGTTTATTTCGCCGGCGCTGGTCCTGACCTACATCGTCAATCAGAACTGGTTTTGGCAGTTCGCTCCGGGCTGGGCCAGGGATTACGCGCTGACGGTGCCGTGGGCGAGCTTCATCGTCGGCTTGCTGGCGCTCATTGCGGCGTGGTTTGGCGGCGAGCATTTTATTCTGCGGCAAGTCCGCGTGCTGACGCGGGCGGTGCGGCGGCTGGCCGGCGGGGATTTGCAGGCGCGGACGGGTTTGCAGGAGGTCGAAGGCGAACTCGGCCAGCTCGCGCAAAAATTTGACGAGATGGCGGCGGCGTTGCAGCAGCGCGCGAAGGAACGCGACGAGGCCGACCGGAAATTGCGCGACCACGCGCACCAGCAGACTATTGTCGCCGCGCTCGGCCAGTGCGCGCTGGTCATCAGCGACCTGGAAACGCTGTTCATGCAGGGCGCGATCATGTCCGGGCAAATGCTCGCGATTGAATATTCGGCGGTGTTTGAACGGCAGCCCGACGGACGTTTGTTGATGCTCGCCGGCACCGGCTGGAAAGCCGGCACAGTCGGGCAAACCGTGGCGTATGACGAGCTGGCTTCGCAATTGGGCTTTACCGCCGCCACCGGTGAAGTGGCCGTGGTGGATGACATCGCCGCGCAGACGCAGTTCAAGATGCCGCCGCTGCTGGCAGCGCATGGGGTGGTCAGCGGCGTGACGGCGGCGATTCCCACACGCGGGCTGCCGTTTGGCGTGCTCGCAGTTTTTTCGGCCAGCAAACGCGTGTTCACGCCGGATGAGGTGCAATTCCTCCTGTCCGCCGCCAACACCATCGGCATGGCGGCGGAACGGCGGCGGGCCGAAACCGCCATGCTGCGGCTGGCCTCGTTCGTGAAGGAAAATCCAAACCCGGCGCTGGAAATAACCGGCGACGGCACGATTACCTATATCAACGCGGCGGTGGAAACACTCGCGCAGGCCGTGGGCCGGACGCACCCCGGCGAAATTCTGCCGGCCAATGTCGGCGAGATCGCCGCCGGCTGCCTGCAATTCGGCACCAGCCGCGCGAATCTGGAGACCAAGATCGGCGACCACACGATTTCCTGGTCGTTTCATCCCGTGCTGTCCAGCGGCGTGGTGCATTGCTACGGCGAAGACATCACCATGCGCCTGAATCTGGAGGATCAATTGTTGCAGTCGCAAAAAATGGAATCCATCGGCCAGCTTGCGGCCGGCGTGGCGCATGATTTCAACAACATGCTCACCATCATCCAGGGCCACACCAGCAAACTGTTGATGGAATCCAACCTCGCGCCGCAGGTGCAGGATGCCACGCTCGCCGTTTATGGCGCGGCGGAACGAGCCGCCAGCCTCACGCGCCAACTGCTCATGTTCAGCCGGAAAAACATCATGCAGCCGAAGCCGCTCAATCTGCAGGAGGTCACCACCAACCTCAACAAGATGCTTGGCCGCCTGCTCGGCGAAACCATTGTGCTGCGCTTCGAATGTCCGCAGCCGCCACCGCCGGTCTATGCCGACGCGGGCATGATGGACCAAGTGCTGATGAATCTCGCGGTGAACGCCCACGACGCCATGCCCAGCGGCGGCACGCTGACCATCAACGTGGACGAATGCTGGGTCGGCCCCGATTATCTCGAACATCATCCCGACGCGCGCATCGGCCATTTTGTGCGCCTGCAAATGACGGACACCGGCTGCGGCATGTCGGCGAAAGTCCGGGCGCGCATTTTCGAACCGTTCTTCACCACGAAAGGCGTCGGCAAAGGCACCGGCCTCGGCCTGGCCACCGTGTTTGGCATCGTCAAACAGCACGCGGGCTGGATCGAAGTCGCCAGCGAAGTCGGCTGCGGCAGCACGTTCACCATTTTTTTCCCGGCCTGCGACGAAATGCCCGCCGCCGAAACCAATGCGCCGACGGCTTCCGTCCCGGCCGCTGCCGGCGGCTCGGAAACCATTTTGGTGGTCGAAGATGAAATGGTGTTGCGCGAGATGGCGCGGGATTTTCTCACCGACTGCGGCTATCTGGTTTTGGAGGCCGGCTCCGGCCGCGAGGCCTTGCAGGTATGGGGGCAGCACCGGTCGGGCATCCACCTACTCCTCACTGACATGAAAATGCCCGAAGGCATTTCCGGCATGGAACTCGCCGAGAAAATGCTGGCCGAACAGCCCGCGCTGCGCGTCATCTTCACCAGCGGCTATTCCGACGATATTGTCAGCCCGGAAATGCTCGCCCGCACCAATGCCCGCTTTCTGCCCAAACCCTATTCTTACGCCGACCTCACCCGGATGGTCCGCGAATCGCTCGACCAACAATCGGTTCCCGAAGTTCCGCCGGAGACTCCGACCGCAACTTAGAGCCGGTCTGAAAATCGGAATTGGGATTTTCATCCTCATCCACATCCTCATGCTCATCGTCAGTTTTGGCAGGTTTTTGGAGAATGAGGATGAGGATGACGACGAGAATGATTCAATCGCATGAGAATTTTCAGACCGGCTCTCAGGCTTGTTTCCCGCACCCGCGCAAAGTCGGGCGGCGGTTTCTGCGCGCGGTCATTTGATATCTCCCGGTCGCAAATCCAGATACCCCACCGGGTAGCTGGCGGGCAAACAATTGAATTGCAGACGAATTCCAATCAGAGTTCGAACCATCGCCGGTTTATCGCTGCCGTCGCCAAGATAGGAAGCTTGCCGATACGGATGCGGCACCGGCTCGGCCGCGAACCAAAGGGAGACGCGCGTATTGGGGTCGTGACAGTCCGGCGACGACTCCACGGGCAGTGAACCGAACCAGATTTCGAAGTATTGGGGGTTTTGCCGGACCCAAACCGGCCCCGATCGGGTTTGGTCGCCGCTGATGCGAAACCCTCCGGACAACTCACGGCGCGATTTGCCGGGCTCGTGATAGAGTGATTTCAGCAGCATCCGGCCATGATCCCAGTCACTCCGGACACTTTGTAAAAGCAAGTTCTCCGTTAGATACACGGCGATCAATCCGCCAAAAAGTTTCAGGCAGCGCTCCGTTGGCGCACGCGAAGCGAAATCAAGATAGAACCCGCCACGATGGGGATCGAATTCCAGCACCACGCCACTGATTGTAAATGGATCACTCATCAACTTCGGGTTGCCGCCATATTTTTTGCTGTGGTCATTGTCGAAAGGCAAAAATGATTGTCAACCCTGCCATCTCGCTGCTCCTGCTGGTTTTGTCAAACCGGATGGCCGCGAAGTCAGTTGATCGCTTGGCGACATGCAACCCCTTTCGCTGCTTCCCATCCGCTCAAGTCAGCGCATTTTTAATTCGCGCGTATTTGTGAGCTTTGTGTCAAAGTCTTTGTGTTCAATTTGGAAATGGAATCCTCGTCCATCGGTGCCCATCCGTGGTTAAACCTCTTTGCGCCTCCGCGTCTTTGCGTTGAAAAAATGGGCCGCCGTCGCTGGCGGAATCGCTCGGGGCTAGGCCACTTTCGACCGTTCCCCTGTCAGGCCCAAAGACGCAGTCCAATCAGCCCCCACCAGCCGTGATAAACGGCCGCGGCCGCCATCGTCAGCGTGACGAGGACCGAAAACCAATAGACCACGCGTTTCATGGGGGTGTGCCGCTCGCGCCACACGACATACAAACTCGCGGCGGCAGCCAGCGGAAATCCCAGGCTCGCCAGCCAGAGGCTCACCGAATGTAAGTTCGGAGTGCCCAGACTGGCGTCGTCAATGTATCTGCCGGACACTATCCCGCGAAATCCGCAGAAGAGCAGCACCGCAAACGCCGCCAGCAGCGCCGCGCTCACCAGCGGCAGGAAACGCACCGACAACGGCCCGGGATTGCGCGATTTGCCCAGCCACCTTCTCACGATCCAAATCGGGGCCATCACCAGCAAACTCACCACCACCGTGCCAATCAGGGCGATGCCGGCCAACTGCGCCCAGTATTCCACCGCCGGAATCCGCTCGAAAGTTCCCCGGCTGCATTGAATCAAGATGTGCCCGTCCGTGTCGGGCAGCAAAGCGATGGTAGCCAAAGAGCCGTCCTCGTCGCGATACAACCGTTCCGTCACCGGCAGCACGCGATGTTGGCGGAAGCCGTGGAAGCTGACAACAAAACCGTTGGTGGTGACGGTGAGCGTTCTGGCATTGAGCCATCGGCTGATGCCTTGGGACCACTGCACTGCCGAACTGCGAACTGATGTATTGGTAGTATCCCGCATAGTGCCGCTTGAGTTGGTCGGGTACCGGCACCACCGGCGGCAGCGGTGGCGCGGTCAGTTTAGGCCGCAGATATTCGCGAATGTGATCCGTGATCCGGGAGGCGGCGATGAAACTTCCGGAATTGATCATCACCACGTAGCCGCAGCCCTGCTCCGGCAGATAACCCATTTCCACAATGCCGCCCATCACCGCGCCGTTGTGACCGTGAAACACAAACGGACCGTAGGGAATATCGTAATTGAACAAGCCGTATTCCACCATCCGGCCCAATTTTGCCGACGGTAAAGTTTCTCCCCGTTCCATGCGCTCGATGGACGCCGACGACAACAACTGCGTGGCGTCGAGACTGCCGCGTTGCAGATAGAACCGCAGATAATTGGCCATGTCCCGTGCCGACGCGTTGAGGCCGGCAGTCGGCCGCAAACCAACGTGCCAATAAGGATACGCCGTGACGCCGTCGGGCCGATACAGTTTGGCCAGCCGCCGCTGCACTTCCGGTGTGTAAGAATAACTCGCGCCGTCCATGTGCAGCGGATTGAAAATGTTTGTCTGCACGTAATCTTCAAAATGTTCGCCGGAAACTTTTTCAATCACCGCCGCGAGCACCGCCGGGCCGGAATTGCAATAAGCCCAGCGTTCCCCCGGCGGCCAGCGGCACACGCGCGACGACGCGCCGTAAGCCAGCGCGGCGTCCAAGGTCATCGCTGGATCGTCGAGCGCGTATTCGCGCAGGTGCATGTCGTCGAAGCCCGAGGTGTGTTCCATCAAATGTTCGAGCCGCACGGGATTGGTGGCTTCCCACGGATTGACGAACGCCACGTCCGGCACCCATTGCCGCACGGTGTCCGTCAATTTGAGTTTGCCGGCCTCTTGCAATTGCAACGCGGCCAGCGCAACGAATCCCTTTGAAACTGAGCCGAGGCGAAACAGCGTGTCCGGCGTCACCGATTGGTTCGCGGCCACGTCCGCCTTGCCGATGCCAGCCAGCCAATCAAGCTTGTTGCTGATGACAATGGCGATGGCCGCACCCGGCGTCTTGGTTTCCTTCAGGACAGATTCAATCGCGGTCTGGAGCGCCGGGAGGGAATGGGGTCCGCTATTGGTGTCCGCCGCCTTCATTCGCAGCGTGCTGGCGCAAACCAGCAGCCAAACCGAAAGCAAGAGGCGTTTATTCATGTCTCGTTTCCTCGTGGGTCATCAGTGAAATAAGCCATTCACCGGGGTTTTTAAAGGAAATACTGCGCCGTTAAAAACCCGGTGAATGGCCGGGCCGGCACAGCCTGTTCAATCAGCCAGTTCAGCCATGCGGTTGTGTTTATGTTTGCCGTCACCAGTTTGTTTCAGCGCGCTCCCTTTCCATGCACCTCGTAGCGTCGGCGTCCCGCCGGCGGGTTGGCCAGGCGTCTCGCCCGTAGATCAAACTGGCGGCGAGACGCCGCCAGCACTCGCCGCCGGGGACGACCGCGCTACCTTGGCTCCGGTTCATGGGTTCAAGGCGCACAGGCTTTGGGGAAAGCTCATCGCGTCCCGCTCGCATTCGCCGGGCGCGAGCGTGCAAAAAGCCGGTTTTTCGGAAATCTATATGATTTTTGGACAAAACCGTTGATTTTAATGACCACTCCGTTGATTTGGGAGGCCGCGCCGTTGCTGCGGATGGTCACTCCGGTGAAACTTAACTTCGCGCCGGTGAATTTTTAGCCTGCGCCGGTGATTCTCAACGTCACTCCGTTGCCGCCGATAGTCGCTCCGTTGATTTGGCCGACCACTCCGGTGATTCAGAAGTTCACTCCGTTGCCGCAAGTTGTCACGCCGTTATTCAAGAACGCCACGCCGATGACTGGGCCGTCCGCTCCGTTGCGGCGGCCACCGGCTCCCTTGCCGCGAACCGTCACTCGGCGGTTCCGCAACGGCCCGCGCTGGCCGCGTCTGCTGGCTCCCGCGCTTTAGCAAAAGGCGCTGGAGAAACGGTGGGCGGCGGGCGGGCGGCGGAGATGGTTTTGGCGCATGGCGCTGGGTTGCGGCGGCGGAGTCTGAAGCCAACCGAAATGAGGTAATCCCACTCATTGACGGGAATGAGCGGGACTATTTGAAAAAAACTTTGGCGGGCCACCAATTTTAAAAGAAACAAGTCAGTGATGCTTCCGGCCGGAGCCGCTTTTGTTGCCGCCGCCGGAAAGTTTGTTCACCGTGGACCAAGCTCGCGCCTCGGCCGTTTTCAGGCTCCATTCATTCAGCCTTATGCCGGCTGATGTTCATCCACCACTTCAGCGTCAATGACCGGTTCTTCATCTTTCTTGCTGTCGTCATGATTGTGCTCCGCTTCCGGCTGCGTTCCAGATTGGCTACCGCCGGAACCTTTGTCCGCATGGTTCTTATCGGCGGCCGCCTTGTAAAGTTCCGTCGAAACCGCCTGCCAAGTTTCATTTAGCTTTTCGCTGGCCGTCTTGATGGCGGCAGTGTCTGTTCCTTTGAGCGCTTCCTTCACCGCGTTGGCGGCAGTTTCAAGCTTGCCCTTGTTGTCGGCGGAAATCTTATCCGCGTTTTCCTTCATCATTTTTTCCGTGCGATAAACCGCGCTGTCGGCCTCGTTGCGCGTTTCCAACTCTTCCTTGCTCTTCCGATCCTCGTCGGCGTGGAGTTCGCCGTCCCGGCGCATCTTTTCGATCTCGTCCTTGGACAGACCGCTGCTGGCGGTGATGGTGATCTTCTGTTCCTTGCCCGTGCCGAGATTCTTGGCGCTGACATGCAGGATGCCGTTGACATCAATGTCGAAGCTGACTTCGATTTGCGGTGTGCCGCGCGCGGCCGGCGGAATGTCATCGAGATTAAATTTGCCGATGGTCTTGCTGTCCTTGGCGAACTGGCGTTCGCCCTGCAAAACATGGATTTCCACGCCGGGCTGATTATCCGCCGCCGTGGAAAAAGTCTGCGCCTTGCGAGTCGGGATCGTGGTGTTGCGCTCGATCACTTTGGTGAATACGCCGCCGAGCGTCTCGATGCCGAGCGACAACGGAGTTACATCGAGCAAGACCACGCCCTTGACCTCGCCTTTAAGCACGCCGGCTTGGATGGCGGCACCAATCGCAACCACTTCATCCGGATTCACTCCTTGATGCGGGGCTTTGTTGACGAGCGTATGCGCGGTTTCAACCACGCGCGGCATGCGAGTCATGCCACCGACGAGAACAAGCTCGTCAATCTTCGCGGCTTCGATGCCGGCGTCCTTCAAACACGCTTTCACCGGCGCGATGGTGCGCTCGAACAATTTGTCGGTGATTTGCTCCATCTTGGCGCGCGTCAAAGTTTTTTGGATATGTTTCGGGCCGCTCGCATCCGCCGTGACGAACGGCAGGTTGATGTCGTAGGTCGTTGCGCTGGACAAAGCGATCTTGGCTTTTTCTGCTTCTTCCTTGATGCGCTGGAGCGCGTCGGGCTGTTTGCGGAGATCCATGCCAGATTCCTTTTTAAACTCGTCGAGAATCCAATCCATCAGCAAATTGTCCCAGTCGTCGCCGCCGAGATGCGTGTCGCCGTTGGTGGCCTTCACTTCAAACACGCCGTCGCCGATTTCCAAGACTGAAATATCAAACGTGCCGCCGCCCAAATCATAGACTGCGATTTTTTCATCCTTCTTTTTGTCGAGACCGTAAGCGAGCGACGCCGCAGTCGGTTCATTGATAATGCGGAGCACTTCGAGACCGGCAATCTTACCCGCGTCCTTGGTGGCCTGACGCTGCGAGTCGTTGAAATATGCCGGCACCGTGATGACGGCCTGCGAGATTTTTTCGCCAAGACGCGTTTCCGCATCGGCTTTGAGCTTGGAAAGAATCATCGCGGAAATTTCCGGCGGCGAGAATTGTTTTGGCTTGCCGTTCACTTCCACTTCGATGGCGGCGTCGCCATTGCTCGCCTTCACCACTTTGTAAGGCACGCGTTTAATCTCTTCACCGACTTCACTAAATTTGCGACCCATGAAACGCTTCACGGAATAAATTGTATTGCGAGAGTTGGTGACCGCCTGCCGCTTGGCCGCGTCACCGACAATACGATCACCGGATTTAGTAAACGCCACCACCGAAGGCGTGGTGCGCTTGCCTTCGGAATTCTCCAGCACCAAAGGCTCGCCGCCTTCAATGACCGCCATGCAAGAGTTCGTGGTTCCTAAATCAATACCGAGTATTTTTGCCATAATGTTTAAAGCTTTTTGGTTGGGAGACGTTTGTAATTTGTGTGACTGTTTCTATGAAAATATATTACATGGCACCATGGTTTCTTCCTATGGGGTGAACACCCCATGCTAACTGTCAAACTTTGGAAGGCCTGAGTTTCTTCAAAGACTTGAACGCTGACTGTTTCATTGACTCTACAAGTTCGTGCAGATTTCGGGTAAGGCCGCTGAAATGAAATCGGGCGGCCGCAGGATGGTGACAAAGGCATTCCAAGTGCAACACAGCCCGACCGAGCGGAGTCCGTAAAAATCTGGCGGCACTCAAATCGAGCGAATCGTCTTCGTCCCCCGGATCACGTGGATATTGTGAGTTTATAATGAGTGTCGCCTTCCTATTTGCGGTTTGTTCTTGCGATCGGTGCATGTTACGCGCCGAGTTAAGCTTGATCTACTCTGACTGTGTCCAAGTTGCGTCGGGGTCATACGCGCTGATTGCCTTGGCAATTTTTACCGTCCTAGCCCCGAGGTTCTTTTGAAAGACTTTGCCTTGCTGATTGACGATGAAAGTCATCACGCCGGAGTTACTCCATTCGGCCGGCCACGCGACCAAGCCAAATCCGGCAATCATCCGTCCGTTGATGACGAAATTGTATTTGCCGCCCGGCGCGAGTTTTCCCTGGCGGGTCAGGATCTTAAAATAGTAGCCGTGATAAGGCGCTTGCTCGTCATTCAACATTTTGGCCGTGCGATGGTATCCGTCCACGCGGGCCTGCGCGATGAGCGGTCCCAATGGACTCAACGTTTCGCCTGGTTGATTGGCCGGCCAAAACAGGCCGTCGTGGGTGCCGGTTGTGCTACGTAGAAACTGTGCATAAGCGAACACGTCGTCGCCCATGCGATCCTGACTGGCATATTCGCGCTGCGCGTCCACATAGGCGTCGCAGACACTAATCGCACCCGTTTCATTCCGACCGATGCGACGAGCAAGAACTTCGTCTTTGCCGGCTGCCGCGTCGAAGAACCATTGTCCGTCCTTTTTTACGATGGGAATTGGAAACGGCCAGCCGTCCGCGCCAATTTCCAGCACGACATTGGACTCGGAATGGTTGAACAACTGCGTCTTTTCCGTCAACCGTTGCACAAACGTTTGATATTCCTCGGTAGCTTGAACCACATCCGGCGAAATCAACTCATGTCCCACTGGTCCGAAAATGGCGTGCATGGCGTTGGTGTCATTACTATTAGCCGCCGCGACCAAAGCTTTCACAGCTTCCTGCGGTGAAGTGAAAGTTTGTGCTTCTGCGGCGAATGCGCGCACCGGCAGCGCCATCGCGAAAACGGCCAGCGCGAGACCGGTTAGGCAGGACCAAATCCGGCGTGAAGGCGAAAAGCGGAAAGGTTTCATTCGTAAAAATGTTTGAGGGAAAATCATTTGATTGAAAGGTTCAACGTCTTCTCTGGGAGTTATTACCGCCGCCACCGCCAGAGGGCATCGCCGGTGCTGGTCGTGAAACGGGTGCGGCACGCGAAACCGGAGCCGAGCGCTGAATCGTCTGCATACTTTGCTGGCCGCGATTGCTATAAGTTCTCGTGTCATGTGAACTTTGGATGCCAATAAACGCCCCGCTCGGTTCTGGCCGGCTGACGGGTGCGAAATGTTGCACCGGAGCCGGCGCAGATTGGCGAGCATTAATGATGGGCTGATTTTGCTGCGGAGCTTGCCGGACCGGTTGTGCGCGGGTAAAAGACGGCGTTGTCGTCCGCGCCGTCGAAGTTCCATTCCAGCCCCGGTCGCCGCGATTGGACTGAAGGTTGCCAGCATGATTGCCCGAATGCCAAACCGTCGCGTTGCCAAAGTTTCGCTGCCGCGATGGCTCATGCCACCAATTGGCCGGGCGCGGATGGCCGCGATCCCAGTCCAGGAGATGATGGTTTCGCCAGTCAAAATCGCCATCCAACCACAAGCCCATCGGCCAGCCGGTGCCAAAGGTCATGAACGGTGAGCCAAACGCTGAATCGTAATAAACCTGGTTCGGTTGATAAACCGGCACATAAATCACCGCCGGATCGGCCGGCACAATTTCAATGTCGCCGTCGTCGGTGATCACCTGCTGCTGCGGCGTGGATTGCAGGTTGCCAAAATGCGAAGCCGACGCGCGCAGCCGTTGGATGGAGTTCATCACATCCGGCTGCTGATTGAGAAAAGCCTGACCGAGTTCCGTCGTCCACCCCAGGTTGTCATCCATCCATTTCAAAACACTGGGATACCGCGCCAATGCCTGCACGCTGGCATCCCACGATTGCTGATCAATCTGATTGGGGTCGCCACCGCCGATGACATAGCGATCCGACAATACAATTTGCGTGGGCAAGGTGGAGGCCGGCAGGATTTGGGCAATCAATGGGTCGGGATACAACGCAATCGGCCCCAGCAATTGATCCAACTGCGCGGCGGGAAGCGGTTGATAAGTTGACACCGGAGGCGGAGCCGCCGTTTGCGCGCGCAAGAGAATAGTGGTGCTGGTGAATAACCACAAAAACATTGCGACATAGAACAATTGCTTCATTCAAGTATTGGGGAAAGTTGCCAAATGCTTTTCATCAGGAATTAAATGTAAACCAAAGCTTCTGGCTGATGCCATGGGGTCTTCACCCCAGACATCATTTTGCAATCTTGTCAGATGCATGAGTCCGTGCCGTGGCATCTTCAGCCAGGCAGGGATCGGGAATTGGAGCCGGCGCTTGAATCCGGGCAGCAGCACTTAATGTATGTGAGATACTGGCGCTTAAAAATTGTTGCACGACCGGGTTGCGTTTCCTGTAGCCATGGTTGGAACAACCGTGAATATGGCGAAGCCGCCGTTTTCGTTTTTGTAGTTTTACGCCTCACGAATCAGCCGCCCGGTTAAGGTCACAGCGTTGATGCCAGTCATGTTTTTCTACTTTCTGAGCGGGGCATCTGGCTCCGCTCGATTTTTAAGTTTGGCGGCCTTTCAATCTCCAAACCTCATTCAAAATAGAGACGCCGCAGACCAGGGCAGAGATGGCAACCGGGATTCTGGCGGGGCGTCCGGCTATTTCATGATGCGCTTCCAATTCCGACGACCAGAGCGATGAAGGCAATGCGCTTCGCCGATGTTGCCGAGCCGATTGCCAGAACCTTTGGAGAAAAGGCCACCTGCGACGACCGTTCCAAGGCCATTTGCGCTGCCGCCGCAATAACTGGTTCTCACCAGACTGCCCGTCTCCGAAAACCGTGGGCGCCGGCTAAACCAGATACAGATTGCACGTTAATAGATAATATGCTATCTAGTGGTGGTGAAACTCAAACGCAATCCGCGCGCGGCGTTCGCCCGGTCCGTCATCGGCGTCGGGCGCGTCTGGCGGCGCATCGTGGATACCGCCCTGGCCGATTCGGGCTTTTCCCAGGCGATGGCCCTGCCGTTGCTCGTTCTCGCGCGCGGCGACCATGTCCGCCAGGGCGCGATTGCCGAGGAACTCGGCCTGGAGGGGCCGTCGCTGGTCCGCATCATGGATTTGCTGGTGGCGGAAAAGCTTGTCACCCGCAAGGAAGACGCAACCGACCGGCGGGCGAAGATCCTGTCGCTCACGGAAAAAGGCCGGCAGCGCGCCTTGGAAATCGAGCGGATTGTGGACGGCCTGCGGAAGCAATTTCTGGCGGAAGTGAGCGAAGCGGAACTGACAGCCACCGTGCAGATCTTGGAAACGATGGAACAAACGCTGTTACGCCTTGAATCAGGCGGGCGGGCGAAATGAATAAATCCGCCCACATCCATGTCGGCTGGAGCGAAGTGATCTTTGCGTTTAAGACGTTCTTGGCTTCGATGCTGGCCTTATGGATCGCCTTCCAGTTTGGTTTCGCCAAACCATATTGGGCGATGGCCACGGTGTATATCGTGTCGCAACCACTGTCGGGCGCGGTCACTTCCAAGGCGCTCTATCGCGTGGGCGGCACTTTCCTCGGAGCGCTCATGACGCTGGTGCTGGTGCCCAATCTCGTGAATGCACCCGCATTGCTCTGCTTGGCGCTGGCGCTGTGGGTGGGATTCTGCCTGTTCGTCAGCCTGCTGGACCGGACGCCGCGCTCGTATCTATTCATGCTTGCCGGCTACACGGCGGCGATCATCGGCTTCGCCAGCGTCAACAATCCCGAATTGATTTTCGACACCGCCGTTTCCCGCGTCCAAGAAATCGCGCTCGGTATTATCTGCGCTTCCGTGATGAGCCGGGTGATTTTTCCACGGCATGTCGGCCCCGTGCTGACCGGACGGATTGAAGCCTGGCTCGGGGATGCCGGCAAATGGGCGCAAGCTGTTCTTTCCGGCCGGGCGAAGGAGGCGCAATCGCGCGGGGATGCCCGGCGGATGGCGGCCGACACCATCGGCCTGGTGGCCTTGACCGCCTACTTGCCTTACGACACCTCGTCGCACAAACAGGCGCGGGAACAATTGAACATCCTGGAACAGCACATGACGGCGCTGGTGCCACTGCTCTCCGCCGTGGCCGACCGCATCACCGCGTTGCAGGAGGATGAGCGAGGCATCCCGGCACCGCTGCGGGCGCTGCTGGCGGACATTTCAATTTGGATCGCCGCCGGACGCGAAGGCCGCGAAGCCACGGCGGAACAATTGCAATTGGAAATCAGTCATTTTGAAAAAATCGTGGAACAAAAATCGGACTGGCAAAGCTTGCTGGAATTCAATCTCTGTGCGCGCCTGCGGAATCTGGTGGATGTCTGGGAAGATTGCCTGGTGCTGCGCAATGCCATCGCCACGGGCAACGGCCGCCCGCCCAGCCATCTCGCTGCCGCCGCCCGCTTTGCCGGTGAGCCGGTGTTGCATCTGGACACGAGCGTGGCGTGGATCTCCGGCCTCGCGGCCACCGTCGGCATTTTGATCTGCTGCGCTTTCTGGATCGGCACGGGCTGGAATGAAGGCAGCAATGCCGCCCAACTGACGGCGGCCTTTTGCTGTATCTTTTCCTCACTGGACAACCCGGTGCCCGCGATTAAAACGCATACTTGGTGCGTGGTCGGCGCCATCGGCATCGTCGCTGTTTACCAGTTTGCCATCCTGCCGGTCGTGGATGGTTTCCCCAGGCTTGTTCTCGTGCTGGCACCTTTTCTACTCCTCGGTGGCACCTTCATGGCGACCCCGGTTTGGGGGTTTCCAGCGTTCGCGCTCTGTGTCAATGGCAGCCTGTTCCTGAATTTGGAATCGGCCTACAACCTAGATTATCAACTGTTTTTCAACAACAACCTCGCCGCCGTCGCCGCCGGGGTGTTGGCCATCATGGTGATCACCCTGTTCCGAGCCATCGGGGCCGAGGCAGGCGTGGTGAAACTTCTCCGTTCCGTGTGGGCGGACGTCGCGCAGATGACGAGCCACCGGGAAGAAGGCGAAACGCCCGCGTTTGTGCGCCGGATGGTGGATCGGCTCGGGCTGCTGGTGCCGCGTCTGGTGGCGTTGCCAACTGGTTCCTATCTCCATGCCAGCGACATGTTAAGTGATATTCGCGTGGGCCTGAACCTTGCGGACCTGCAACGCGAACGTGCCGGTTTGTCGGCGGATGAAATTGAAATCGCCGAGGGTTTGCTGGGCGGCCTGAGCACGCATTTCCAAGACAAACTGGCGGATGCCAAAGCCCGGCCCGGCCCGTGGCTGTTGACCAGCATTGATGAGGCAATCACGCGACTGGCGCCGCCGCCGGCCCGCAGTCCGGCCGGCACCACGCTGCTCCATGCGCTGATTGGAATGCGCCGCTGTTTGTTTCCGCAAGCCCGCTTTTTTGTAACAGTGGCTTTGCCCAATCAAAGGCTGCGTTCATGAATGGCGAAATCAATATCTTGGGAGTCTTTGTGCCCGCGCTGCTCGTCTATGCCGCCGTGGCGCTGGGCTTCAAGGAAATCGTTTGTCATCTGTTGTTGCGCCTCAATGCCTACCGGTTTGTCTGGCATCGGCCGCTGTTTGACACCGCGCTTTTCGTGCTTCTGCTTGGAGGCATCGTGTTCATCGCTCACCAAATTCATTTATGAAAACATTGCCGCAATCTTGGGTCCGTATTTTTGTGACCCTGGCCACCGTCACCGCCGCCGTGGTGGTCGGCTGGTTCCTCTGGGATTATTATCTCAACCAGCCGTGGACCCGCGATGGCCGCGTCTGCGCCGACGTGGTGCGGATCGCGCCGGATGTTTCCGGCCTCGTGAGTGAAGTGCTGGTTCACGACAATCAGCCGGTGCACCCGGGCGAGGTTTTGTTCCGCGTGGATCCGGCTCGTTTTACGCTGGCACTCCAGCAGAGCGAGGCGAGTTTGGCCAGCGCCGATGCCGCTTTGAAACTGGCGCGGCGGGAGTCGGCTCGGTTTCAAAAACTTGAAACTAACAATGCCGTGTCGCATTCGGAAAGCGAACAGCGGACCACGATGACAGTCCAGCGTGAAGCGGATTATCAAATGGCCGTCGCCAATCGCGATCTGGCCCGCTTGAATCTCGAACGCTCGGAGATCAAGGCGCCCGTGAATGGCACGCTGTCAAATTTCTCGATGCGCCCCGGCGACTATGTCACCGCCGGCCAACCAGTCACAGCCTTGGTGGATGCTGATTCCTATTACATCGCCGGCTATTTTGAGGAGACCAAGTTGCGTCGCATCCACGTCGGCGATGCCGTGCGCGTGCAACTCATGGGCGCAGACACGGATTTGCCCGGACACGTCACCAGCATTGCGCCGGGCATCGAAGACCGCGAGCGCACCGATTCCAGCCGGCTGCTGGCCAATGTGAATCCCACTTTCAGTTGGGTGCGACTGGCCCAGCGCGTGCCCGTCCGAGTCACGCTCGATCAGCCAGCTCATCTGGTGGCGGGACAGACGGCAACGGTGATGGTTAGTCCGGCCGACCCGCAGGGTTCGTTTGCGTTGCTGAGGCGATGACCCAATCGTTTATGAATTCGGTTGTAACAACGGTCAGCGCAGCGCGACCCCAAAAAACATTTCCGCTGGCGGTCTTGGCCACGATGATCGCCGGCGCCTGCACGTTTTTGAACGTCTATTGCACGCAACCACTGCTGCCGCAATTTCAACATATCTTTCATGCCTCGGAATTTGCCGTCAGCCTCACGGTGGGGGCAACCACGCTGGCGGTGGCGATCACCGCACCGTTCGTCGGCATGTTTGCGGAAACCATCGGCCGCAAGAAAGTCATCGTGCCGGCACTCTTCGGCATGGCGGTCACGACGCTGCTCACGGCCACGGCCACCAGCCTGCCCGCCTTGATTTTCTGGCGTTTCATGCAAGGGCTGTGCGTGCCCGGTGTCATCGCCGTGATCATCGCCTACATCAATGAGGAGTTTGCCGGACGCACGGGCACGGTAATGGCGGCCTATGTCAGCGGCACGGTGTTCGGCGGATTCTTTGGACGGTTTCTAACCGGCCTGGTCGCGACGCACTTCAACTGGCGCATGGCCTTCGTTGTGCTTGGAATTCTGAATCTGCTGGGAGCCTTCGCCGTGCGGCAATGGCTTCCGCTCGCGGTGAACTTTGTTCCGGCCAAACATGTGTTCCACTCGCTTAAAAATACCTGGGGGCACCTGAAAAATCCCCGCCTGCTCGCCGTGTGCGGCATGGGTTTCACTATTTTATTCTCGCTCGTCGGGGCTTTTACCTATGCAACGTTTCAACTCGCGCGACCGCCGTTCAATCTCACTCCCGCCGGCCTGGGCAGCCTCTTCTTTGTCTATCTGGTCGGCTGTATTGTGACCCCGCTGGCCGGCCGGTTGCTTGACCGATATGGTTTCCGCCGAATGGCCGGAATGTCGGTGGGGGCGACATTGATCGGGCTGACGCTGATGCTGGCCTCGTCGTTGCCAGCAGTCATCGTGGGGTTGACCGTGTTTTCCAGCGGCATTTTCGTCTCGCAATCCTCCGCCACCGTGCTCACCGGCCGGGTGGCGGGACGGGCGCGCTCGGCGGCAGCCGGGTTGTATGTGACATTCTATTACGCCGGCGGAAGTCTGGGGACGATGTTGGCCGCGTGGTTCTGGGTGAAGGGCGGATGGCCCGCTTGCGTCGCGTTATTTGCCGTGACCAGTGTGGGGACGCTGTTTTTTGCGTTTCTGGGTGGTCGTGCCGTTGGCGGGAAAGAAACTGCCGCCAGTCCGGTCATTGACACGGCGATCTAAGGCAGAAGGCGGGTCGCTTGGCACTCGTTGCCGGTGAACCGCTGCGTTCTTCTGGTCAAGGACAATGAAATGCCAAAAGTGTCCGGCCTTGAGCTGCTCGCATGTCAAACCCGCCGTATTCTGTAGGATCACATCATTCCATCAAATAGTTTAGTGCGTCTGAAAACTGATTTTCAGGCGAGGCTAAATTGGCAATAAGGTGAGTTGCTACCAGCAAAGCAAAAAGGCGACTGACGCGGCGGCGCGTGACACCGGCAGCAACGCAGGCAGAGCAGGTCGGTAGAGCTTTTGCTTCTCGGCTAACGAACGGCTCAGTTTACCATGGCAATCTGAACCAGCCGGCGCAGAGTCTCGCCTGCCAATTTCGCGAACCGAAAATCCGCCACCTCCGAAATGGAGGTGGTTTCCGGGTTGATTTCCACCACCGGTATTCCACGTTGTGCGGCTGCGATGATGGGTTCAATCACATAAAAAAACAGGCTGGTGGTTCCAACTGAAAAAACCAGATCAAAACCTTTCTTTTGCTCGTTTTGGAACAGATCAAGCACGCTAAAGGGCAAGTTCTCGCCGTAGAGCACTATGTCCGGTCGCAGCATAGCCTCACATTTTGGGCAGCGTGGTAATTTCGTCAACGACTCGAACGTTTCCAGGTGAACCCAATAATTGCATTCCGTGCAGCTGATCCGCCGCAGGTTGCCATGCAACTCAAAAACATTTTGCGAACCGGCGCGTTGGTGCAGTTCGTCTATATTCTGCGTCGCAACATAAACACTGCGCCGTGGCGTTTGGAGCGCGGCCATGGCCAAGTGCGCCGCGTTCGGCACTTTCCCGCGAATGCTCAATTCCAAAATGAACAGATATTTCCAAACCAACTTTGGGTTGTTAATAAAGGTCTCGGCGGATAGAACTTCCTCAAAAGAAACGCCGTCTTCCGTCATGCCATCGGCAAATGCCGCCGTGGCTCCCCGGAAAGTGGGAATTTGCGATTCCGCCGAGACGCCCGCCCCGGTGATGAACAACACACGTTTGGCATTCTTCAGAAGTCCTCCCACTGTGGCGAAATCGCTGTTCATGCATCACTGGTTTTATTGCTTCGATAATTATGCAAGAAGATCTCCCACCCGCCACCTATATTTTTTGACATCCATCAAGGATTTGTCTCAAGGCACTCATCTTTCGCGGATATACAGAACAGATGGACCGATGACAGAACCGCCTATTCTTAATCACACCGGCCCCGCTATGAAAGCATTACCCTCGCCCATCATGATCCGCATTCCTGGTCTTGGCTGCCACGCAACTTATATCAGCATGTAGTCGTGCCCAATGGTGCAGCCTAAGCTCCTTTTTCTCGCGCTTAGAACGACCAGTTCACAATCGGAAAGCCGGTGGCGAGTTTGTCCGGAAATTCTTTAAACCACGGGTTGTTCAGCGCGACATTCACCAACCCGACTTGCACGCCACGGAGATTCTCCGCGTAGTTCACCATGCCCCACTGAAGGCCGTGAAAATCCTGCGCTACATTAATCCAACCGGATTGCAGACCGGTGAACGTGCCCTGCGAGTAGTTGATCGCGCCGCATTGCCAACCAAAGAATTTCTCCCGGCTGATATTCACCATGCCCCACGCCACGCCGGTGTAGGAGTCGGCATAGTTCACCAACCCCCAGGCCAGACCCTGGCTGTCGCCAGTGCTGCCGTTGACGAAACCGATGTTCAGGCTGTATTGCGGGTTTTCGCCCCAGATGTTCAGCGACAAACCGTTGATCTGCGTGGTTCGGGAGTGGATAGCGATGTCCGGCGTCAGCGACGCTTGGAACATGGCATCGTCTGCTTTTAAGCCAAAGGTGCCAGCCGCAAGGATTGTGAGGATGAGTAATTGTTTCATGTGTAATATTTCTGGTTAACAATTAACCAGATTCCATTTTTTGAACAATGGGGTGAACACCTTACATTCGACGCCGATGGTTTCAGTTTTTAAAAACCAGATTCGGATGGCAGTGAACAATGCAACAGGCATATGCCGGCTGAGACCGGAGAGGCTTTCCAACCAGACACATTGTAAACTAGCCGGCAATTCTTCAAACTCTAGCTCAAGCATAGAGTTGTTCCATCCCCTATGTCTTTCAAATCACCGCCGTGATTTTTACCGCCACCGTCATTTTACGCTCCCGCGTGCCGTGGTAATTGCCGCTAATGGGCGGCACATCGGAGTAATCCCGGCCGTGGCCGATCTTCACATAGGTTTCACTGATTTGGCGGTTGTGCGTGGGGTCGAGTCCGCGCCAACCATGGCCGGGAATGAACACCTCCACCCACGCGTGCGTGGCACTCGCTCTTTCGGTGGCCAGATAGCCGCTGACATAGCGCGCGGGAATTTTCAGCGCCCGGCACAACCCGATCAGCAGATGCGCAAAATCCTGGCAAACGCCGCGCCGATCCTTCATCACTTCGGCCATGTGCGTGTGGACATGCGTGGAGAAGGATTCATATTTCAGAAAACCAAAGACGAATTCCATCAGGGCCAGCACGGCTAACCACGCGTCATCCTGTCCATGCGTGGCGTCCAAGGCCAGCTTCCAAGCCTCGGGCGAAAGCCCCACAAACCGGCTGGCTTGCAAATAAGCATGCCAATTTTCAAGGTTCGGCACGCTCCGTATTGCCGCCAACGAGCACAGTTTTTCCGTCGCCGGCAACGGCGCTGGCGGATGCGTGTTGACGCGCGATTGCGCCTCGATCAAGAGGGAGTTGTGCGGTTCGGTGATTTCAAAACGGCTGATCCGGTTCGAATATAGATCATGGGAATACGTGAGCCGCGACGCCGGAAGCACCTTGAGAATAAATGATTCCACCGTCTGCTCCGGGATGGGCATCGGCTGCAGGCAGATGTTGTTGACACTGTCACGCACCGCCGTCGCGTAATCGTAACGCGTGCTGTGAAAGATTTCCCATTTCATAAATTTGCGTTCCAAGAGAGTGTGTTCGGGCGAGATTTTCCGCCGCGCATTAAAGTCAGCGACCAGTTTTGGTTAGTTAAGCCTCACCGCCAAATTGCCATCAGACGTCGGGATAGATCAATTGGATCGCCCACGGAAAACCGCTCAGAATAACCGACGGGGCTTTCAAGCCGCCAATCGAGGCCGCCATGGCGATGACACATCTCGCGGGGACGCATTGAGAAACACTCATAAACAGTGATGATTCAGCCCTCGCTGGTTTTATCTGAACTGGCCAGCTCGCCGGCGTTCAAGATTTTTTCCGTTCATAGCTTGATCACATTATGAAAAAAGCCATGCGACCGCCATGGGGTGAACACCCCATAGGCCAGCCCGGTTTTCCGCTTATAATCGTGGCATGAAGAAAAATGGAATTTCTCAAACAGGAGCCGTGGCGGAAGCTTGGTCCACCGCTCCCCTTCAACGACAGCCCAATCTTCGCCAGCGCATTCTTGTGGTGGAAGATGATCCGTTAATCCGCCGGCTCAACAGCGAAGTGTTGATTTATTCGGGTTACCAAGTGGACGCCGCCGATGATGGGGCCATCGCCTGGGAAGCGCTGCTGGTGAACAATTATGACCTGATGATCACCGACAATGACATGCCGAATTTGACCGGAGTAGATTTGCTGAAGAAGGTTCATGCCACCCGCATGGCCATGCCGGTCGTCATGGCCACGGGAACTTTGCCCGCCCGGGAATTTGCCCAATCCCCGTGGTTGCAGCCCGCCGCCGTGGTGCTCAAGCCTTACACTTTCGATGAACTGCTGGCAACGGTGGAAGATGTTTTACTGGCAACTGCCGCTGCGCGTGCGGAGATTCCGCCGCCGCCAAGCTGGCTGGGCAAGCTGGCAGCCGGTGATTTGCGGCCATGAGGTTTCTGACGGTTGCTACGGTGACCAATGAAAGACCGCTGATACTGGCGGAACGTGCCGGGCATGGACTTCGGGTTACACCCCATGGTGGTGGCGTTCTGGCCGGAATATTCTGATCCTATGAATAACAAAAAACATTTTTTTAAAGCCAATCCGGCTGGATTCGTCGCCGGTGCGGTGCTGCTGGCGGCGCTGACCACCGCCGTTGGCCGGGCTGACGCGCAAAATTCCGGGGTAACCATAACCCCACCCGTGGTGGTGGCACCCGTTGCAGTGCCAGACAATTACGTTTATTATCCGAATTACGGCGTTTATTACAACCGCCACCGCCAGCAATACAATTATTTAAGAGGCAATGTCTGGGTGGCGCAACCGGCACCGGAGGGTGTTTCGGTGAATGCGCTGCTGGCTTCACCGTCGGTGAACATGGAGTTTCATGACTCCCCGGAAAGACACCATGCCGAGATGCTCAAAAAGTATCCGCATGATTGGAAGCCTTCGGCAGTGCCTCAAGACCGCAAGGAAGAACGGAAGGATGCCACCCCGGATCACGACAAGAAATAGTCGGCCGAGCCAGGCTGACGCCCGCGAGTGATTACCTAACCTACCAGCGCCTTGCTCTGCAATCTCGGGCGAAATCTATGGCCAGCGAAGTTGGAACATTTTTGCCGGCTCAAAACATCAAATTAGGTGGCGCGGATTATCGGCAAAGCGTCCGTAAACAGCGGCGCGGCCATACCGATATAACACATCGTTACGAATAATTTTTTCATGTTTATTTTGCGAAAAGGTTTTTAACTCTGCCCGATTGCCGGACAAAAGGCAATCCGATAACGGCGATCAAATAAAGCCCGCCGGCAATCTGACGGTGGATGGACAATCCCGGCGGCAAAATGTTCAAATCAGCGGCCGGGGACGGCCGCGCTCCGCCGTCACCGCCCTCGGCGGCATCCCGAACAATGTGCAAGTCGGCGACCTGGGC
>CAJAQO010000320.1 GCA_903944085.1 uncultured Verrucomicrobia subdivision 3 bacterium
AACGGGTTTGGGCTGGCGCTGAAAGCGCCCAGGAAATTAGCCGGGGGCAAGCCGCCGGCGCCGCCCCCGGAAACGAGATCCCGGGTGGAACCCGCCCCGGCGGGGCGGCGGAAACCCAGCCCACGGTGCTTCCGGCCGCAATACCGGGGGCGGCGACCGCCCAGGCGGTCTTGCCCCCGGCTAATTTCCGCCGTCCCTCCGGGACCGCCCAAGCCGCCCCCAAAACCCGAAGCTTCAATTCCACCGAAAACAGCGGGGGGAGCCGGCAACATCGTCGCAACCGCCTGATAATGAGGCGCAAATTGGCGGATGGCTGGCACAAGTCCAAGTATCGCCGGCACAAGTGGCCGAATCATCTGCACAGGTCGGCGGACAGGCTGCACAACTCGGCGGCAGCCCTGCACAGATCGAAAAACACCCTGCACAAGTCGGCGGACAGGCTGCACAGGTCCGCGGCAACCCCGCACCAGCCGGCAAACCGGCCGCACAACTTGGCGGACAGCCCGCACGGAATCATGGCCCCGCTGCACAGCCAAAAAAACCAACAGACGCGCTGGCCGCATAACCCACTCAATCCGAACTCCGCAATTGGGGAGCACGCCCGCCTCGGGCGTAGCCGGCGGCGCCCGCGCCGCCGGCGGTTGCGCGTGACGCAGACCTGGACGCTTGCAACTTTTCAGTGCGTCCGGGTTTTCCGCGAGGGCGCGGAAAACCGCGCCCGGGGCGGGCGCGCTCCCCATCCTATTTCAGAATTCGGGCTTAATGGACCGACAATCCTTCCGCCGAACGTGTTTCAGGAATTTGAGGTCGCTCCGGTCGCAGAAGGTTGTCCGGCATCTTTTATGGAGCCGGATGCGGGAGGTTTTTTTGGAACGATGGCCGGGAAAACTGGCCGTCAGTATTTCAGTGGCGAGAAAAACATCGAGCGGATTTCAATGTCGCCGCCTTCGCTCTGGATGCCGATGAAGCCGTCGTCGAGCGTGCATTCGGTCACTTCGTTCACAAACTTGCCGTTGATGAAAGACTCCACGTGATGGTTCAGGCAGATGGTCTCGGCCTTGTTCCATTCGCCGACGGGATTTTCCACCGACTCGCCGCGCAGCGGGACGGGCGTGTTTTTATCCATGCCTTTGTGCTCTTTGGCTTCCGCGCCTTCCATCAAAAACAAGTCGCCCTGGCGCGTGTGTTTGCCCTGGACTTGAATGCACTGCGGCCAGACTTTGTCCGGCAACTGCAGGTGGACGAGGATGCCGGTGTTGTCGGCCTTGGGCGCGATTTTGCGGAAGCGCCATTCGACGGTGAGAAAATAATTGCTGTAGCTCTGCGTGGTGCGGAGGTAGCCGACCGGCGTGCCGGTGCAATGAATGACGCCATTCGTCACGCTCCACGTTTTCAGCGGGTCGGCATGGTCATTCATACAAAAGGTGAGGCCGGAAAAATCCTTGCCGTTGAACAGCGCGACTTCGTTTTCGCGCGAATGCGGCGGCGGATAATTGGGAACGTCTTCTTGAGCCGTGGCGTTTTGCGCCCAAGCGGCGGCCAGACAAACGAGCGCGAGGCGGAATTTCATCCGCGCAGGCTGGGGCGGGAATTTTTTTTTGGCAAGCGGATTCAGCCGATGCGCGGCGTCAATTCCGCGCGCCAGATTTCAAATTGTTCGTCGAGGCCGACGAGCTTGAGATATTCGGCATCCACCGGGCTGACGATCAATTCCGCGTGCGGCGACTGGCCGTGCTGCAGCGAGTTGGCGATGTGGACGACGCCGGCGAGGCAAAGCTCCGACGTGCCGCAGCGGCGCGGATGATGATGGTTGGCGACGGCTTCGATGAGCGGCATCGGCAGCCCCCAGAGCGCGAGCAGATACGCGCCGACTTCGGCGTGCGTGGCCTGAAAATGTTTGCGCTCAACCTCGGCCAGCGGCGTGGCGGTGTCGTGGGATTCCTTGAGCACGGCGGAATATTGTTCGGGCAGGCCGTCGGCGAGAATGAGTTTGCCGATGTCGTGCAGGATGCCGGCGCAAAAGGCCTGTTCCGCCAGATGCGAGTCGTCCAGATGCTGGCTGAAAATCCGGCGGCCGAGCGCGCCGGTCTGCACCGAATGATCCCAGATCTGGTCAATCGGAAAGTTCGGGCACTTGTTGCGGTAAAACGAGGAGAAAATCGGCACGGCCATCGCGAGCGATTGAATGATGCTCACGCCGAGGAGCTGCACGGCTTCATCCACCGAAAACACTTTGCGGCTGAAGCCGAAATACGCGGAGTTGGAAAGCTGCAACAATTTGGCGGAGAGCGCCGGGTCCTGCGAGGCGATATCCGCGATGCGCTGCGCCGAGGCCGTGGGCGACTGGAGCGCGTCGGCGATTTCCAGATACAATTCCGGCAGGCTGGGCAGGTTGCACAAGCTGGCGGTGAGATCGCACAGCGTTTCGTTGGTGAGCCGCGACTTGACGAGGGTGACGCGTTTCAGGCAGTCCTTCAAGTCGTCCAAGCTGCACGGCTTTTCGAGAAATTGATGGGTGAGGCCCACGCAGTTGACGACTTCGCTCAAGTCAGAATAGCCCGACAGGACAATGCGGATGGTCTGGGGATGATGCCGCAAAACGTGATTCAGCAATTGGGCCCCGTTGATGCCCGGCATGCGCATGTCGGTGACGACCACGTCAAATTTTTTCTGGCCGATCAGGCCGAGCGCCTCTTCGCCGTTGCTGGCAAAATCCATGTCCCACGCTCCCGTCATTGAGCGCATGCCCATTTTCAGCACGCGCAGCATCGAAGGCTCGTCATCCACGAACAGGATTCGGGTCTTGGCTGGCACTGGATTGCCGCCGCCAACGGCCGAGACTTGGCCGGCCAAGGCAGGTTCGGCCGGCCGCCGGTCGCAGCAATAATTGGTCGTCGGTAACGACATGGTGTTATCATGTCGGCAAAACGGCTACGCGGCTTAAATGAATTTTTTTTGAATCTGCGCCAGCACCTGCGCCGGGGAAATGGCGCGCAGGCATTCTTCCGGTTTTTCAAAATGGCAATCCGCCTTCAGACACGGCGAGCAGGACAGATCCAGGCGCAAAACATTTTCCAACTGGCCGTAAGGACCGGTGCGGCGCGGTTCCGTCGGACCGAACAGCGCCACCAGCGGCTTGCCGAGCGCGGCGGCGGCATGCATCGGGCCGGTGTCGTTGGTGACCAGCAGATCGCCGAGCCGAATCCACTCGACCATTTCCAGCAGCGAAGTTCCGCCGCACAAATTGAGGCAGCGCGCCGGCGCGGCCTGCAAAATAATTTCGCCGAGCGGCTGATCATCCTGGCCGCCGAGAATGGCGAAACGCGTGTCGGGATGTTTTTGCGCGAGCCGTTGAACCAGTTCGGCAAAATGTCCGACCGGCCAGCGTTTGTTTTGCCAGCGGGCGCCGGGCTGGAGCAAAATCAAGTGCGGAGTGCGGAGTGCGGAGTGCGGAGCGGAAACAAATGCGCCGGGCCATTTGCGTTTCACTTCGGCGGCGATTTCCGGGCGTTCCGGCAGCCAGGCAAAATTTTTATGAACCGGCACGCCCAGCGCCGGCAGCACGGACAAATACCAGTCCACCGCGTGCGTGTGAAAACTTTTGCGCGGCACGGCGACATCGTAAAAACCGCGCGCGCCTTCGCGGACTTCGTCCAGGCCGACGAGAAAATTTCCGCGCGCGAGCCACGCGAACGCGCCGCTGCGCGCGAGGCATTGCAAATCAATGACGAGATCAAACTGCTGCGCCCGCAGCCAGCGGACGCTGCGGAACATTTCCGGCCAGTGTTGCGGCCGCGCCCAGCGTTTGCGCTCGAAACGGACGACGCCGGCCAGATCCGGATCGCCTGCGAGCAGCGGCGCAAGCGCGGAATCAATCCACCAAAAAATTTTCGACTCCGGAAAGTGCAGCTTCAACAACCGCAGCACGGGCAGCGCCTGAATCACATCGCCGAGCGAACTGGGTTTGAGGATGAGGATTTTCAATCGGTTTCAGCCACAGATGCACACAGATGAAACACAGATTGAGGTTCGCAGATTCAAGCCATCTGTGAAAATCGGTGTGAATCTGTGGCCAGAAAAAATTATCTGCCAAACGCCAGCCGTTCGGCGAGCCGTTCGGGCAGGCCGGCGGCAAGGATTTTTTTCTGCGCGGCGGCGATGTCGTATTCGAGCCGGCGCAACTCAATGGTCTGCGCGTCCATGTCGTAAATGACATAGGCCGACTTGGGATTGTTGTCGCGCGGCTGGCCGACGGCGCCGACGTTGATGAAATATTTTTTCGACGGGTCCACTTTGAACTTGGAATAAGTGCCGCCGCGCACCACGGTGTCGCGCATGAAGGCGACGGGCACGTGCGTGTGGCCGAAGAAACACATTTGCGTGTTTTGATACGGAAAACTGGCGGCGGCGGCGAGCTTGTCGAAAACGTAGCCCCAGCGGTCGGGCGCGTCGAGCGTGGCGTGAACCATCGTGAAATTCGCGGCCATGCGCGAGTATTTCAAATCGCGCAGCCATTGCTTGTCGTCGGCGGTAAGCTGGGCGCGCGTCCAGTGGACGGCTTCGGCGGCGTGCGGATTAAAACCGTCGAGATGGTTTTCGGTGGAGCAATATTCGTCATGGTTGCCCTTGACGCAGGGAATGTTCATGTCGCGGACGATCTGCAGACATTCCTTGGGGTTGGCGTTGTAGCCCACGACGTCGCCCAGGCACACGACGTGCGTGGCGTTTTGGGCGCGAATGTCTTCCAGCACAACCTGGAAGGCTTCCAGGTTGCCGTGAATGTCGGCGATGATGGCGTATTTCATTTCCTAACGGACTATTTCAAATCCCCTAAATTCATTTTTTGCGTCCGCCCAATCTACTTGCTGGTCGCGGATAAATCCAGCAAGACCTGCATCGTGCAACGCGGCGTGGAAAGCGTCAAGCTCTTCACGCCGGCCTTCGGCGATCAATTCCACCCGGCCGTCGGGCAGATTGCGGATGGTGCCGGTGATTTCAAAGCCGGTGGCGACGGTCTTGGCGGTGTAGCGGAAGCCCACGCCCTGCACATGGCCGGCGAACCGGACGGTCATCCGGCGGCGGGACGGGTTGGCGGCAGTTGGCGGCACGCGCAGGATGAAGCCAAAGGCGCGGGCCCGATGCAACCATTTTCAATGCGGGCGCAAATTTTTTTGATTTTAGTTTGACCCGTGCGACAATTTACCCTAATCAACTGCCTGCCCATCACGAGTTCTGAAAAATTCAAACGCGCGCGGGCCTAGACGCACACAGCATGCTCAACACCAAGTCATTTTTGACCGTTGATTTCGGGGCCGGCAGCCTCAAGCTCGCGGAGTTTGAAATCAATGAAGCGGGTGGGTTGCGGCTGGACAACTTTGCCATCAAGCCGCTCGGCTTGGAAGGCGCGCAGGAATCCACGCGCGAAAAATTGATCTTGTCCACGCTCCAAGCGGTGATCGCCGAAAAAGGGATCAAGGCCAAGAACGTAAATGTTTGCGCGCCGGGCTTCCACGTCTTTTCCAAATTTGTCAAGCTGCCGCCGGTGGATTCCGGCAAGGTGGATCAAATCATCCAATACGAGGCGCAGCAGAACGTGCCGTTTCCGCTGGCGGAAGTCGTGTGGGATTACCAGATTCTCGGTTCCGCCCCGGGCGGCGAACTGGAAGTGCTGCTAGTGGCGATCAAATCCGACATTGTCGAAGGCTTGTTCCGCGTGGCGGCTGAAGCCAAGCTGAATCTCCAGCTTTGCGACGCCTCGCCGGCGGCGCTGTGCAACGCGTTCCGGTATAATTATGGTGATTTGGAAGATTGCACCATGCTGCTCGACATCGGCGCCAAGACGAGCAACCTGTTGTTTTTTGAAAAAGGGAAAGTCTTTTCCCGGAGCATTAATTTAGGAGCGAATGCCATCACGCAGGATTTCGCCAATGAAGCCAAGCTCAAGTTTGACGACGCGGAGAAAATAAAAATTCAGGAAGGTTTCGTCAGCCTCGGCGGTGCTTACGAAGAGCCGGAAAACCCGCATCAGGCGCAGATTTCCAAGATCGCGCGCCAGTTCATGACCAAGCTCCACATCCAGGTCAACCAGACGCTGCAGTTTTATCGCGGGCAGCAGGGCGGCGCGGCTCCGCAGCGGTTGTTTTTGTCCGGCGGCGCTTCGATCATGCCTTACACGGCGCAGTTTTTTGCGGAGAAGCTGCAAGTTCCAGTCGAGTATTTTAACCCATTCCGCAATCTGCAAATTTCTCCGGCGGTGAATTTGGAGGATTTGTCGCGCGTGGCGCATTCACTCGGCGAAGTTGTCGGCCTCGGTTTGCGCAACTTGGCGACGTGCCCGGTGGAAATGAATTTGATGCCGGACAGCACGCTGCGCTGGCAGTCGTTCAACCAGAAAAAGCCGTTTTTGATCGCCACGGTGGTCAGCATGGTGCTGGTGACTTTCGCGGTGGGATTTTTGTTTGAGAAGCTGGCGGGAAACAAGGAGGCGGAAATCGCCCGGCTGGATCCGCAGGTGGCGGAATTAAGCGGCAAATCCGAACGTTTCAAGCAGGCTTACGCCAAGCTGCAAAAGTCGCAGAAAGAGGCGGCGCAGATCGCGGCCTACATGCAGCAGCGCTATTATTGGGGTGATTTTCTGACGGACATGCGCCGGGCATTCATCCGCTCCGAGGATGACGTGAGGAAAAAATTATCCGCGCAGAAACCAGGCGTCGAAGTGGGCATTTGGATTGAGCAAATTACTTCGCCAAACGCCGCGAATGGCACGGGCATGCCGGGTGCCGAGGCTCCGCCGGGAATGCGGGGCGGTCCGACGATGGATCCGCGTTATGAGTCGCGTTACACGCGCCGGGGAGAAATGCCGCCGCCGGTCACGCCGCCTGCGGATGCCGCCGCTGCGGTCGCCGGAGCCGGCACCAACAGTATCACTTTGATTTGCCGCGCGGTCAGCTTGACCAGCGTGGATTCCTCGGCCAACACCTCCATCGCCTACGCGGTGGAAAACGAGATTAAAAATTCGCCGCTGGTGGATCCGAAAGCCACGCAGTTGTCGCCGAACATTTCGGCGGACGACCCGAACGGCACCTTTTCGTTCACCGTGAACGTGACGCTGCTCAACCCGCTGACCTTTTGATATGGGCTGGATCAAACGCAATTTGTTTTTCGTGGTCGGCGGCCTGCTTGCCTTGGGCTTGCTGGGTGGCGCGGGCTTTTTCATCTACACGGGCTGGGCGCGCAATTCGGAAAAATCGGACAAGCTCAACGAGATTTACGGCAAGCTACAGGAAATTTCCCAAGAGCAGCCGTCGCCGGGCAACCAGAAAATTGACAACACCCGAATTGCCCGGGACCAGGAAAAGCAGGTGCGCGAATGGATTGCCGCCGCCGGCAAATATTTTCAGAACATCGCGGCCATTCCGCCGGGGACTCCGGTCACCAGCGAGGCCTACGCCGCCGCCTTGCGCCGGATGATTGACACGTTGCAGCACGAGGCGGAAGGCGCGAGCGTGACGCTGCCTCCCAAATATGATTTCTCGTTTGCCGCGCAGCGCTCGTTGGTCAAGTTTGCCGCCGGCAGCCTGGAGCCGCTGGCCGCGCAACTGGGCGAGGTGAAGGCGATTTCGGAAATTTTGTTTGCCGCGCGCGTTAATGACTTGGACGGCATCCAGCGCGTCCGCGTTTCGGATGACGATACGGCGGGGCTGCAGTCGGACTATATTGAACAGCGCCCCACCACCAACGAACTGGCCATCGTGACGCCGTATGTGATTACGTTCCGCAGTTTCACGCCGGAACTGGCGCGGGTCATCAGCGGGTTTGCGACTTCGCCCAATCCGTTTATTGTCAAGTCCATCACGGTGCAGCCCGCAGGTGCTGCGACCACCACCGCGTCGGCGGACGTCGCGCCGAACCCTTATGGAGGACCGGGCGGGGACCGGCGCTATTACCGGGGTGGCGTGATGCCGCAGCCGCTCGGAATGCCGCCGGCCGATCAGCCAACGCCGGCGGCTGGCCGGGGCGGTTCGCAACCGGTTTTGAAGGAGCAACTGCTCCACATCACGCTGGAAGTGGACATCGTGAAACTGCTGCCCAAGAGTTAACATGGACTTCCTCAAAAAACATTACGAAAAAGTTTTGCTGGGCCTGATGCTGGCCGGACTCATTGGCGTGCTGGTCTTCATGATATTTTACATCACCGCCGACAAGACGGACATGGAGAACAAGCGGAATTCCTATATCAACCCGCCGGTGAAAGCGCTGACGAACATGGACATGACGTTGCAGGACGGTGCCATTTCGCGGCAGACTTCGCCTTATAATTTGGATTTGGAGACCACCAACAAATTGTTGAATCCGCTGGAGTGGGTGAAGGCTCCAGACGGAAGCCTGATCACCGCCGCCAAAAAAATCGGACTCCAGGTTGCGGTGGTCACCGGCATCACGCCGTTGTATCTCGTGATCACCAACGTCTCCAGCACCACCAATGAGCTGGGGGCGCGATATAACATCAGCGTGGAACGGCAGGCCTCGCCGAATGCGGCCAAGCGGCATCCGACCTCGCATTTTGTTTCCGTGGGCGACAAGCCCAACGAAACGTTTGCGCTGCTGGAAGTAAAAGGGCCGCCGGAAAATCCCGATGCGCTGGTGCTCAAACTGGCGGACAGCGGCGAAGTGGTGACGCTGACTCATGGCAAAGCCTATCGCCGGGTGGAAGGCTTCATGGCGGATTTTCGTTACGACCCGGAGAAAAAAATCTTTCGGGGCCGGCGCACGGGTGATAAAGTTTCTTTCGGCGGCGTGGATTACGTTGTTGTTGAAGTCAATCAAAATGAATTAATTTTGTCGGATCAGTCCAACCAGAAAAAAACCTCTTTGCCATTTGTTCCCTGACTGATAACTTTTTAACATTGCAACGCCCCGACCTGAGACGAACCTGATTTTGCCATGACCAAAGCCGCCTTCATTTCCATTGGACTTGCCGCGCTGGTGGTGTTCCCCGCCACGGTGCCCGCGCAGGACACTCCCGCCACCCTCGCCGTGAACGAAGCGGTGTTGCGCCAGGCTAACACTATCGTGCTCCGCCAGAAATTATCGGATGCCAAGGCTGTCGCCCAGCGCGGCGACATTGTCAACGCCGCCAAACTTTATCAGGAATCCGTCACGCTGGCGCAGCAGATTGGTTCCGGCATTGATCTCGAGACGCAGCAGGCGGTGGCCGGGTTGGCCATCACGCGGCTGGCGCTCGCGCGCGATGCGCAAGGTCGGGGCGATTTGCGCGAAGCCGATGCGCAGGTGCGGCAGGTTTTGACGGTGGATCCAAAAAACGGCGCCGCCATCGCTTTCAAACAGCAAAACGACCAGATGTTGGTGGCCATGAAGGGGCACATGCCCGACACCGCCACGCTGGAGAAGATACCGCAGATCACCTCGGATAAAGTTGCTGCCAGCACGCTCGTTCAGGATGGCAAACTGCTTTACGAAATGGGCAAATACAGCGACGCCGAAATCAAGCTTGCCGACGCCATGAAGCTGGATCCGAGCAATCCCACGGCTACTTATTATTTAAACCTGATCAAGCAGGCTAAAATTGCCATTGACTCCGCCAACCACAACACTGACACCCAGGAACGCATGGAGCATGTCGAAAAACAGTGGATCCTTCCCACCCCCAGCGCAAATGTTCCTCGCATTGCCAATCCCTATGCGACCAACACACTCATTTACACGGGGCCGGGCCGGCAGGCGATCGTAGCCAAGCTGGACCGCATCCGCTTGGACCAAGTCAACTATGATGGCCTGCCTTTAAACGAAGTGCTCCGGCAGTTGTCTGAACAATCCAAGTTGCGTGACCCCGAACGCAAAGGCATTAACTTTTTGATCAACAACAATCCCGACCTTTCAGGCACGCCGGTGGCCGGGCCGACGGCGCTGGGCATTGGCGGCGGTGCAGGCGGGCGCTATGGAGCCGCGCCACAGCTTGATCCGAACACGGGTTTGCCGGCCGCTCCGGCAGCCGATGCCGCTGCCGCACCAGCGACCGAGGCGCAGGATGTGGGGTCGTTCACCATCAAAATCCCCAGTCTGACGGATGTCCGGCTTGCGGATGTTCTTGATGCCATTGTGCTGGTGGCCGAACATCCGATCAAATATTCCATTCAAGACTTTGCAATTGTGTTTTCCGCCAAAGGTCCGGAAACTCCGCAACTGTTCATGCGAACCTTCCGGGTTGATCCGAATACGTTCTACTCTGGTTTGGAAAGCGTGAGCGCCCAAAGCTTTGGCTCTGTTCAAAGCAGTGGTTCATCGGGCAGCAGTGGCGGCGGTGGCGGCGGCGGCGGTGGTGGCCAAAGCCAGAACAACGGCGCTGTGGTCGGCATTGTGAATGCGTTCTCGGGTGCTGGTGGCCTGCGCAACCAAGGTCAAGGCGGCGGTGGCGGTGGCGGTGGCGGTGGCGGTGGCCAAGGTGGAGCCATCAATCCGCTGAACGGGGCCAATGGTGGAGCCGGCGGTGGCGGTGGTGGCGGCAATGTTCAAGGTCAGGGCGGTTTGAACTACATCACTCAGATTACGCTGGCTTCGACGGTGAGCCAAGCGGCCCGCAATTTCTTCACCACTTTGGGTGTCAACTTGGAGCAGCCGCCGGGCAAATCGGTGTTTTTCAATGACCGGCTCGGCTATTTGTTTGTCAAGGCGACCGAGTCGGACTTGGACACGATTGAGCGCGCCATTCAGGTGTTGAATCAGGTGCCACCGCAGGTTCATATTAAAGCCCGTTTCATTGAAGTTGGACAAAACGACTCCAAACAACTCGGTTTTGACTGGTCGCTTGGCCAGTTCAACTTGGGAAACCAAGCGGTGGCGCAAGGTGGCAATCCCGGCTCGCTGACGGTGCCGGTTTCGACGGCCAACCCAATCGGTGCCTTTCCCGGGGCAACGCTTCCCAATACAATTGCCGATGGTGGTCAGCAGCTTTTTTCCAGTGGAATAGCCGCGGGTGGAGCAGGTTCCACTACGGCCACCATGACCGGCATTCTGACCAATCCCAATTTCCAAGTCGTCTTGCACGCGCTGGAATCCCGGACAGGAGTGGAAAATCTGGGCGAACCTGAAGTCACCACCACCAGCGGACGCCAGACCCAGATGCGGGCCACGTCCGTGGTCACGGTGGTCATCGGTTTGAATTTCCAACAAGGTTCCGCCCCCCAATCTGCCGGGGTAGGAACGGGAACGACTGGTGCCGGCCAATAGTTTAGAACGACGAAGAAATATGAACACACACCGAGCAAACAATATTTTCAAACTGGCATTTTCGGCGCTGTTGGTCTGGAGCGGCCTGGGTGCCATTGGAAAGGTCCATGCCCAGATCGCCGCCGGCACATCTTCCATTTCGCCCATCACGCAATCCGTGGAAACCGGGCCGATTCTGGATGTGGTGCCCTATGTTCTGTCCGATGGTTATACCATCAACTTGGCGCTCATCCCGTCGGACACCGAATTTGGCGGCTATGATACGCTGACCCTGCCGCAAGTCACCGGCAATTTAAATGTCGTCCAGTTGCCAACCGTGCTGCCGCGGTTCACCGTTCGCCAGGTCGTCACCACGGTAAATGTTTGGGATAACCAGACGGTAGTGTTGGGCGGCCTGATATCCTCGTCGGTCAACAGCACCAAGGACAAAGTGCCGGTCATGGGCGACCTCCCTTTGTTTGGCCGATTTTTCCAGAGCCAAACCAAGCAGACCACCAAAAACAACCTGATGATTTTTGTGACGGCAACGATTGTTGACCCGGCTGGCAGCCGCGTGCATTCTGATGATGAACTGCCCTTTGCCCAAAGTTCGGTGCCGACACAGCCGCCGGGAGCCGGTCAGCCAGTGGAAAAAGTGCAGCAAGTCCGGCTGCCGAGCCAGTGATGGCAAACCGGTTACTGATTGTTGATGGCCATGCCTATGCGTATCGGGCATTTCACGCCATCCATGATTTGCGGGGACCTGAAGGCCGACCGACCAACGCCATTTATGGTTTCGTCAAGATGCTGGAGAAAATGCGGGCAGCACTCAAGCCAGACGGATTGCTGGTAGTATGGGATGGCGGCTTAAGCGCCGAGCGGATGGCCGCTCTGCCGGAATACAAGGCGCAACGGCCGGAAATGCCGGCCGATTTGCGTCCGCAATTTGACGAAATTGAAAGCTATCTGGTGGCGGCGGGAATTACGAGCTATTGCGGCGACGGGGTTGAGGCAGATGATCATATCGCCAATATGGCGCGGCGCGCGGCGGACGCGAGCTGGGATGTGGTTATTGCCAGTTCGGACAAAGATTTTATGCAGTTGGTTTCGGCGCGCATCGGATTATTGAATCCGAATGACAAGACCGGGATAATTTGGACGCAAGCCGAAGTTCGCGCCAAAGCCGGAGTGGAGCCGGAGCAGGTGGCCGACTGGCTGGCGCTCATGGGCGACGCGGTGGACAACATTCCCGGCGTGCCGGGCGTCGGGCCGAAAACCGCCGCCGAGCTGCTTAAACAATTTGGTTCGGTCACGGCGCTGTTCGGACGGCTGGCCGAGGTGAAATCCGCGAAACTGCGGGCCGCCTTGGAAAGCTCGACGGCTGCCGTGCAACGGAATTTGAAACTGGTGCGACTGCCGGATGGGCCGTGCGCTTTTGTGCCGGCTGAACTGGCGGTCAAGCCGGCTGACCGGGAACAGTTGCGTGACTTGTTTCGGCGCTGGGGTTTCAAGGGAATGATTGAAGCTCTGGACTGGCAGATGTCCGGACAACAGGCGGAGTTGATTTGAACATGAATTTGCAAAGCTGGTTCAACATTGTGGCCGACGCAGTCAAACGCGTGACGGTCGAGGCCGGATTTTTTCGACAAATCCGCCGGGATGATTTATCTTCAACGCAACGCATGATTTCGCTGCCTGCCCGCGCCCGAAGTGTGGCTGTCTCCCTTGCCGGAATTTTGATTCTGGTGTCTGCCGCTTCCGCGCAGACCAATTACTATGCCGCCAACGGCACTGAATACGCCATCATCGGTTCGCTTCCCGGCGATCAGGTTTTTCCGGATGCCGCCATTTCTACCACCGGTGGTTTGGTGGTTTGGCAGGACAATGTCACGGATGGCGACGGCTGGGGCATCAGCGCCCGCCGATTGGATGCGACTTTGTCCGGCACACTTGGAACCTTCCGCGTAAATGCCATCGGTGCCGGCAGTCAGGAAAATCCGCGCGTGGCCTTGCTTAAAAACGGCGGCGCGGCCTTTGTGTGGCAGGGCGGCACGCCCGGCTTTCAACACATTTATGCCCGTTTTCTGACGGCTACCAACACCTTCTACTCCACGAACGATGTATTGGTGAACACGTTCACCAACAATTTTCAGATCAATCCCGCGCTGGCCGTCCTCACCAACGGCAATGTGGTGGTGGTATGGGCCAGCTATAATCAGGCCTCGTCCAACTCCATGCAGGATGTTTACGGCCAGATTTTTTCGCCCCTTGGCACGCCCATCGGGGCCAATTTCCCCGTCAACCAGTTCACCAGTTTCAATCAGCGCACGCCCACGGTGGCGGCCTTGCGCAACGGTGGCTTCGTGGTCGGCTGGGTGTCCGAACAGGAGCGCCTGCTGGCCCCGGTTTTGGGAACCAACACGACTTATTCCTCGGCAGCGGCTTCACCCATTCCCAGCGTGGACATTTACGCGCGGCTGTTCGGCACCAACGGCACGGCAACCGGCGGCGAATTTCTGGTGAACACCAATATTAACCCGTGCGCCAATCCGCAGATGGCGGTGGCTACGGACGGCAGCTTCCTGCTGGTCTGGAGCGAGAACGACCGCAGCAACGCGAACAACAGTTGGGACATTTATGCGCGTCCCTTCACCAGTGCCGGAGCCGGCGGGCCGGTGAAAACTGTCAACACACATCTTTACGGCGACCAATATGCCCCACGCTTAAGCTGCCTCGGACTGGATTATCTGGTGACTTGGACGAGTCTGGGCCAGGACGGCTCACGCGAAGGGGTGTTCGGCCGGTTCGTGCATAGCGACGGTTCGCTGGTGGGCAGTGAATTCCGAGTCAACACCACGACCATCGGCCAACAGATGCAGTCGGCGGTGGCTAGTGACGGCGTCAGCCAGTTTCTGTCTGTCTGGACCAGCTTCACCGGTGCGCCCAACAATTTTGATGTGTTTGCCCAGCGCTATGTCAATGTGGCGGCCGTGTTGCAGCCGATGTCCGCGCCGTTTGTCTGGGTGCCATTTGTTGTCGTTAGCAATAAATACCAGCCGGAACTGGTGGTTTCGTGGCCGATGCTGCTGGGATTATCGGTTTCAAATTTTGAAGTTTATGTGGATGGTTCAATCACTCCGACGGCGACTGTGACCACCAACCAATGGACCATGACGGCGGCAAATGGTCTGGCCGTAAGCAGCACACATTCCTTCCAAGTGGATTATGTCACGACGGATGGCCGGCGCTCACCCATCTCGCCATCCGCCAGCGGCACAACTTGGGGCGGACAACAAATCTGGGGGGGCATTCCTTTTGAATGGATGACCACCTATTTCGGCGATTTGGTTGTGTCATTTATCGGCGGAGTTCCTAGTTACAATTGGCCGTCCCCCAACGCATCGCTTACGCCGGGCGGACCTTCGCTCTTTCAGATATTCTTAAGCGGCGGAAATCCGAACGATCCCACCACTTGGTTAAAACAAGTGTTGACTAGGACGGCGCAAGGAATGTTTCTTAACTGGAACACCGTGGCGGGCGCGACTTATCAAGTGCAGACTACGACGAATTTCACCACTTGGAGCAATCTGGGTTCAGCCCGGTTCGCGGCGGGCGTGACCGATTCCATCTATGTCGGCGGCGGTTCCGCCAGTTATTACCGGATCGTGCTTCTGCGTTGATAAACATTTGTATGCAGCAAATCATTAAGCATTATTGTTGGATTGCCCTGCTGGCTGCCGGCCTGCAGACCTCGTGGGGATTTGCCTTGCTGGGGCCGTTGACCCTCGCCAACGGAGCGGACAATTGGCAGACACCGGTCATAGGATATGATTATGGTTATGCCGATGAAGGACTTCCCGGCGGCTTGGTTTTTCTGGGTGACATTGGCGGCCCGCGAAACATTGCCGAGGAATATCGCCGGAATGTGCCCGTCATTTATTATACCTACGACCAGACCTTTCTCAATTTCTTTGGTTCCAACGGCGTGGCGGCGGTGGACAGTTCCTACGCCATCATCAACGCGGTCATGACCAACAGCGTGGCGAACGGATTGGATGGATACAGTCCCAATCTGTCGGAATTTCCTTTGCAGGCCATGCATTTCAACTACACAGCTCAGTCAGACTTTTTGACCGACATCAAATCGGTGACCTTGCACCTGTTGGTGGAGCAACTGGGTTTGGCCGATCCGGAACGGTTTGTGTGGACTTTGCATGACCGCGTTCTTCCTCCCGGCGGCAAGTGTCCGGTTGATGAGGAATATCTGGTGGTTCAAAGAAACTTGGATTATCTCACCTCCTCAGCGAACCAGATCCAGTATTCCTCTTATATCAACGACGTGCTTTACAGCTACATCATTGAAGAAATTTGCGCTCCTGGCAATCCGCTGGCGTGGACGGTGCCGTTTTCCACCGATCCGGAGGCGGAAGTTTACACTTCCGTGGCGGCAAACAACTTTGACGGCTACGGGTTGGGCTATTTGAACAATAATGGAACCCAGCCGGTGAGCACCAGCGGCGGCTTGCAGATCGGCGCTTTTTATACCGGCCTGACGCGCGACGATGTGGCCGGGCTGAAATATCTGTTCACCACCAACAACGTCAATTTGGAACTGCCTGATCCCACCAGCCTGTTGTTCACGGTCACTACCAACTACAGCTTGCAGCAGTTGTTTCCCAACGGCACCGGCACCAATATCATCGGCACCAACGGCCTAGGGTTCTATGTTTTCGACGGCACTTACGGCTACGGTGATTATGGTTGGCTGGTGGCGACCTCCCAGACGAATAGTCCCGCGCAAATGCAGGCGCTCTATCCCGGACTGGCGATTGCCAGTTCTTACGACTATTTCGTGATGTCTTCCAATGCCACCTATGCCCAGTATTTCACCAACTCCGGTTACGGTTCGGTTTATCCCCCGGTGTTAACGCTGGTGACCGTGACCAATTACACGCCGTTTTTGCTACACAAGTATGCGACCGTTTTCGCCAACGTGTTCACCAACCACTTTTATACCAACACCACTTCCTACCTGCAGACGATCACCGTGGTGCCGAATACCGGTGCGCCCTATCCGTCGTTGAAGACCAATTCAACCACCGTGCCGGTGGTGAACAATATTCCGTCGGGTGACTTTTTCCTGCTGACGATGTTTCACAGCAACGCCTGCCCGCTGGACTTTCTTTACACCGGGCTAACCAATGTGGTGGCGATCACCAACTTTTTGACGGGAGCCAGCACCAACATTGTCACGGCCACCAATACGAGCACTTACACCAGCACAATGCTGCAAATCAATTATTTCACCAACTACATTTGGGTGACCCATCCGGTGAATTGCGCGGAGGTGACCAATGCCGCCAACCTGTATCAAGGCATCGGCGGGACCACGTTTGTGCGTGCGGATTATGATTCGTTGATCAGCCAGTATTTCCGACCCATCACCAATTATTACTCGATGGTGGCGCTGACCAACAGCCAGTGGGTGCAGCAGAAATTCGTGCGGGTGGTTACCCAACCGGACATCCTTATGGACGCCCAAGATGAAGGGCTGCCCAACACTTTTAACGGCACGGTATTGAGGAACATTAATTTCACCCCTTCACCGATTCTGAATGGATTGGCGGGGCCGGGCACCATTGATACACCTTCGACCTTCACTTACAACAAGATTGGCGACGCGTTCTGGAACGGGGCTTCCTACGAGGCGTTGATTTATAATGACCTGTCGTTTGCCTCATCTAATGCGTTTC
Organism: uncultured Verrucomicrobia subdivision 3 bacterium; assembly: GCA_903944085.1. Lineage (GTDB taxonomy): Bacteria > Verrucomicrobiota > Verrucomicrobiia > Limisphaerales > UBA11358 > UBA11358. Next base: position 16,980 of record CAJAQO010000320.1, read on the forward strand.
TGGGGCAATATTTCAACATCCCATCAGTGGCTTGGGCCTCATTTGATGCCTCAACCAACGAGCCGGTGCTTTATCCCAGCGGCACCAGCATCCAGAATCTGGAAAACCAACTGGCGGTCCGGCTTTCGCCCAGCAGCCCGCCTGACGGCACCAATGGCAGCTATTACGTGGTTTCATTCAGCGCCACCGGCGGTGCATTTGTCCCGCCGTTCACTTGGTCAGCCTCCGGCATTCCCGGTGACATTTCTGGAGTCACCATTCCCGGGGTTGGTATCGGTCTGCCGCCGGGGATGAACGTGCTGCCGGACGGCACGCTTTATGGCACGCCCACGAGTTCCGGGGTGTATGATTTTATCCTGCAATTGAGCGATTCCTCACCGTCGCCCCGCACCGTGCAGTGGACCTTATCAATCAACATTCACTGACAGGCATGAAAATGTATTTTCGCCCGGCACAATTTTTTATGAAGTGGAAGCTGCTCTCCGCACTTTTGGGCGTTTTGCTTGCCCAGGCGGCGACCGCCACGATTCCGCTCTACCAAAACCTCGACGTTTTGAATTATCTGATTCCCGGCACGCCGCCGCCGCCAATTGACGCCACTGCTTTCGATAATGAAAATCAGTTCACCGTTGGCATTCAGATTTACACGGCGAACCCTGAGTTGTATGAGCCGTGGAACACGTTGAATTATACCAACACAGACACCATGGTGGCCAATTGTCCAACCGCCACTAATGGCGTTTTAACCATCGGATTAAACACCGCTTTCGGCAGCGGCTTTCAGTTTGATTTACAGACTACCAACCAGATTTCGCATCAGATGGCTGGCACGCTGTATAATCCCGGCACTATCCGTTGCGATTCCATCCAGGATAACAACAACTTGTTTAACTTGGGCGGCGGCTTTTTGTTTTATCTTGTGACTAGTCTGGGCCAGTGCAAGGCTTGGGCAACGAACGTAATCATTCCCGGCACCATTGACGTTGGCACGGGCGGGTTGATTCAGCTCAACGGGCAGAATGTGGATTTGACCGGCGGCTCGTTGTCGATCGAAAACTTATTGTCGGCTTTTGGCACCAACGGCGCCTTGGGGGCGGTGACAGTTAATGCGGTCGGGGCCAAGGGCGTGGAAACCAACGCCTTTTGGGATCCAGGTGTGCTGTTGACGCCAGTTACCGCGCAGTCAGCCTTTGTTCCGATTTCGCCGTTCTATTTGACGCTCACTAATTCGCAGGCTTACTACGATCTTCGGTCGCCTAGCCCAACTTACAACGTATACCGCTACGTCTTTGTTCAGAACAACAGCCCGAACGCACCATATAATGTTTATATTGACGCCCCGAACACGGTTGATTTGGGCTTTGAGGGTGGCGCGGCGCATGTTGAATGGGTGGGCACTTACACCGATCCGGCTAGTGGCAGTCCGGTCACTGATTATTTGTATCTGACGGATGACTATGTGGAAGGGGCTTCAACCAATGCCTACTTTGGGGGTGTGCCGGACAACTTCAGCTTTCTCACTTGGCCCACCGAACTGCTTTTCAACCCGAAGCCGGTGGCCAATCCATTCATTCCATTCCCCGACGGCTTTGTTACCAACGTAAATTACGCCTACTTCAATGGCGTGTTGTCCGCCAGCAGTGTCACGACGAATGCGAATATCGTCAACCCCAGCGGCAACATTACCAATCTCCCCGGTGCCATTAAGATTTCGGCCAGCAACGTGCTGAACCTGGCCTATTCAACGCTCTCCGGTGCCAATTATCTGTCACTGAACTGCACCAACCAATTTGCCGGCAGCCCCGGCGCGTCTATTGCCGCGCCGTATTCGGATATCTCCTTGGGAGTCACCAACGGCAACATGGTGGTGAGCAATCTGCTGATGGCAGCCATTCCCAACTGGAGTGGCAATGTGCAGGCTTGGAGCACCATTTTTTCGACTGTGGATGCGTTTGGCGTGACCAATGAATATCGCGTGATGCTCGTCTATAGCGCGTTGCAGCCCACCACGTCGCCGTGGATTCAAAACCTTTATCTGCACGGCACCAACTTGGTGGTCAGCGATCCGCTGAATGTTTTCGGCTCGTTTTACAGTGATGCCCAGACGCTGACGCTGAACACCAATCTCGTGGGCGTGGGGGCCAGTTCGCTGGATGGCGAACTGAATTGGTATGGCACCGCCGCGTTTAACGTCAACTCGGCCAACGGTTCAAAACAGCAGATGCCGAATCTGCTTTATCTTACCAACAACGGTGCCATCCGTGCCTTAAACACCGCCAATTTCGGCGTGCCGGTGGTGAATACCATTAGCAGCACGCCGGGGGTGGCGGCCAGCGCGACGTTGACGGAAGCGGGCACGAATGTGGCGGTCAGCGACGCCGTGACCATCGGCATGAACACCTATGTTTTTGTCGGAGTGGTGACCAACACCGTTGCCAATCAGATCAAGATTGCCACCAACTTTGACGGCACGTTGAACAACTTGATCGCGGCCATCAATCATGCCGCCGGGGCGGGCACCAACTACAGCACGAACACGGTGGCCAACCAGCAGGTTTCGGCGGGATCGCTGACCAGCCATGCGTTCACCGTCACGGCACTTGCCAGCGGGTCGGCCGGAAATTCAATCATGGTCAGATTCACGCCCCACACCGCTGCGGTCAATCTATCTTGGCAAGGTTTTTCCCTGGCCGGCGGCACGCTGACGGGGGGAGTTGATTATGTCCCCGCCGTGACGAATGCCTTGTCGTCCGCACTGGATTCCTTCATCAACAACAGTCTGGTGGCGGATCAAGGGGCGGTCATCTGGTCCACCAATTTCATGAACTGCGGCACGCTCTCCAACGGTGTGGGATCCTTTACTCTGCAATCGCGCTCGGTGCTCCTTACCAACGGCAATCTGGTGGCCGGCGGCGACGTGGTGCTGGTGGCCACCAACTTTCCCGGCTCGAGTGTTGGCGGCAGCATGATCATCAGTAATCTTATGATTCAGGCTGGCCGCAAGCTGACCATTGTGACCACCAATCTTACCGACACCGGCGTGACGAATGGCAACATCTGGGTGGTGGGCACGGCGGGCATTGGCGGCACTAGCGACAGCGGTTTCAACATTACCGTGAAGCCGCCGGCCGGCGACCTGCTTGGCACCACCGTGACGAATATTTCGCCGCCGTCCAAGTCCATTTACAATGTCTGGGCCGGCAATGACTACGGCCTTTCGACCAAGGGCTACACGAACAACCTAGCGCTGGGCCAGTTGATTCTCGACGCCCAAGGTCCTTCTTCGTTCTTTAATTACAGCGGTGCCGGCGTGAGCAACGCTTTGTATGTGGACAAGCTGGTGTTGCAGGATTACGCGAATGTTGGCACGGGCAACTCCAAAAATTATGCATGGTTGAAGATTGCGACCAACATGATCATTTATTTCGCCCAGGCCATTGACGGCAATGGCAACTCGGTGGCGGAGGCGATTGACAATGCCAGCCGTGCGGGCTTCAACAACGGCGGCCGACTGCGCTGGGTTTATTCCTACGCTGGCTATTATAGTTCCACCAACTTGGTTTATGCTGATGGCACCACAAATACCGTCAACGCCGCCCTGGCGCAGAGTTCGACCATTGACTCCGACGGCGACGGCACGGTGAACAGCGTGGATCCCACGCCGTTTCTGGAACAATCCGAGGCGCAGATCATCGCTCTGACCGTGACGAAGACGAATCTGCCGCCGCTGGCCGCGAGGGTGCAGTGGGCGACGGATCCCACATGGACGAATTTCATCTATTACAAGACGAGCCTGCTGGCGACCAATTGGCTGCCGTTGACGAATTTCATGAATTATTATTACGGCAACAACGTGGCGTTCACCAACGCGGCCCATGCCAACAGTTTTATGTCACCGCAGCCGTATGTGAGCGGCGTTTCGGAACTGACGAATGTCTGGATATTTGACCCGATCACCAATGTGCCGCATTATTACCGGGTGGTGGTGTCGCCGTGGCTGAATTATCCGTATTGAACCGGCGGATGGATTTTTGAAATTAAATCCGCGCGGCCAGTCCGCGCGGGACGAATGGAGAAATGTTGTGAAAAAGATTCGAGAAATACTTGCAAGTCTGATGACGGTTCGCCCTGCGCGCGCCGCCCGCTGGTTGAAACCGGCAATGATCCTGGCCGTTGGTCTGGTTGCCTGCCTGGCAGGTGCCCAGCCGGCCAACGATAATTTTGCCAGCGCCTGGGTCATCACCGGCCTGACTGGCAGCACCAATGGCAACAATTCGGGTGCCACTGTGGAGGCCTGCGAAACCAATCAATTGAACACTTTTCTGCCGGATGGTTCCGTGGAATATATCAATGATCCGATCGGCTCCAGCGTCTGGCTGGTTTGGACGGCTCCGACCAATGGCACGGTGCAGTTCGACACGTTTGGCAGTGATTTTGACACCGTGCTCGCGGTTTGGACCACCACCAACGGGCTTTGTGGCAGCAGCCTCACCAACATTATTGCCAATGACGATAATCCTACCAACGCGCCCCAGAGTTCGGTGGGCTTTGCTGCCGTTGCCGGCAAGAAGTATTACATTCAGGTGAGCGGTTACAGCGGAGCAGTGGGCAACTATGTTCTGGATTGGAACATCGTTCCCGCCATCGCGCCGACGGTGCCGACCGGGGCATTCAGGCTTAGTTCCACCGGTTACACGGTGAGCGAGACGGATTCCAGTGCGCCCATTAATGCGGATGGCGGCACAGTCAATCCGAGCGTGCGCGGAGCGCGCATCACGGTCACGCGTCCGCTGCCGGCTTACGGCCGGGTGACGGTGGATTATGCGGTGACCAATCTGTTCTATACCAATATTCTTTCCACCAATTTCTTTGGCACGAATGTGCTGATCACATTCACCGACACCAATGGCATCATTTCGATGACCAATTATTACAGCACTAATGCTTATATTCTTGAGAGCTACCAGTCCTATCTTTTGTGTGGACAGCAATTTGCCTATGTCACCAACGGCTACACCAACTCGGGAACGCTGATACTACAGGGCGTGTTTAGCACTAATTATCCTCCGGTTGGGGATCCTAATTATCCCGCGTATAGCGGCACGATGGCCGCCACGGCTATTCCCACCAATCTGCCCGTGACCACCAATTATACGGCCACCCAGCCCGGTCCGGGATTTACTTCCACCGCGACAGTGTTTGGTTTCCTTTCGAATCCTCGGCAGGCAACCGGTTTTACCGCTGGCAATGGATCATTTTATACCAACGCGCTGGGAACGAATTTTGCCGATTTTCGGAATTTTTACACCAATACTTTTGTCACCAATTATTACGGCACGAATATCTCGTTTACTTGGACTACCGGCGGCGGCTTGGCCAGCACCAATTATTATTACACCAACATTGTCGCCATAAACACTTACTACACAAACAGCATTTATACGAACGGACTGCTTTCAGTGAATGTTGTTTCTACCACCAACAGGTTCAGCGGGGTCACCAACCTTGCATGGTCCGTCTTCAACGCCAGCAACCGGCAAGCTACCGTCACTTTCAATGTTCCGGCGACCAATCCACCCCCGGCGCAACTGGGGTCGGTCACGGGACCTCCAGTCCCCACGCAAGACGCCAACGGCGATCAAATCATCACCCAAACCAACAGCTTTAATTACAGAGTGATCGGCAACCAGGTTGTGTCATCGGCTTCCGGTTTCACGTTGAAGAGCGGCACCTTGACTTTCAATGATTTCGAGATGAGCCAGGACATTCTTGTCACGGTGAATCCAACGCTTGGCCCCGATTTTCCCAACGCGACCGGGATTCCCAGTTATGCGATGGTATCGCTGTCCAATCCGCAGCTTGATCCGCAGGAGGACACCAATTCGCTCATCCCACCCACGTTGGATCCGGCTAACAGCATCGGCGTGATCAGCGCATTAAGCAGCACCTACGGGACGGCTCCAGGCGGCTGGTTCAATTTTGAGCGCGCCACTTTCCGCGTAAATAAAAATCAGGGCAATGCCACGATCAGCGTGAATCGGGTTAGCGGCGATCCGCAACAGTCCGTTTCCGTGGATTATATCATTGATCCGGGGATCGGTGACATGGCGCCGAATTATGGAGGTTTTAACCCACCCTGTAATTATGTTGCGGGCCGCACCGCGAACACGTTTCCACTCCAAGCCGGTTCGGATTACGCCACCCCCAACAGTGATTACCTGCCCATCACCGGCACGTTGTCGTGGGGCTCCGGCGATTACAATCCCAAGCAGATCACGATTCCGATCAACAATAACGGCTTGGTGGAATTCAATGAGGACATGCTCATCCAGCTCTACAATCCGCAGCCGTCTCCCCCGGCGAATGAGCCGGCATCACTGGGCGAGGTCAATTTTGCCACGCTGACGATTCTGTTTGATAATACTTATGTGCTGGGAGGACTTGTGCCCGGTCAACAGCCGGCCGGTGCCGTGGATCGGACTTGGAACAAGGATGGTGCCAATGATTCTAGTCCGCCCTACCTCAACTATCCGGGCACCACGCCGGGCTTCGGTGGCGCGGTCTATGCCACGGCGGTGCAGCCCGATGGTAATGCCATCATTGCCGGCAGTTTCATCTCGTATGATTCCACGCCATACAACCGCATTGTTCGCACCTTGTCGAACGGGTATCAGGATCCCACATTTTTGGCACCGCCCAATAGCGGGGCGAATGATTTCATTGCCGCCGTGGCCATCCAACCGGATGGGCGGATCATCATTGGCGGCAATTTCACCGCGTTCAACGGGTATAACCGTCATTATATCGCCCGCTTGAACAGCGATGGTTCGGTGGACACCACCTTTAATCCCGGTCTGGGTTTGAATGGCCGGATCTGGTCACTCGCTCTGGAACCGAGCGGTCAAATTGTCATTGGTGGCGAGTTCACGACTTACAATGGAGTCACGGTCAATGAAGTGGCGCGCGTGAATGCGGACGGCTCTTTGGACACTACCTTCAATCCCGGAGCCGGTCCCGACGGTATTGTGGATGCCGTGGCAGTGGACGCAATCGGGCGGGTGATCATCGGCGGTGATTTTGCCAATGTGTCCGGCACCGCCAGCGGTGCGGTGGCACGGTTGAACGTGGATGGTTCGCTGGACACGACGTTTACTCCAGGCATCGGCACCTTCAATCCGGAAATCTTCGTGACGGATCCGGTGCATGCTGTCGCCGTCCAGGCGGACGGTAAGATTTTGATCGGCGGTTCGTTCGCTTACTACAATCTGGTTAGTTACAACGGCCTGGCGCGGTTGAACACGGATGGCACGCTAGACCTGTCTTTCCAGAACGGGACCGGCACTTATAACCCCATCAGCGGCGTGGCGGACACGGTTGACAGCATTCTAATTCAACCGGACAACAACATTCTCATTGGCGGCAATTTCACGACTTATAACCAGACCCGCCGGGTGGGCTTGGCCCGCGTGTTGACGGACGGCTCGCTGGACACGACTTTCATGGACACGGCTTACAACCAGTTTGCCGGCGTGCCCAACCAATTTTTTAATCCCGATGCGGTGTCCGCAACTTATCCTTACAATAACACCCGCAACTCCGTCTATGCACTGGCGCAGGAAGCGGGCGGCAATGTGATCGTTGGCGGAAGTTTCACACGGGTGGGCGGTGGCTCGACGCGTGACGATATTCATCCCCGCAGCAATGTGGCACGGGTGATTGGCGGGATTACGCCGGGACCGGGCAACATGGAGTTTTCGCACAGCAGTTACACCGTGAACAACAGTGACGGCACGCTCTTTGTTTCCTTGACCCGCACCAATGGTAATTTGGGCATTGTTTCCGCCTCTTTTACGACCAATACCGCTGCGCCGGGTCCGGGCATTGCCAGCGGCGCAGACTTTTCATTGAACCCGATTTATGCCGAACCAACTTGGGATACCGCCTGGTATAATAATGCTTGGACGTATGATACCGGTTCGTATGGTCCGAACTATGGCTTGAATCCGGGGATAGGCTTGGGGGCGACGACGGGAAATCCAAGCGTGACTATCAATGTCTATAACCCCGGCAATATCAGCGGTAATTTGAGCGCCAACTTTGCCTTGTCCGCTCCGGTCAGCACTTTCTTGTTGGGCGGCCAATATATTCCAATTGGCGCCGCGCTAGGCGCGCAGGCTAACGCTGCGTTGACCATCATAGACAGTAATATCAAGCCCGGTGTCCTTGGCTTTAGCTCGTTGGTCTATTCGGTGATTGGCAATGGTGGTCAGGCGACCATCACCTTGTCGCGCACCAACGGCAGCGATGGTGCCGTATCGGTCTGGTATGCCACCAGCAACGGCACCGCCACCAATGGCATAGACTACACCGGCGTAACCAACCAGGTTAACTTTGCCATTGGCCAGACCAATGCGACGTTCACGGTTTCCACTTTGGCTAGGAAGACGAGCATCCAGCTGGACAAAACGGTGAACCTGCGGCTGTTCACGCCGAGCGGCGGTGCCACCTTGGGGTTGACCAACGCCGTTTTGACCCTCATCAATCCGATTTACAATTATGGACACGTCGGCTTTTCATTGACGAATTACATGGTCAACGAAAATGCCGGAACCGCAGTGATCACGGTCAATCGTTTGGGTGGCAGCACGGGCACGCTGGGCGTTACTTTGCTCACCAGTGATGGAACGGCATTCAACGGCACCAATTACCTTGGAACGACGAATGTGCTGTTTTGGAACAATGGCGATGCTACTCCCAAGACGGTTTCCATTCCGGTGATTGATGATGGGGTGGTCACGGCCAATCTAGTGGCCTATTTGCAGTTGACTAACGCGCAGGTTAATGGTGTCAGCACCAATACTCCGCTCTCATTAGGTGGAACCAATGCCATCCTGACGGTGGTCAACGTGGATTCAGCAGGCAGCTTCCAATTCAGCCTGCCGACTTATGCCGTGAAAAAATACGGCGGCTATGCGCTGATACCAGTGACGCGCGCCGGCGGCAGCGTTGGGCCGGCTTCGGTCAGCTTCACCACCGTGGATGACACGGCGGTGCAAGGCGTGAACTATACTTACACCACCAATACGCTGTCGTTTGCAAATGGTGAATTGAGCAAGTTTGTTTCCGTGCCCATTCTGCTCACCGGGGGCACGAATGGATTGAAGGACTTGTTTGTGCGGTTGAGCAACCCGACGGGTTTGGCCACGATTGGCAGTCCTTCCAATTCAGTTCTTTATATTATCGACAGCGATTCCGTCAATGAAACGCCCGGGCTGCCCGATCCGACTTACAGTTCGTTCGCCGGATTCAACGACGATGTCTATGCGTTGGTGCTACAACCCAATAACCAGTTGTTGGCGGGCGGCGACTTTACCATGGCGGATGGCGTGACCCGCCATCGCATTGCCCGGCTGAATTCAGATGGCACGTTGGATGCGGACTTCTCACTGCCGTCGTCCAGCATGGGCGCGGACGCTTCCGTGCGGGCGATCGCGCTTCAGTCAGACGGTCGGATATTGGTGGGCGGGGCGTTTACCAATTTTAACAGTGTGGCCCGGGGACATATTGCCCGTATCAATCCCGACGGGACTTTGGACACCCTGTTTAATCCCGGTTCCGGGGCCGACAATCCGGTTTATGCCGTTACGCAGACTTTCGTCGCCGGACTGCCCAAGGTTTTGGTGGGCGGTGCATTTGCCTCCATTAATGGCACGCCGTTCAACGGCGTGGGCCGGTTGAACTCGGACGGCACGCCGGACAACAGCTTTAATCCGGGCCAGGGTGCCAATGCCACGGTGTATGCGCTGGCGTTGCAAACCGATGGCAAGGTTGTTATCGGCGGCGATTTTACGGCGGTCAATGGCAATACCAATTATAACCATATTGCCCGCTTGAACGTGGATGGTTCGCTGGACAGCACTTTTAATCCGGGCACCGGCGCGAATGACTCGGTGCGGGCGGTCACCATCCAGTTGGATGGACGTATTTTGCTGGGTGGGCTGTTTACCAGCATCAACAGCAATACCAATTATAATCACATTGCCCGACTTAACACCGATGGTTCAATTGATGCCACCTTCACGCCGGGATTGGGCGCGAATGACGCCGTGTTCAGTATCAGCCTGCAAAGCAACAACCGGATTGTGGTCGGCGGGGAATTCACCTTGTTCAGCGGGGTCACCCGCAACCGCATTACACGCTTGAATCCCGATGGCACGGTGGATCCTTCAATCAACTTCGGCACCGGTGCGAATGGCTTTGTGGCGGCCTCGGTGCTCCAGGAGGATACCATTTCAGGTTATCCAACGAATGTTCCCGACGAGAAGATCAT
>CAJAQO010000321.1 GCA_903944085.1 uncultured Verrucomicrobia subdivision 3 bacterium
CTGCGGCCGTTCTCCCTCACCTCTTTCCTCTCCCGCTGGGAGAGGAGGTCGGCCTGCCCCGCATCTTGGCGAAAGCCCGCCACAACCTCGCAGCGTGGAGCCAGCCGAACTGCCGACCAGCGCGAAATCCAATCCCCTCTCCCAGCGGGAGAGGGCAGGGTGAGGGAGAGCGCGAACAAGGACCTGTGCGGGTGCGGATGTCACCGGCGACTGCGGCCGTTCTCCCTCACCTCAATCCTCTCCCGCTGGGAGAGGAGGTCCGCCGGCCTACCCCTTTTCCTCCCTTTCGCGCTTTCCCGGAACGGTTTCGGGAATCTACAACAACAAGAAAAAAACATAAATAGGAGCTGACTGATATGGAATATCATCAAGCAATACAGAATCGTGCCGGCCAGACGGTGGCCGTCACCAACAAATACGTCCCCACTCTCATCGTGAGCGGGGTCAACTCGGCCGGGCTGCTCGCGCAGTCGCAGGCGCTCGATCCGCTGGCCCAGAAACGCGACAACGCCAGCGCCGCCGCCATCGCGGCGGCCAATGCCGAGAACCTCGGCTATGCCGCCATCCGGGCGCTCACCGTCTCGCTGCCGCACGCGGCCGAGGGCGAATTGAGCGACAGCATTCCCGCCGAATCCGCGCTGCTGGACCTGCTGACGCCGGTCTATGGCGTTGACCCGCGCACCACCGAGCTGGCCCTGCAACGCGGCAACCGGCTCGTGAGCGCCCTCACCAGCATCAACACCTACCTCGCCGGCCTCACCCCGCCGCGCGGCCCCGTGACCAGCGGCGGCAAGGGCGTGGCGGACTTGTCCGCGCTCATTGCCGCCCAGCCCGCGCTCGAACAGGCCGTGGAAGACCGCGGTGCCGATTTGACCGGCGGACGCAACGACCTCCACACGGCGGCGGTGGGGGTGGACCGGTTGAACAAGCACTTCTACACCCGGCTCCAGTCCGAAGGCCGCACCAACCCCGACTTGGCCAATGCCCTGAAGCAGATTGACACCGGCACGGGCAACCTGCCCCCCACGCTCGGCGTGAAAAGCGTTTTGCAGGGCGGCACTGACCACCTGCACATCCTGTTGGGTTACGATCCCGGCACCTTCAACGGCAACGCCGTCAACACCGTGGAATGGCAGGTGGTGGGTGTGGATGCGGATTTCACGAACCACTCCGTCACCGTTGATCCGAGCGGCAATGTGCTGGGGCCGTTCACCGTGGGCCAGACGGTGAACCTGCGCACGCGCGTCACCAGCCACACCGGCACCACGCTCGGCAGCGTGCGGACCCTGACCATCGCCGCCATCTAAACAAACATTAACGGCGGGGCGGCGCGCAAGCCGTCCCGCCAAACTTTAACCACCAATACAAAATGGAAAACCGGATTGAACAGGAGCAAACAGAGTTAACTGAGACAGGAAAGAAAATCTCCGTTTCCTCCGTTCCCTCCGGTTCAAATTCCTAAAACAGTAATTATGAAAATGAAAGTCACCCGCATAACGAACCAGCGCGCCGTCGCGCTCGTGGGTGCGCTGGCTTTCAGCATCGGCATGGCTCACGCCGTCGCGGCGTCCGGCGATACCCCGGTCGTCGTCAGCGGAGCGCCGGGCGCGGCGGAGAGCAGCCTGGCGTTGAAACTCCACAATCCCATGGCCGATCTGGTCACGGTGCCGCTGGAGAACGATTTCGAGTTCAGTGCCGATGCGCGGCACGCGCTGACCTACACGCTGAATGTCCAGCCGGTGATTCCGTTTGAGCTGACCAAGGACTGGCTGCTGGTCACGCGCACGATCATCCCTTTCATTTCGCAGGAGGCGGTCGTGGCGGGCGACCGGGATCTGACCGGCCTGGGCGACATCAACCAAAGCTTCTTTTTTTCACCGGCCAAACTGGCGGGTGGCTGGATCGTGGGCGCGGGGCCGGTGCTGCAATATCCCACGGCCACGCGCGCCGACTTGGGCGCGGGCAAGTGGGGTGCCGGCCCCACGTTCGCCGTGCTGCAACAGGATGACCACTGGACTTTCGGTGTGCTGGCCAACCAAATCTGGTCTTTCGCCGGCAACCATAATCGCGAGCTGGTGAACACGGCCGAGGTGGACCCGTTCATTTCCTACACATGGGCGAACAATTTCACGGTGGAGTTTGATGGCGGCTCCACTTACGACTGGGTGCAGCGGCAATGGTCGGTGCCGCTGACGGCGGGCGTGAGCCGGCTCGTGACGCTGGGCAAACAGTCGGTGAGCTTCGGCCTCGATGGTCGTTGGTATGTGGAACACGCGATTGGCGCTCCGGCTTGGGGCATTGTGTTCACCGTGACGTTCCTTTTCCCGAAATGAATTCATTGAAAGCAAATGCCGTAGAAGCAAGTGATCAGTTATCGGTGATCAGTGATCGGTCTGCCGTGCGCGCGGGTGACTGGCGACTGATTACTGATCACTGTTCACTGATTACTCCTTCGCTTCGCGTTGCCTTCGCGCTCGCGCTCTTGCTGCTGCCCCGGTTCAGTCACGCCCAGGACATCGAGCCGAGGCGTTGGAGCCACCTGCCGACCGGTGCCAACTTCGGCGGTGCCACCTACGCCTTCACCACCGGCGAGATTGCGCTTGATCCTGAGTTGAAGATTCAGAATGCGGAATTCGATCTCCAAACCATCGGCCTGAAATACATCCGGAGCTTCGAACTGCTGGGCAAGTCGGCGCGCGTGGACCTGACCCAGCCCTATCAGATCGGCCATTGGCGCGGACTGCTCAACGGTGCGCCCGCCGAGGTGGAGCGGGTCGGGTTCGCGGATACTTCCTTGCGCTTCGCGGTGAACCTCATCGGCGCGCCGCCGCTTGCGGGCAAGGAGTTCGCCGCCTACCGAGCCAAGGCAGATCACGAGACGATCGTGGGCATGGGAATCGTCCTGCAACTGCCCACCGGCCAATACTACGACGACAAGCTGATCAACCTGGGCAACAACCGGTTTGCGATCCGACCCCAGCTTGGGGTCGTCCACAACTGGGGCAAATGGACGGCGGAACTCACGGGACAAGTCTGGTTCTACACCGAGAACGATAGTTTCTACCATGGCACGCGGCTGGAGCAGGATCCGCTCGGCATGGCCGATGCGCACCTGATTTACACGTTTCGCCCCGGCCTCTGGCTGGCCGGCAGTATTGGCTATGGCGGCGGCGGCGAAACCGCCGTGAATGGACGCTCAAGCGGCAACAGCCAGGAAAATATCGGCTGGGGACTTAGCCTGGGCCTCCCGATCAACCGCGCCGTCGGCATCAAGCTCGGCTACCTTGGCACGCGCACGCAGGTCAAGACCGGGCTGGACTCGGACACCGTCACCTGCGCCGTGTCGGTGATGTGGTGAACGCCAACCAGATTTGAAAATGAAAACTTTGACGCAACTGAAGTCTGGCTCTGAAGGGAGTGGAGCGTCATCAGTTATTGGTGATCAGTTACCAGTGATCAGTGAATGGTCCGTGCGCGCGGATGGCTGGCGGCTGATTACTGATAACTGTTTACCGACCACGGGTCACAGTTCACTAATTTATTGATCACTTTCCCCCCGATGACTGATAACTGATAACTGATTACCGATTACCGATTACTGATTACCGATCACCGTCCCCTGACAACTAACAACCAAAAACGAACCACTGATAACCAATTATGAAATGTCCCTCCTGCAAAAATCCGCTGCGCGAAAAAGGCGCGGGCGGCATGACCCTCGACATCTGTTACGGCGGCTGCGGCGGCATCTGGTTTGATGCCACGGAACTGGAGCGCGTCAGCGCCAGCGCCGCCAGCACGCTGCACTCCATCTGGCAGGTGCCGGTCAGCAACGTGAAGCTCACCGAGCCGCGCATGTGTCCGCGTCATCCGGAACAAATCCTCGACCGCAAATGGTTCTCGGACTCCAAAAAAGTTGAGATTGACCAATGCCCCATTTGCGGCGGCATCTGGCTGGACGCCGGGGAATTCACCCAAATCTACAAGGAGATCAAAGGTGCCAAGATTGCGCCGCCGGGTTGGGCCACCGCCATGGCGGAAGCCGCTGCGCTGGTGGAAAAGAAGACGGGACTGACCGACAATCCGCGCCATGCCTGATTTTCTCTTTGATTGGCCGCTCGCCATCACCGGGCCGGGCATCATCGGCAGCCTGTGCCTGTTCGCGGTCATTGGCTTGCTGCTGGTGCGGCGCTGGGTGCTGCCGCGCCTGAAGATTGACAAGGCGGATTCCGAGTTCAGCGGTGCCCTGGTGCAGTGCATCATGGTGTTTTACGGACTGGCGGTGGCGTTGATTGCGGTGAGCGTCTGGCAAACTTACTCGGACACATCGAAGCTGGTCTCTGGCGAGGCGACCGCGCTGGCCTCGCTTTACCATGACGTTAGCGGCTATCCCCAACCGATCCGGCGGGATCTGCAAAACGAGCTGCGCGGTTATGTGGAACAGGTAATTCAAAACGAATGGCCGGAGCAGAAACACGGACAAGTTCCCACCGGTGGCATCGCGCAGATGGATGCGTTTCAGACGACGCTCATCAGCTTCGAGCCGACCACCGACGGCCAGAAAATTCTGCACGCGGAGGCGCTGCGCGCCTACAACAACATGATCCAAGCCCGCCGGCTGCGTCTCGACGCCGTGAACACCGGGCTGCCGGGAGTGATGTGGGCGGTGGTGCTGATCGGGGCCGTCATCGGCTTGAGTGCGACGTTCTTTTTCCAGGTGGAAGATGCGCGGCTGCACGGCATCCTCGTCACGTTGCTGGCCGGCTTCATGGGGTTGGTCATCTTCATGATCCTCGCGCTCGACCAACCCTTTCGTGGCGATTTGGGAATTAGTCCGCAATCCTATCAACTGATTTACGACCATCTGATGAAAGTTAGTCCGTGACAAATAAAACCAACAAAAGTGAATGAATAGCATGATCCCCAGCATTCAACAGGAGCAAACAGAGGAAACAGAGATCGACACTCAGTTACCTCTGTTAACTCCTGTTCAAATTCGGAAAACCAACTGTAAACACTTTGTCGCTTTAGCCTTGGCGGGCGGGCTGGCGGCGGGTTTGATGAGCGCAACGAGTGCGTGGGCGCAATCGGAGGAATCCGAACCGGCCCCGGCGCTCGGCGAATTTGAGGCCGCACCGCTGCCGCCGCCGGACCAGCCCTTTCTGGTTCCCGACGTGCCGCAATCTTTCGTGGACCAGACGCAAGTCAAGCAACGCTGGATCACGCTCAAGACCGGCGTGGTGTTGCTCGGGGACTACACGGCCTTCAACCAGGACAGCACCAGCGTCGGACAGGTGGGCCGGCAACAGGATCAGTGGGAAGCCCGCGCCGCGCGGTTGATGTTCCGCGGCACGATTGGAACAGACTACAAGATCGGCTATCTCGTCGCCGGGGAATATAAAGGTTTCGAGACCGATCCGCCGAATACCTGGCAACTGACGGACGTCTCCCTAACCTTTCCCATCGGCGGCCCCGCGAACAAACTTACCGTGGGCAAAACCAAGGAAACGTTCGACTACGAAATGGTGGGCGACGCGGCCAATCTACCGCAGCAGGAGCGTATCCTGACGCCGTTCTTCGTCTCGCGCAACATCGGCCTGAAGATGAACCACGTTTTGGGCGCGGACCAGCGCATGACGCTTTCCTATGGCATTTTCAACGACTGGTGGGTGACGGGCGATTCGTATAACAACAGCGGCACGGATCTCTCGGCGCGTTTCACCGGACTCTTCTGGGACCAGCCGGACGGCAAACGCTTTCTGCACCTCGGCGTTTCCGGTCGCTACGCCGGCGCGGACAACAACAAGATACGCTACGCGGGGCGGCCTGAATCCAATGTCGCCGACAATTACGTGGACACTGGCAATCTGGTCGGCGACCACGCATTACACCTCGGTTTGGAAGCGTTGTGGAATGAAGGACCGTTTTCACTGCTCGGTGAATACAACCGCGCGTGGGTGAGTTCGGCCACGTCGGGCAACCCGGAATTTTATGGTTACTACATTACCGCGAGTTGGATTCTCACCGGCGAAACGCGGCCTTACGACCGCACTGTCGGCTACGCGCGCCGCGTCATGCCGGCGGGCCGCTGGGGCGCGCCGGAACTCGTCGCGCGTTTTTCGCATGAAGATTTCGACGATGCCTCCGTCTCGGGCGGCAAGATGGACAAGACCTATCTCGGCATCAACTGGTGGGCGACGCGGCGCTGGAAAGTCGGTTTCGGCTGGGGTCACACGTGGCTGGACCGTTTCGGCACGACCGGCAACACGGACAGTTTTCAAACGCGCATCCAATGGATTTATTGACCGATGAAAAGTGAGTGATGAACAAGTGAACAGTTATCAGTAATCGGTGATCAGTAAACAGTTATCAGTAAACAGTGAACGATTCTGTCTAGCTACCAATTACCGATCACTGATTACTGATTACTGATTACTGATTACTGATTACCGATCACCGATCACCGATCACCGATCACCGATCACCGATCACCGATTACCGATCACCGATTACCGATTACCGGCCACCAATTACCAAATACACGCGATGAAGAAATTGCTCCAGTTTGTGCGGACGACGCTCGTGGGCGGACTGTTGTTCCTGGTGCCGATCGTGGTGCTGGGCATCGTGCTCGGCAAGGCGCTGGGCATCGCGCGCAAAATCGTGGAACCGCTGGCGGCGCATCTTCCCGTCCATTCGATCATCGGTTTACAGACACCGCTGTTGCTGGCCGTCGGCGGGATCGTATTGCTCTGTTTTCTCGCCGGCTTTTTTGCGCGGACGGTGCTCGCCCGGAAAATTGTCAACCGGCTGGAAACGGCGGTGCTGTCGAATGTGCCCGGCTACGAGTTCCTCAAGCGCATGGGCGAAAGCACGCTGGGCGTGGAGAAAGACGGGGGCTATCCGGTGGTGCTGGTGCGGTTCGACGACGCCGCGCAAATTGGTTTCCAGATCGAAGTGCTGGAGAACGGCCGCGTCGCGGTGTTTGTGCCCGGCGTGCCCAATGCCAATGCCGGGGAAGTTTATATTATTAACTCGACCCGAGTTTCGCTGCTGGAAGTCCCGGCCGCCCGCGCGCTAAAATGCCTGAAGCAACTCGGCGTGGGCACCGGCGCATTGGTGCGCGGCTCCGACCTCAGCGCGGCCGCCGCGAAACCAACTCCATGACCCGAGGCAAGCCATGAACAACATCCAATATCAGCTCATTCATTTCCAAGGCGCACGAATTGTTTTAGGATAGAAAGCAAATCGCATGAATAAAAAACCAATTTTCCAAAATACACTGGTCGCTTCAGTCGCGGGTGTCGTCGGGTTCACGACGCTCTGGTCGTCGCCGGCCATCGGTGAAACCAACGCCCTCGCGGGTGCCGACCAAACGAGCGCCGCCGCCGCGGCCATTTCACCTTTCGCGCCGACCATTCCAAATAAAACTCCCGCGCCAGCGCCCGCGCCGGCGGGCATGGCGTGGATTCCCGGCGGCGAATTCTCGATGGGCGGCCTGGCTCCGAACGACAGCATCTGCTCCGTGGCCACGATGAACTCCGTGAAAGATTCGCAGCCCATCCACCGCGTTTATGTGGACGGTTTCTGGATGGACAAAAACGATGTGACCAATGACGAGTTTGAAAAATTCATCAAGGCCACCGGCTATGTGACGGTCGCGGAAATCGCGCCGACGAAGGAACAGTTTCCCACCGCGCCGCCGGAAAACCTTATCGCCGGTTCCACGGTCTTCACGCCCCCGACCAACGCGGTGCCGCTGGATAATTATTTTCAGTGGTGGAGCTACGTGCATGGCGCGAATTGGCGGCATCCCACCGGGCCGGACAGCGACCTCAAGGGCCGGGGCAATTATCCCGTGGTGCAAATCGCCTATGCCGATGCGGTGGCTTACGCCAAGTGGGCCGGCAAACGGCTGCCCACGGAAGCGGAATGGGAATTCGCCGCGCGCGGCGGCCTGACCGGCAAAATGTTTGCGTGGGGCAATGAGTTGAAGCCCGGCGGCAAGTGGATGGCGAACATTTACGAAGGCCAGTTTCCCATCAAGGATACTGGCGAAGACGGTTTTGCCGGCATCGCGCCGGTCGCCCAGTTTCCGCCGAATGGCTACGGACTTTACGACATGGCCGGCAACGTCTGGCAATGGTGCAGCGACTGGTATCGGCCGGATTATTATGCGCGGCTCAAACTCGCGGGCGTGGAAGTGGCACGCAATCCGCAGGGGCCGGACAAGTCGTATAATCCGAGCGACGACCAACCCCAGCGGGTGCAGCGCGGCGGCTCATTTCTTTGCACGGACCAATATTGCACCCGCTACATGATGGGCACGCGCGGCAAAGGCGACATTGACACCGGCAGCAATCACCTGGGTTTCCGCTGCGTGAAAGACATCGAGGTAAAACAAAAATGAAAAACTTGGTTCAACAGGAGCAAACGGGGAGCGCAGAGACCGGAACGGAATTCTCTGCTGCCTCTGCTCCCTCCTGTTCAATTTATTAATCCCATGAACACTGATTTTGCCCCGACCATTGACAAATACGACGCGCCGTCCCTGGTCGGCAACCAAGGGCGCAAGCGCTTCCACGTCATGGCCAAGCCGGCCGGGTCCACCTGCAATTTGGATTGCGATTATTGCTTTTACTTGAGCAAGGAAACGCTGCCGAACGGCCCGGCCACTGGCCGGATGTCCGATGAAATGCTGGAGCGCTTCATCTCGCAATACATCGCCGGCGTGACTGGACCGGAAGTGGTCTTCTCCTGGCAGGGCGGCGAGCCGACGTTGATGGGCCTGGATTTTTTCCGCAAGGTCGTCGCGCTGGAAAAGAAATACGCCAAGCCGTTTCAGAAAATCGAAAACGATTTGCAGACCAACGGCACGCTGATCAACGAGGAATGGTGCGAGTTTCTGAAGGAGAACCATTTTCTGGTGGGCTTGAGCATTGATGGGCCGAAGGAGATTCACGACAAGTATCGCGTCACGAAAGGCCGGCAGCCCACGTTTGAAAAAGTTTTTCACACGGCCAAATTATTTCAGCGCTACGGCGTGCCGTTCAATACGCTGACGTGCGTGAACCGGTTCAATGCCCGCAAGCCGCTGGATGTTTACCGCTTTCTCCGGCGCGAGCTCAACTCCACCTACCTGCAATTCATCCCGATTGTCGAATACAAGGGCTTCGAGAAAACCGCGCCGCACAAGTGGGACAATGCGGCGTTGCCCAAGGACGGTGAGCCGGAAGCCAAGCCCGGCCATCCCAATTCCATCGTCACCGACTGGTCGGTGGACCCGGACGACTGGGGCTATTTCCTGTGCAAGGTGTTTGACGAATGGCGCAGCAAGGACATCGGCAAAGTTCTGGTTAACCACTTTGAGACGCTCGTGTCCCAGCACATGGGCCTGGGTTCGCAGGTCTGCATCTATGGCGAGTTTTGCGGCAAAGGCGTGGCGGTGGAAAATGACGGCGGCGTTTATTCCTGCGACCACTATGTCTATCCAGAGTATCGGCTGGGCAACATCAAGGACCAGGCGCTCGACAGCCAGGTTTTTTCCCGAACGCAGGTGAAATTCGGCTACGCCAAAAACGAAACCTTGCCGAAATATTGCCGCCAGTGCGCCTATCTCTCGGATTGCTGGGGCGAATGTCCGAAGAACCGGATCATCCGCACGCCCGACGGCGAACCGGGTTTGAACTATCTCTGCCGCGGCTTCAAGCAATACTTCGCGCACGCCATTCCCGAAGTGAACCGGATTGTTGCGGACTTGAAGAAGCAGCCGCTGCAACCCCAAAAGCGGATGTGACCAGCGCATCGTCCACCATCCAAAATCATGAAACTGAAAATCCTCGCGCTAGTCATGGCGCTGACCTCGGTCAAGGTCATGGCGGGCGACGCGGAAACTAACCGCTGGTCATTCGACATCACGCCTTACCTCTGGGTTGCGAGCATTGCCGCCGAGACGAGTTTGCCGGACACGCCGCCGTCAACGCCGTCGGGCGTGGATCGGTTCGACACGCGCATCAGCGCCGGCGCGATGCTCGCCGCGCAGGCGCGCTATAAGTCCGTGGGCATGGCCGTTGATTTCGCTTGGCTGCGCCTCGGCACCGAAGCGCTCAATCCTGGACCGGCCTTTTCCGCCGTGGATTTGAAGTCGGACTTCATTCACACCACCGCCGCGCTGACTTACCGTTTGCCGTTGCGCGGGAAGTTCCATGCGGATCTGCTGGCCGGTGCGAGACTCTGGAATGTAAACGAGGAGATCACGTTCGCCGGCGGCGCGCTGCCGGGGTTCAAGGCGAGCGGTGACAAGACTTGGGTTGACCCCGTGATTGGCGCGGAATTGCGCTACGACTTGTCCGAACGCTGGTCGCTCGTGACCAAGGGCACCGTGGGCGGATTCGGGGTTTCCTCCAAGATCGCGTGGGAAGTTTTTAGCGGCGTGGACTACCGGTTCACGGATTGGTGTTCGGGCATTTTGGGCTATCGCTATCTGCACGAGGAATATGACCGGGAAGATTTCAAATTTAATTTAGACACGAATGGATTTCTGCTGGGGGTCGGCTTCCATTTCTAAACTGAAAACAGACTTGAAAAACTTTTTCATAATCCCGGCGAGCAGGAAGAAACACGAGCATCCGGTTGCGCCAATGCTGCTGCTGGCTTTCACCTGCGCATCCGCGTTCGCCCAGCCGGTGGTGCCGTCGGCCGCCGTTGAACAATTCCAGCAGGTCATCGGCAGCCGGGTGGAGGCCGTGACGATTCTCGGCGGTGACTATGGCGCGGCGGGCGGCATTTACACGTTCCGAGGCGGCGAAGTTGCCAACTTGAGCGTGGCCAAAGTCGGCGGCGGCGGAAACATCGCGGAGCCGCGCCCGCTCGGCGAGAGCGGCTTGAAATGGGCGCCCGTGCTGCAAGGCAACCTCGGCCACATCTCGGCGCAGAACGATTTCGCGACGGGTTATCTGGCCGGCAACAAGTCGGTGTATGACGTGCTGGCCGTGCAGGCCGGCGGCGGCGCGCGGCTTTATTTCACCGACCATTTCAGCCTCGCGGCCACGCTCAGCGGCATTTACGGGCACACTGAAAACGAGTTCAAGGCGCAGAACGCCGTGGGCGACTACATCAAGTCGGTCGCCAGCGGAACCTATGTGGACTGGAATCTGGACACCTGGTCGGTGGAGCCGGCGCTGGATTTGAATTATGATCTTCACTGGCGGCGGGCAACCTTCGCGTTGAGTTCGCGCTACAATTATTTCCACACGGAAAGTTTCAGCAGCTCGTCGCCCGTCGTCGGCGTGGACGGCGACTCGCACACCTGGGAGAACAAGCTGGACGTGGACGTGCCGCTGGGCTGGAAATTGTTTGACCGGGAACTGCACACGGGCGGTTTTTTGTCGCGCACGGAATTGTTTGGCAACGCCGCCGAGGGCCTCAACGAAAACCATATTTACACAGTGAACGGACGCTTCGTCATGGATTTGCTGGGGCACGCCTGGAAAGTCCGCTGGCTCGGCGTCGGCTACTCGTATTTTTGGGGTGATCATTTCGACGGTTGGTCCGCCGGTTTGGATATGCGGTTCAAATTCTAACGAACCGCGCACCTGCCGCTGTGCAACTTGGCGGTGCAAATCGGCCCCCGACCTCGCCGAAACCGGTATTGGACCAAAGGTCAATAGGCAGCCGCCAACGAATCTGGCAAAATGTCCGACGACGATTCACTTATGAATCAAAAACGAACCAATTTGACCACGGTGGCGGGGACGTTGCTGGCACTGCTGTTGGCCGGGCCGCTGCTGGCGTCCGATGCGGTTCCATCAGGTTCTGCCGCCGCCACCAATGCTCCCTCCAAACTTCGTTCGGCTGAGGACGGCTGGCTGGACATCAGCGAATTTATTGATCAGGCCTATGGTTTTGTGCCGTTGGTGATGCCCATCACGGAACCGGCGGTCGGTTACGGCGGTGTGGGCGGACTGGCGTTTATTGACAAACCCAAAGGCGAGGCGCAGGCGGGTTTTGGCCGGCCGAACATCACGGCGGTCGGCGGCCTGGGCACGGAGAATGGCACCTGGGGTGGCGGCGTGGTTGACGTGCGCCACTGGCTGGACGACCGGTTGCAAACGCAATTGGCGCTGGCCTACGCTTCGGTGAATCTTGATTTCTACGGTCTTGGTGCCGACAGCACGCTGAATAATCATCCGCTGCATTACAACCTTGAACCGCTGGGCGGCCGGGTGCAGGCGAAATATCGGCTCGGCAATTCGCGCTACTGGGCCGGGTTGGGCTATTCACTTTCCGGCACGCAGGTGAAATTTGATGCGCCAGCGGGCACGCCCGGCTTGCCGGATCTGCATGGCGATTCTCAAGTCGGCGGATTGAGACCATCGTTCACCTACGATTCGCGCGACAACATTTTCACGGCGACGCGCGGCACCTATTTCGAGGCGACCGCGGGGATGTTCAGCCAGGCGCTCGGCGGTGACGATGAATTCCAAAAGATCAATCTCATTGCCATCCAATATCTGCCGCTGCATCCGAAACTGACGCTGGGCGTGCGCGGCGATGCCAACTTTAGTTTTGGCAACGAGCCGTTTTATCTGCGGCCGTATGTCAGTTTGCGCGGCGCGCCGGCGATGCGCTACCAAGGCGATGAAGTGGCGCAGGGCGAAGCGGAATTGCGCTGGCAATTCTGGAAACGCTTCAGCCTCGTCGGCTTTGGTGGTGGCGGCGTGGCGTGGAACAACTTTGATCATTTTGAAAAGACGCGAACCATCGTGACCGGCGGCACGGGCTTCCGCTACGAGCTGGCGCGCAAATACGGATTGCACATGGGGGCGGACGTGGCGTTCGGCCCGGACGGCCCGGTCGTTTATGTGCAATTCGGCAGCGCCTGGATGCGACCCTGAAATGAAATGCAATTTTTTGATTCATTGAAAGACACCTAACTATGAAAATAAAAATCCTGTTTGCCTTTGGTCTCACCGCCAGTCTGATTCCGCTGGCGGTATCGGCCGAAGAAACCAGCCCTTGGTCCTGCGACTTCTCACTGTATGGCCTCGCGGCCGGCATGTCCGGCAACGCCACGGTCAAAGGCGTCAACGCCAACGTGGATGTCGGTTTCGACAAAATCCTCGACCATCTCCAATTCGGGGCCATGGGGACCGCGCGCATCGGCTACGACCGTTGGGCGCTGACGACGGATATTATTTACATGAAGCTCGGCGCGTCCAAAAACGCGGTGAATGTGGACCTGGAACAGTGGGTAGTTGAGCCGACTTTGAGTTATCGCCTCTGCAAGTATTTCGAGCCGCTGGTGGGCCTGCGTTATAACAATGTCAGCGGAGATATTAACGGCCCTTTCGGCCGTAACCCCACGGGCACGCAGGAGTGGTATGATCCGATCATTGGCGGCAATGTGAACCTGCCGCTCAGCCAGAGCTTTAGTTTTAATTTGCGCGGCGACATCGGCGGCTTCGGCGTCGGCTCTGACCTTACCTGGCAGGCCTTTCCCAATTTTGAATGGCACTTTTCAAAGTCCGCTTCGGTGCAATTGGGCTACCGCCTCCTTTACAACGACTACGAAACCGGCAGCGGTTTGAATAAATTCAAATACGACATCCTGACCAGCGGCCCGCAAATTGGGTTCGCGTATCATTTTTAAACCACCCCAAACCAACACAACATACCTTAAAATTTCCGCCATGAAATACTCATTCCTTGTCCTGCTAAATCTGGCCGCACTCCTCGTCGCCGGGTGCAATACCACGCCAACCAAGGTGGACAGCGGCCCCATTCACGCAGCCACTTTTAGCTTTGTGGCCAGAAACGGTTCCCAGCCGGAACCCGGTTTTGCCGACAGCCGGGAAGCGGTTCATGCAATGATCCATGATGCAATCAGCCGGAATCTGGCCGGCAAAGGCGTGACGCAAGTTGAGTCCGGTGGCGATGTGATCGTGGCGTATCTCGTGATTGTCGGCAACAACGCCGTCACCGAATCCATCAACACTTACTTCGGTTATGGCCGCAATGCCAGCGACCTGCACGACCAAGCGCAAGATGCCTACACCCACAGCAAGAACCCTAATCATTTCGAGGCCGGCACACTCTTGGTGGACATCATTGATGCGAAAACCTACAAGCTGCTCAAACGGGCTTATGTGACACGACCGGTGCTGCGCAATGCAGCGGCGGAGGTGCGGGCTGACAATATTCAGGAAGCCGTGAATGCAGTGCTCAAGGATGTGCACATCGCCCATTGATTACCGATTATTGATCACTGAAATATGAACAACCTGCACGAGCTCTTGGAAAAGCTAACTTCCGGCGACATCCCTACCGGGGCAATGGGAGGCGGGGGCATCGTCCTGCTCCTGATCGCGTTGAAAGTGGCCAAAGGCTTTTTGAAAATGATTTTAGTCGTGCTCGCTCTGGCCGCGTTTGCCGGAGCCGTCTGGTGGCATTTACACAACCAAGGAAAAATATGAAATTGAACAAAATACTCGTCATTCCTGTGCTCGCATTCGCGCTGCTGTCGGCGTCCGCGAACGCACAAACCGCTCCGGCTTCCGCGCCACCGCCGTCGGCACCAGCCGAGCGCAGCGCGGCGGATTTGGAAAAACTCGTCGCGCCCATCGCGCTTTATCCCGACTCGCTGATTGCCACCATCCTGCCGGCGGCGGCGTATCCGCTGGAGATTGTCCAAGCGGCGCGTTTCGTGGCGGACACGAACAATCTTCCGAACTTGGATGCGCAGCCGTGGGATGAAAACGTGCGAGCGGTGGCCGCCGTGCCGGCGGCCATTCAGAAAATGAACGATGATTTGCCGTGGACCATCAGCCTGGGCGAGGCGTTCATTGCGCAGCCCAAGGAATTGATGGACACGATCCAAAGTTTGCGCGCCAAGGCAGAGGCCCTCGGCACGCTCAAGACTTCGCCGCAGCAGGTGGTCACGGTCACCAACACGGTGGTGGAAACCGTGGTGCAGCAGCAGGTCGTTTATGTGACCAACACGATCGTGCAAATCCAGCCGGCCAATCCGCAAGTGATTTATGTCCCGGCTTACGATCCCTGGTATGTCTATTATCCGCCGCCGGTTTATTACGTTGGGCCGCCGCCGGTGGTGACTTTCGCGGTCGGTGTCACGGTGGGTTTGATTATTGCCAACAACTGCGACTGGCATGGCGGCGGCATTTATGTGGGACATCACGGCGCGGTGGTCTGGGGCGGCGGCGGCTACCACCATAGCGATGTGGACATTGACATCAACCGGAACATAAACATTAACAACAATCACAACACGATTAACAATATCAATCGGCCGGCGCAAAAATGGCAGCCGGACCAGAGCCGGTTGCGCACAAGTGGTTCGCCCGGCGCCGTGGCTTCGGCGCGCAGTCTGGAGTCGCGCGGCTGGGGTTCACCGGCGACACGCACGGCCGACCGCACACCGGCGATCAGCCGACCGGCGGCGTCGCCCGGTATCAGTCGCCCCAATCCGGCACCGAGCCGTCCCAGCCCGACGGCCAATCGTTCCGTCCAACCGGCGGCTTCCCAGGGCAGCGCGTTTGGCGGTTTGAACAACGGCGGTAGCTCGCGGAATTTCAGCAATCGCGGCGCTGCTAGCCGCAGCGGCAGTTCTGGTGGTGGACGCTTTGGTGGTCGCCGGTAATCTTAAAATTCAAAATTATTTTCAACAATATGAAAACATCACCAAAAAGTTTTTCCACGAATGTGCTAAAACAGTTTTTGCAATCCGCTGTCCCGCGTCGTCTGGTTTTGGCGCTGGCCTGCATCACGCCATTCGCCCTCAACGCGGCGGACATTGGCAAGACCTTTGCGACGCCTGAAGAAGCCGTTAACGCACTCGTGGCTGCTGCCAGCGCGAAAGATACCAATGCCTTGCATGACATTTTTGGTCCGGCCACGGCGGACATTGCGAACCCGGATCGCGTGCAGGCGGCGAATGAGTTGGAGGCGTTCGCCACCGCGCTCAACCAGACCAACCGCATCGTGCATGAGTCGGATTCCAAGTGCGTGCTGGAAGTGGGTGAGAAATCCTGGCCGTTTCCGATTCCAGTCGTGAAGAAAGATGGCCAATGGTTTTTCGACACCGAGGCCGGCAAGGATGAAATTTTGAATCGCCGAATCGGTGAAAACGAACTGGCCACGCTCCAAGTGGTGCGCGGCTATGTCGAGGCCCAGCGCGAATACGCCACGAAGGATCGTGATGGCAAAGAAGTGCTGAAGTTCGCGCAGAAAATCATCAGCTCGCCCGGTCTGAAAGACGGACTTTACTGGCCGCCGGAACTCGACGGTGAAATCAGTCCGCTCGGTCCGCTCGCGGCGGATGCCGCCGCCGAAGGTTACGGCACAAATCCCGGCACCGAGCGGCAGCCGTTCCACGGATATTATTTCAAGGTTCTTAAGCGTCAGGGGAAAAACCCGCCCGGCGGAAAATATGATTATGTCATCAATGGAAACATGATCGCCGGCTTCGCGCTCGTGGCGTGGCCCGCCGAATATGGCGAGAGCGGCATCATGACTTTCATCGTGAATCAACAAGGACGTGTCTATCAAAAAGATCTTGGTCCGCAGACGGCGAAAGCCGCCGGAGCGATGGCGGCATACGACCCGGATAAAACCTGGGCCGTGTCGGCGGATTGAACCAATGACCGAGTTGAATACAAACTTCCAACGTCTGCTGATCGCCGCCGCCGGCCTGTTGTTGGCCGGCTGCGGCACGGTGCATTTTGACGTGCCGCCCGGCCAGCGGGTCAGGCTGTTGACGCGCGATGATCCAACCGAGGTGCGCGTGGAGCACAAAATCTGGTATGCGTGGTGGGGCGGCAAAGTGCTGAACGGAAACCACACCGCGCCCTTCATTGCCACGAATCAATTGGTCGAGGTGAAGATGTTCACGGAACTAACCGTCGGTGACAGTTTGATCAATCCGGTCACTTCGATCTTTTCGTTCAGCCGGCGCACGCTGGTCATTGAGGGGAACCGGCGAAAGGAATCAGCGCCATGAAACACAGCCGCGAAATTATTTTCGCCGGGCTGCTGCTCGGCGCGACCGGTTGCGCGCATGTGGAGGTCGTGGCCCTGCACGGGCCGCCCGTCTATCTGGTTTCCGCCGCCGCGCCGATGCCGGTGGAGCGGCGCTGGCGAACCTGGTTTCTGGCCTGGGGCATCACGCCGATAGACAACACCATGCCCGACGAATATATCCAGCGCGAACAACTCACCGAAGTGCGCGTCATCGTGGAAGACAATGTGCCGGATGCTCTGCACTCGATTTTATACAACGTCATCATTCCTTTCGGCTTGGTGCCGCAAACGGTGGTGCTGCAAGGCAGCCGCCAGCCCGTTGCCACGCCATAAATTTAACCGCAAAACACAACTACCAAACCAACCATTAGAATAATGAACACATTGAAACTGCACACCCTGTTAAAATTCCTCCCGCTGGTGCTGGCGTGCGGACTGGCCAGCTTCGGCTGCAGCTCGATGAACCAGCCGGCGTCGGCCAGCTTTGCCTCGGTCACCATCAGCGGCAAAACCGCCGCCGAGATTCGTGACGCCACCGTCGCCGTGTTCCGCGAAAATGAATACCAGGTGTTCGCCTCCAGCCAGGGGCTGACCTTTGAGAAGGAAGGGTCGAAGCTGAATTCCATTTCGCGCGACGGTTTGGTGGGGACGCACTACGGCGCGGTCACGATCATCCGGGTGCGGGTGGCCTTGGTGGATCTTGGCGGCGGCAAACAACGGTTGCAATGCCAGGCCTCCATGGTGAGCGGGGCGGGCGACGCCTTCACCGAAGAGGAACACCGGCTCGCCAACTTCCGCAGCGGACCTTACCAGGATCTGTTGGACGAAGTTGCCAAACGACTGAAGTAATCTTCAATCGCCGCGATGAGACAACTCAAGACCATTCAATGTCTGCCGCTGTTCGCGCTGCTCGCGCTGTGGGTTTCGGGTTGTGCCACGCCCAACGTCAATCCGCCGCAGGCCCGCGCGAACACGGGCTATGTGGATTTCCACGCCGATTCGGCGGATGAAATATACTGGCAGGTTGAGCGCTTCGATGACAGTGCGCACAGCTTCAAAAAAGTCATTTCGGATTTGAATCCGCCGGCGGGCGGGTTCTTGCGGCTGGCCTTTGCGCCGGGACATTACCGGTTGCGGGTGTCGGTTTTGAATCGCGCCACGCGCGAGCCGGGCGTGGTCGAAGTGGAGAGCAAGGACGGACTGATTACGCCCGTGAAGCTCCAGTTGATTCCCGACGGCACCATGCAAGTCCAACTCAAGTCGCAGCGGGTTGGGGCCACCGCCGGGGGACGCTACGCCCAGAAAACCAGATATGGCAGCACGGAAGCGACCTTGTTCCGGCTGTCAGCCGAGGCGGAGGCACCGACGGCTTATCGCGTCAAGGAGCAGACAGCTTATGCGCGCTGAACCGAGAGCAGCGACGCGTGACGCGCGGCGTCTGGCCACCACTGGCCACCTTTCACTGATCACCGTTCACTGGTCACTCGGTTTGGTTTTCCTGCTCCTTCTGGCGGGCACGGGCTGCCGCTTGATTCGCGGGGTGGCGGAAGCTCCCGGCCAAGCCGTCCGCACCGTCGCCACCGGCAAGCCAAACGAGGACACCGTGGACGCGGTGGACGTGCAACAGACGCTGCTGCGGTTCGCGGATGATTTCTCCGCCAGCATGACGGTTTGCGTGGATAAACTTCAGCGCGGCACGAACGCACTGGAGCGCACCGAAGTCCTCCAATGGAAAATCGCGCTGGGCACCGAGACCTGTTCCATCGCCTCCGGGCCGAACGCCATCGCCAACCTGCTCGACATGACCGTCTTTGTCACCGTTACCCGGGCGGCGGTGGAGGATCACTGGCTGCCGGAAGTTTTTGGCGAGTCCGCGCGGCCCATGCTGGCCAGTTGCCGGAATGCCGAGACAGACATCTGGCGGCTCGCCGGGAAGGTGCTGAAACCGGCGCAGCAGACAGAGCTGCGCACGGCGATTGCGGCGTGGCGTCAGCAGAATCCGCTGCCAGAAAGCGTCCTCGCGGCCCGCGCGGTGGACTTTGCCTCGCAGGCGGCGCAGGCCAGCAAGGCGGACATCGCCAAGCCCGACAGCGTGTTCAGCCTGCTGGGCGTTGATCCGCTGGCCGGCATGGACCCCGCCGTGCGCGAGATTACCCAGACGCGGCTGTTCGCTGAACGCGCGCTCTACGTCACGCAGAAAATGCCGATGCTGCTCCGGTGGCAGACGGAACTCTTGAGCCTCAATGCGGTGAACATGCCCGCCGTGCAGCAGTTGGTGACCAACTCCACGGAGATCGCCGCCACCGTGGACCGCTTCGCCCGCATCGCGGAGCAGTTGCCCGGTCAGGTCAGCGCTGAGCGCGCGGCAATTCTCAAATCGCTTCAGGCGCAGGAGAAATCTTTGGCCCCGCTGGTCAATGACGTGCGCGACACGCTCGCGGCGGGCGCGCAAATGTCCGCCTCGCTGAATACCACGCTCACCACTTTTGACGCCTTGATGAAACGCTTTGGCGTGGGCGAAACCAATCGCGCTCCATCGTCAAAGACCAATGCCGAACCGTTTCGCATTCAGGACTACGCGCAGACGGCGGCGCAACTCGAAGCGACGGCGCGCCAGTTGACCGAGCTGCTCGTCACGCTGGATCGAACGCTCGGCTCGACCAATCTCACGCAACTTTCCACGCAGATTGCTCCGGTGGTGCAGCAGGCGCGAACCAGCGGCAAGGAGATCGTGGACTACGCTTTCTGGAAAGGCATCCTGCTCCTCGTCATCGCGCTGCTGGCCGCCTTGATCTACCGTTTTCTCGCCGCCCGCCTGACGCCTGCGAAGCACTGATTACTGAATACTGATTACCAAACACCATGAAAACTTCCCGCACAAACTTCGTTTGCCTGTCCCTCGCGTCTGCCGCGCTGTTCACCGGCTGCACGCATCTCGGTCCCAAATCCGTGGCGGTGGACCGCTTTGATTACAGCACGGCCATCGCCGATTCATGGAAACAGCAGACGCTCCTGAACATCGTCAAGGTGCGCTACATGGATTTGCCGGTGTTCGTGGATGTGGCTTCCATCGTGGCGGGCTACTCCATGCAGACTGGCGTCACCATCAACGGCACGCTCTCGACCGACAAAGCCGTGCAGGGCAACTTCGCCGCCGCCGGCGGCTCGGCCATCTACACCGACCGGCCGACCATCACTTATGTGCCGCTGACGGGGGAGAAGTTTCTGCGCGGCCTCATCACGCCGATTGATCCGAAGAATATTTTTTTCATGCTCCAATCCGGCTATCCGGCGGATTTCATTCTGGGTCTGACCGTCGAGGGTTTGAACGGTGTGCGCAATCGTTCCACGGTCGGCGGCCGGGTGCGGGAGGCCGATCCGGATTTTGTTCGCGCCATGGATTTGCTGGACGAGGTGCAGGCCGCCGGCGCGGTCGGGATGCGCGTCGAGGAAGACAAGGCCAAGAACCAGACGGCCGTGCTGTTCTTCCGGCGGGAGGACGTGCCCGCCGGCATCGCTGAGAAAACGGCGGAGATCCGGCGGCTGCTCAAGCTGCCGGAGGGGCAATCCAAGTTTGTGCTCACCTATTCGCCCACACGCGGGGCCACGAATGAACTGGCTGTGAACAGCCGTTCCATGTTGCAGATCATGTCCGCCTTTTCGAGTTATCTGGACGTGTCGGCGACGGACTTGAAAGCCCATCGCGCGGTGCCCGCCTTTGAAAGCACCGCCCCGGCAAACCGCCAGGACGTGGTGCGCATCCGCTGCGGCAAGGACAAGCCGGCGGACGCGTTTGTGGCCGTGCAATATCGCAACCAGTGGTTCTGGATTGACGACGGCGACTGGCAGACCAAACGCGCGCTCACCGCCGTGATGTTCTTCTTCACCTTGGCGGACACCGGCACCAGCGACAAACTGCCGCTGATCACCATCCCGGCGCAGTAACCGGAGCACCTAGGCACAGCATGAAAATTCCGATTCCACCGCTGCAAACTTCTGAGGGTAGTGATCAGTTATCAGTGAACAGTGATCAGTTATCAGTGGTCAGTGATCAAATTACCCCCCACGCAGCGGACCAGCGACTGATTACTGATCACTGTTCACTGATTACTGTCACCCTTTCCCCGACGACTGGTCAAAAACAGCCAATGGCGGCTTCAAATGTTGCCAAACCGGCTTTCCTCAACGACTTGGCTAAAACTGTTCTAACGGAATCTGGACGCCCAAATGGGGGTCATGGATGCCCAAACGCGGGTCGTGGATGCCCAGATGGGGATGGTGGACGGTCAAACGCGGGTGGTGGACGCCTAAACGTGGGTCGTGGACGGCCAGATGGGGGTCATGGATGCCCAGATGCCGGTCGTGGACGGTCAAACGTGGGTCATGGACGCCCAGATGCGGGTGGTGGACGGCCAAATGTCCTTCATGGCTGGCTTTTTGCCGGGGAAAATGAATTCACGCCCGCCCTCACCATGAACCGCGTAGCGTCGGCGTCCCGCCGGCGGGTTGGCCGGGCGTCCCGCCCGGCGATCGAACTGGCGGCGAGACGCCGCCGGCACTCGCCGCCGGGGACGGCCGCGCTACATGGGGGCCGGTTCATGGTGAGGCTACCAATATCATTGTCGTTCGTGCCGCTCATCATTGGCCAACCGTTACCCCCACGCGCGCGCATTCGCAGCGAACCCAAACTCCCGGAAACCCGGAGGACTCCAGATGAATAACCAGCCATCCAGTTGCCGGCCGCCGAGGCTCACGCCGCTGTTGCTCCTGGCCGGTCTGCTCCTGTCGGCGCTGCGCGGTTTCGCCGCCGCCGCGCCCACATCGGCGCTCGCCACCAGCCCCGTCGCCGAGTCCAACTTCGTCCTCACGACAAACATGGTTGTCGTCACCAACTACGTCGTCACCACGAATCTGGTTTTCAACGCGAACCGCGTCGCGGCCGCGCCCACCAATGCCGCGCTGCCCGCCTTGAGCTGGGTGCCGCCGGAGGACAACTATGATTGGATTCAACTCAAGTCCGGCGAATGGCTCAAGGGCCGGCTCAAGGCCGTGCAGGAGCGCGTGCTGGAATTCAATTCCGAAGAATTGGACGACTTGACGTTTGATTGGAAAGATATCCGGCAGTTGCGGGCGCATCGGATTTTAGACGTGTTATTTACGAACGGGGAGAAGTTATCCGGTTTGGTCAACGTCACGCCGGATAAGATCACAGTAGTTGGCGCGCAGTCACAGGTCTTTTCGCGGGAGCAAATTCAAAGCCTCACGCCGGGCGGCTCCAAAGAGTGGGACTACTGGTCGGGCAAGGTGTCGCTCGGCCTGAACTTGCGCGCGGGCAACACCCGGCAGGTGGATTACAACGCCAGCATTGATTTGCAGCGCCGCACCCCGGAGACGCGTTTTTCCATTAATTACCTGGGCAATCTCAGCAGCGTGAACGGCGACGAGAACGCCAACAACCATCGCGTGAACAGTGAATTCGATTACTGGCTGTCGCGGCGATTCTATCTGCTCGTGCCGAGCGTGGAATATTACAAAGACCCGTTCCAGAATCTGGCGGACCGCGTGACCGTCGGCGGCGGCCTGGGTTATGACCTGATTGACCGCCCGACGCTGGAGTGGAACATCACCACCGGCCCGGCCTACCAGTATGCCTGGTTTGATTCCAGCGAGCCCGGTGATCCAACCGAGAAAGGCACGGCGGCGCTCGCCTTCAGCAGCCGCTTCAAATGGGACATCGCTCACCGCACCAAGTTGACCTTGGAATATCGCGGCCAATACACCAGCCGCGAGGTCGGCGAAACTACTCACCACGGCGTCGGCACCCTGTCCTTTGAATTGACCAAGCGCTTTGATCTGGATGTCTCCTTCATCTGGGACCGCATCTCCGATCCTAAAGTGGGTGCGGACAAGATACAGCCCCAGCCGGACGACTTTCGTCTGGTCGTCGGCTTGGGCGTGGACTTTTGAACCGGAGGAGCTTTCATACCGGTGGTCAGTTCCTGCACCCTGAGCATCACGGCCTGTAGTCGCAAGGCCACACGGGCTGCGCGGTCGGTTTGGGCGGCTTGGCGCAACGCTTCGAGCCGTTGGAGCGTGCGGGAATTACTGCGGGGAAAGATGGACGGCACAATCGTTAATCGTATGTCGCTCTACTTATACGCACACCAGTTCAGCCCATGGCCGCACTGCCGGGCAAGGGGAAAAACGCCTTCGCTTTTGAAAGCCTTTCTTAAGAAATAATTTTAAGCAATGATGAAGGCGTTGTGGCTATTGTAATGTCGTTTTATTTAGACACAGACATATAGGAACACCCTGGTCGCGGGTGACCCTCATTTGCCGTAACCCTTAACCCATGCCCGCAATCGTTCACCACACCTCCAGTCGCGCCCGCATGGCCAAGGATCGGACTTTGCATCGCCTCTGAATCCCAAAATTCTTGGGCAGCAATCTGCTTTTCGCGCTGGCGTTCCATGGTGTTCCAGCTTTCAGCGCAACCATCCCAGCCACTCAAAGCGTCAACTTGGCGTGAATCCCAAGCTCTGACCCCAATGTGGTCGGCTACAATGTTTACTATGGTGGGGCGAGCGGCAGCTACACCAACGAAATCAATGCCGGCAATGTGACGACCATCACCATTTCCGGCCTGGTCGCCGGGGCCACGTATTATTTCGCCGCCACGGCCTATGACGCCCTTGGAAATGAGAGTGATTTTTCGTCTGAAATCAGCTATCTGGTGCCGGCCAATCTGCCCGCCATGCAGAACCGCAGCGGGCTAACCGGACAATTCATTCTGACCGTGTCCGGCTCGCCAGGCCAGATATATGACGTGCAGGCATCGCTGGATTTTACCGACACAAACGCGGCAAATTTCCCGCAGCGATTTTACCGCACCTGGGAGAGCCGGCCGTGATGCTGCTCAACATCGGTTCCAGCGGCGGCCCGATGGATGGCACCAGCGCTCTTTGTCAGTCAATCAACCAAGCGGTGGGGCCAGGTATTCCCGGATTCGTGTTTGTCACCGGCACCAGTGATGACGGGGGTATGCCCAGTCATGCGGCGGGGACCGTGGCCCCAAACGGGACGGCTACAATCCAAATCAACCATGGCAACCCTGGCACGCTTTATTTTGATTTGTGGTATTCGAGCACAGATCGTTTTGACGTCACCATTACCACCCCGCACGGCACCTACGGTCCCTATACATCACCCGCCGCGAACAACACCTACGATATTCAAAACACGAGTGACTTTTTGTATTACCAGCTTGGTGGCAGCGTCAATTTCTATAACACAATAATCCCACAGCGGGAAATCTACGCGCAACTCACCGGCCCGACCGGGGCCTACAGCGTTACGCTCACCGGGACGGTGGTGACCAATGGACACTTCAAAGCTTCCCTGAATCCCTCGCAGATCTACAATCCCTCGGCTAACAGCAACTATTTCACCAGTTACGTGGTCCCGGGCTATAACATCTGGGATCTGGCCAGCGCAACAAATGATATCTGTCCGAACGATTACGTGCATCGCACCAACTGGGTGGATATTACCGGGGTAGCCAGATCGGAAGCGGACGAGGGCGGACTCGGTCAACTTTGGGGCGGCACCGGTCTGGGGCCGACTTATGACGGAAGAATTGGCGTGGATGTCAGTGCCCCCGGCGAAAGCGTGTTCACGGTTTACAACACCAATTCCTATTGGGACACCTTCCAGTTCAATTTGATTCAAGACGGCTTGGGTCTTTATGGCCGGGCTGATGCCACCAGCGCGGCTAATCCACTGGTGACCGGCATCATTGCCCTGATGCTCCAAAAGAATCCAAGACTCGACGCCGCCATGGTGAAGCAGATTCTGCATCAATCCGCCAAGGCGGACATGTTCACAGGTGCTGTGCCCAATCCGCAGTGGGGCTATGGCAAGGTAAGTGCATCCAACGCACTGGCCTTGGTGCAGGCAACCCTGCCGGCCCTTTCAATGCCGGCAGTAATCAATCAGCATTTTCAGGCGCTGGTGCAACCAACCGTTCCCGGTTGGCAATACCTGCTCCAAACCTCGACCAATCTTGTGTCCTGGTCCGCCATCCTCACCAACACAGCTACGTCCAACCTCCTGGGAATAGTTGATTCCGGGGCCGTGAGCGGAGCCCGTTTCTACCGAGTCTTCACTCAGTAATACGCTGTTTCGGCGTTTTACACATGCCCTCTCTTAAGAAACTAGACGTATAAGTTTACGAGGCTGAGACCAATGTGAGGCCGAGCGCGGCGGCATTTTGCAGAAGACGTTTTAGTTTTTTCTGGTTGGAATGGGCGATGGCTTGGTCCCAAACGGAGGGGTCGTAAGGGGCGCGAAATTTCACCATGTGCCAGATGATCCGTGCGAGTTTATGGGCCATGGCGGTGATGGCTTTTGGCGTGCCCAGACGAGCTTTCCAGCGGCGGAAGCAATCCCCGAGATAGTCCTTGCTGTGCCAGAGGCTCTGGGCGGCGAGGCGCAAGGCCTTGGCGGAGCGGCTATTGACGTGGCGGGTTTTGACGGAAAGGATTCTACCGCCGGTGATGCGGTTGTCAGGACAGGCTCCGAGCCAGGAGGCGAAACATTTGGCGGTGGGAAAGCGGGTGGCGAAATCGGGTCCGAGTTCGGTGTAGCGCACCAAGGCGGTGCTGACTTGGATACTGGGGACTTGGGTCAGATCCACGCCGCTGAGGCGATAGAGTTCGGCGCGGGTATCAAATTTGGGTTCGTTGCGTTGGGGTTTCTTATTGCCCCGCCGATTGGCGGGCAAGGGATGCTGCGCCAAATTGATTTTACTGTCGCACTGCCCCATTTGTCGTTGGACCTGATCGTCGCACTGGCCGATGAGTTTTTGGTAATGACGCCAGGTGTCCAAGGCTTGTTGGATGACAAAGAGATGTTCCGTGCGCCAGCCAAGGTGGCGGCTTGCGTGCGCAGGGCTTTGATCGATTTGAGCCACGTCCCGTTCGAGCCGGCGGACAAGGCTGTGGGCTTGGCGGCGCAAGGGCGGCACGGTGAGGCGTTCGGCCTGCTGGCGTTTGGGCCACGAGGATTTCCAAGATCACGCGGCTGGAATGGCCGCACATTGACCTAGAGGAAAATTTTATTGGGGTTAAAGCGCAACCCGCAGAGACCGACGCGCGCCGAATTGTGCCGTTGAAACCAAATTGGAAAGCGCTCCTGCTCCCGCTGGCGAAGAAAAATGGCAAAGTTGTTACCATTGTGAACACCACCAAGAGCCCGTGGAAACTTTGGCCGACGCCCGGAAGCTCAACCAAACTTGGATCTCCCCTGACCACGAAGTCGCGCCGCACAGCGCTCTGGCCAGGTGGTCGCCAGCCACTTTCTATCAACAATCGTTGACACAATCACAAACAAAAACTACTTAAACACCTGGCCAGTTTAAACTGGGTCATACCAACCGCTTGGTTTATGGCTGCGCTGGCTTTATTGGATACATCATCATATCCTGATGCGTTGATTTTAAATTTGCATTCATGCCGGCCTCGGCTATTTTTCACGCATGTCGAACAACGCCGAACTGCTCAAGAAAGCCCTGTGCGAACGCATCGTCATTATTGACGGCGCGATGGGCACGACCATCCGCACCTATGGTCTGGGCGAGGCGGAGATTCGCGGCGAGCGCTTCCAAGACTCCAAGAAAGACCTGAAGAACAACGGCGACCTTTACTCGCTCACGCAGCCGGCGACGATTGGCGACATTCACCGCCGTTTCCTTGAAGCCGGTGCGGACATCATCGAGACAAATACTTTTTCCGCCACGAGCATCGGCCAGAGTGAATTTTTCGTGGACGACCCGCGCGAACACGGCGGCCGCAAAGATCCGGCGTTTTATCAGGGCGTGATCGAAAATAAATTTCTCAATGACCTCGCGTGGGAAATCAACGAGCAATCCGCCAAGCAATGCCGCGAATGGTGCGACCGCATTGCGAACAAGACCGGCCGTCCGCGCTTTGTCGCGGGTGCGGTTGGGCCGCTGACGGTTTCGCTTTCCAATTCGCCCGATGCCGATGACGCGGGTTTTCGCGTCTGCACGTTTGATCAGGTGAAGACGGCTTACACACACCAAATTCGCGGACTTATCGCGGGCGGCTCGGATATTTTGCTGGTGGAAACCATTTTCGATTCGCTGAATGCCAAGGCCGCGCTGGTGGCGATTCAGGAAGTTTTTGAACAGGACAAAAAAATTCTGCCGATCATGATTTCCGCCGCCGTTGGGCGTGGCGGCGAAACGATGATTTCCGCGCAAACCATCGAGGCCTATTGGAACGCGATGAAGCATGTGAAGCCGATTGCCATCGGCTTGAACTGCTCGCTTGGACCGGATTTGATGCGGCCGTTTCTTGCGGAACTGGCGGAGAAATCTGACACGGCAATTTCATGTTATCCCAATGCCGGCTTGCCAAATCCGCTGTCGCCGACGGGTTTTGATTTGAAGCCGGAAGACATGGGAAATTTTCTTGGCGAATTTGCGGCGAGCAATTTGATAAACATTGCCGGCGGCTGCTGCGGCAACACGCCGGAACACATCGCGGCCATTGCGAAAGCGCTCGCCAATAAACCGCCGCGCGAAAAAAAATCTGAAACGAAGTTTTCCACCGGCACGGCCATTCCGTTGCGCTTGAGCGGCTCGCAGCCGTTCACGCAGCAGATCGGCCAGTTCATCATGATTGGCGAACGCACGAACGTCGCGGGCTCGCCGAAATTCGCGAAGCTCATCAAAGAAAATAAATACGAGGAAGCCGTAGCCGTCGCGCGCCAGCAGGTCGAGAACGGCGCGAACATCATAGACATTTGCATGGACGAAGGGATGATTGATGGCGTCGCGGCGATGACGCGCTTTTTGCAACTGCTCGGCAGCGAGCCGGAAGTCGCCAAGGTGCCGTTCATGGTGGACTCGTCGAAATGGGACGTCATCGAAGCTGGCCTGAAATGTGTTCAAGGCAAAGGCATCGTGAACTCCATTTCGATGAAGGAAGGCGAAACGAAGTTCCGCGAACACGCGCGCAAAGTTTTGAAATACGGCGCGGCGGTCGTC
The DNA here is from genome assembly GCA_903944085.1 of uncultured Verrucomicrobia subdivision 3 bacterium. Lineage (GTDB taxonomy): Bacteria > Verrucomicrobiota > Verrucomicrobiia > Limisphaerales > UBA11358 > UBA11358. Next base: position 28,109 of record CAJAQO010000321.1, read on the forward strand.
GTGATGGCGTTTGACGAGCAAGGCCAAGCCGCGACGCTCGCTGACAAAATTCGCATTTGCGAACGCGCCTACAAAATTCTTGTGGACGAAGTCGGCTTTCCGCCGGAAGACATTATTTTTGATCCGAACATTCTTACCGTGGGCACAGGCATCGAGGAGCATAATAATTACGCCGTGGATTTCATCGAAGCCACGCGCTGGATAAAAAATAATTTGCCGCACGCAAAAGTCAGCGGCGGGGTGTCAAATGTGTCGTTCGGTTTTCGCGGCAACAATCCTGTCCGCGAGGCGATGCACAGTGCGTTTCTTTACCATGCCATCAAGGCCGGCATGGACATGGCCATCGTGAACGCGGGTATGCTGGAAGTTTACGAAGAGATTGAACCGGAGCTGAAGGAACTCGTCGAAGACGTTTTGCTGAACCGCCGTCCTGACGCGACCGAACGACTGGTGAATTTTGGCGAGAAACTCAAAGCCGCCAGCGCGGGCACGACCGTCAGCGACAAAAAAGTCGAGGAAGAATGGCGCAAAGGCACGGTTGAAGAACGCCTCTCGCACTCGCTGGTGAAGGGCATTGATGCTTACATTGACGCCGACACGGCGGAAGCGCTCGCGAAATATGGCAAGCCGCTCACGGTCATCGAAGGCCCGTTGATGGCGGGCATGAGCGTCGTCGGTGATTTGTTCGGCGCGGGCAAAATGTTTTTGCCGCAAGTGGTGAAATCGGCGCGCGTGATGAAAAAATCCGTCGCGTATCTCACGCCGTTCATGGAAGCTGAAAAAGCAGCGATGGTTGCGCGCGGCGAAGTCGTGAAGGCGCAGGGCAAAATTATTTTGGCGACTGTCAAAGGCGACGTGCATGACATCGGCAAGAACATCGTCGGCGTCGTGCTGGCCTGCAACAACTACGAGGTCATTGACCTCGGCGTGATGGTGCCGTGCGAAAAAATTCTCGAACGCGCGAAGCTTGAGAAAGCCGACATCATCGGTTTGAGTGGATTAATCACACCATCGCTGGACGAGATGGTCCACGTCGCGCGCGAGATGGAACGCACGGGTTTCAAAGTGCCGCTGCTCATCGGCGGCGCGACCACCAGCCGCGCGCACACCGCCGTCAAAGTCGCGCAACATTACACCGAGCCGGTCGTCCATGTGCTCGACGCCTCGCGTGCCGTGCCCGTGGTCAGCAACCTGTTGAGCAAGGATGGCAAAGCGCCGTTCGTGAAACAACTGCGCGATGACTATGAAAAACTACGCGCACAACACGCCGGATCGGCGGTGAAACTGCTTTCGCTTGAAGCCGCCCGCGACAATGCGCCGAAGCTGAAATACGATGATTTGCCCAAGCCGGAATTCACTGGCATCCGCACGCTGTCGTCCGAAAATTTTAGTCCCGGCAAATGCGATTGCGGTTCGTCACACGGCCACGCGGGAGCATTCAGCATGTCCATCGCGGAGCTTGTTCCGTTCATTGATTGGACGCCGTTTTTTCACACGTGGGAATTGCGCGGCGTTTATCCGAAAATTTTGCAGCACGAAAAGCACGGCGAGGAAGCCACCAAGCTGTTTGCCGACGCGCAGAAGATGCTCGCGGATTTTGTCGCGAACAAGTCGCTGAAACTACAGGCGGTTTACGGGTTGTTTCCCGCAAACGCCGTCGGCGACGACGTGGAGGTTTACACAAACGGCTCGCGCAAACATTTGCGGACGAAATTTCATTTCCTGCGCCAGCAGATTGAAAAGGGCGATGGCACGCCGAATTATTGCCTGGCCGATTTTATTGCGCCGAAACAGCAGCCAGCAGCCAGCAGCCAGGAGTCAGAAGATTTTATCGGCGCGTTCGCCGTCACGAGCGGCCACGGCTTGAAGGAAATTGTCGAGAAATTCAAAGCAGCGCATGACGACTACAACGCCATCCTGGCCGAAGCCATCGCCGACCGTTTGGCGGAAGCGTTCGCGGAGTTTTTGCACAAGCGCGTCCGTGACGAATGGGGATTTGGCAAATTGGAAAAGCTCACGACCGCCGATCTCATCGCCGAAAAATATCGCGGCATCCGGCCGGCGGCCGGTTATCCGGCATGCCCGGATCACACGGAAAAAGCAATTTTGTGGGACTTGCTCGACGTGGAAAAGCACGCTGGCATCACGCTGACGGAAAGTTTTGCGATGTGGCCGGGCAGTTCGGTGAGCGGACTTTATTTCGCGCATCCCGATTCAAAATATTTCGCCGTCGGCAAACTCGGCAAAGATCAGGTCGAGGATTTGGCGCAACGCAAAGGCAAATCCGTTTCCGAAATGGAGCGCTGGTTGGGACCGTGGCTGAATTACAACGCGAGCTGACCCGGCCAAAACTGGCGGCTGGACTTCGCCCGCAGCTTTTCGTCAAGATGGGCGTGCCATGTTCAATCGGTTAAACTTCGCGCTGCTGCTGGCCGCCGCCATTTTCAGCGGCTGTAAAATCGTTCCCCTTTCGACGCCAAGCGGTTTCAGCCATTTCACCGGGCTGGCGGATTTTTCAAAATTCTCCCGTTCACAAAATGAAAACGGTGAAACGGTTTTGCTCTCGCCGGAAATCAAATCTGCGATTTCCTGGGATCAACTGGTCGTGTCCTGGAACGCCGAAGCGCCGGCCGGAACTTTTTTAAAAATCGAGGCGCGCGCCTTTGCGTCCAGTCACGCAACCAAGTTTTACACGCTGGCCAACTGGTCGCTGGACAACAAGCTGTTTCCACGCACGAGCGTGCGCGGCCAGAAAGATGCCGACGGCACGGTGGACACCGACACGTTGATTTTGAACCAGCCGGCAAACGCGGTGCAAATCCGCGTGTCGCTGGGCGGCACGAACGGCGCGTTGCCGACGCTGAAATTTCTCGGCGCTGCTTTTGCCAACACCAAGGCTCCGACCGTCGCGCAGCCGCCAAATCACGCGGCATGGGGCAAAATTATTGTGACGCCGGAACATTCGCAGCACGGTTATCCGAATGAAAAAGGCTGGTGCAGTCCGACGTCGCTTTCGATGGTGCTGTCGCGCTGGGCGGAAAATTTGCACCGGCCGGAAATGAACCTCACCGTGCCGCAAGTCGCGGCGAAAGTTTACGACGAAAGTTTTGCGGGCACGGGCAACTGGCCATTCAACACGGCTTTCGCCGGCAGCTTCAGCGGCATGAGAAGTTATGTCACGCGGTTCGACGATATTTCGGAAGTGGAGGATTGGATTGCGGCGGGCATTCCAGTGATTCTTTCCGCGCGCTGGGACTGGCTGCTGCCGGGTCGTCCGCCGGACAGCGACGGACATTTGATCGTCTGCATCGGCTTCACCGCAAACGGCGACGTGGTGATCAACGATCCGGCCACGCGGCTGGACCGGGGCGAATCCGTGCGCCGCATTTATGAACGCGCGGACGTCATCCATTCTTGGACGAAATCGCACAATGCCGTTTATCTCGTGTTCCCGGAAAGCGCCGCCATTCCTGAAAACCGTTATGGCCACTGGTAAAATTGCGCGAAGCAGGCTTGTTTTTTGGGTTTGACAGCGTAGATTGCCAGCATGAAGCACGATGTGGTGCCGGTGCAAATTCGAGGTATTCTCCCCGCCAACAACGGGTGCGCGCTATTCGTCGGCAACGATGAAAAAGTTTTTGTCATCAGCGTCGAGCCGCAGATGGGCGCGGTCATTGGCATGTTTCTGCGCGACACGCCGAAGGAGCGGCCGCTGACGCATGACCTCATCAACCGGATGTTTCAAGGCTTTGGCATCAATGTCGAACGCGTCATCATCACGGACCTGAAAAATTCCACCTATTTCGCGCGGATCATTTTGCAGCAGCAAAACGAGCTGGCGCGGAAAATTGTCGAGCTGGACGCGCGGCCGAGCGACTGCCTGGCGCTGGCCGCCGCGCAGAAAAAACCAATTTTTGTTTCGGCTCCGTTGTTCGAGCAGGTCGAGGACATGACCGCTGTCCTCAATAAAATGAACGAGGCGGGCGGCGAATTGGAATCCGACTGAAATGGCCGTGGCCAAGACCAATCCGCTGGCGCTGGTTTGCGGCGATGACGACTTCGCGGTGAAAGCGCGCGCCCGGCAAATCTTTCAGCAATGGTCGGCGGAACTCGGCGGCATGGATCACGAAACCATCGAGGCGAGCGTGAGCAATGGCGGCGAGGCGCTCACCGTTCTGGGCAAGCTGCGCGAGGCGCTGCAAACTCTACCTTTTTTCGGCGGCGGCAAAGTTGTGTGGCTGCGCGACTGCAATTTTCTCGGCGAAGACCGCACCGCTTCGTCCGCCGCCGTGACCGAGGCGCTGGCGGAACTGGCGGAAGAGTTGAAAACTTTTTCCTGGCAGACCGTCCGGCTGCTCATCAGCGCGGGCAGGGTGGACAAGCGGAAAGTTTTTTTCAAGACGCTCGACAAAATCGGCACGGTGGAAAATTTTTCGGCGTGGTCGCAGGATGACAAGGACTGGGCTGACCGGGCGGAAATCGCCGCCGGCGACGCCCTGCGCAAACGGCAGAAAGCCATTTCCGAGGCGGCGCTGGGCGAGCTGATCAGCCGCGCCGGCGCAAACGCGCGGCAGTTGGAAAATGAAGTTGAAAAGCTCTGCGTTTTCGTCGGCGACCGGGAAAAAATCGAGCTGGCCGATGTGGCGGCCATTTGTGCGCGCAACAAGACGGCGAAGGCGTTCGCGCTGGGCGACGCGCTGGGCGACCGCGATTTGCCGCGCCTACTCAAGCGGCTGGACGAGGAGCTTTGGGAAACAAAATTTGACACGGACAAGTCGGAAATTGGCCTGCTTTACGGCCTGATTGGCAAAGTCCGGGCGATGCTGTTGCTGAAAGAAATGCTGCGCGAAGGCTGGTTGAAAGAAACCCGCGATTACAGCCAGTTCAAGGCTCAACTGGAGCGTGTTCCTGCCGATAAGCTACCAGCGGACAAGAAATTTAATCCGCTGGCGCTCAATCCGTATGTGCTTTACAAAGCGCTGCCGCAGGTCAAAAAATATACGTCGGCCGAACTGGTCCGCGCGATGGATGTGCTGTTGCGCTGCAACCAGCGGCTGGTGTCCAGCGGACTCGACAAAGCGATGGTGCTGCAACAGGCGCTGGTGCAAATTGTGACGCCCGGTGCGGCGGCCTGAAAATTTATTTAACGAGAAATCCAAGATGTCATCTGCGAATCTGTCGGTTCTAGTCGGTAAAAACTTTGCCTGCATCAAAATTTGCGGGCGCGGCAATTTTGCGTCCAGCCCGGATTTCAAGACGCTGCTGAGCGAACTGGCGCAAAAAGGCTTCCGGCATTTCATCATTGACCTGGGCGAGTGCGTGCTGATGGACAGCACGTTTCTCGGCGTGCTGGCGGGCTTTGGCATGAAGCTGAACCCGAACGGCGCGCCGGCCGAGCGCGGGATCGAACTGCACAACGCCACGCCCCGCGTGAGCGAGCTGTTGGAAAATCTTGGCGCGGCGCATCTGTTCAAGCTCACCAGCGGGCCGCTGCAACTGCCGGCAGACGTGAAGACCTGCACGCCGGAATCCATCAATCCGACGCACGAACAAATCACCCGGACAAGCCTCGAGGCGCACCAGACCCTGATGGCGATGAACCCGGAAAATATCGCGCGGTTCAAGGACGTGGCGCAGTTTCTGGCCGAGGATTTGAAGAGCCTCGAAAAAGCCACCTGACTTTTTTCTGAATTTTGGAAAACAAAAAGGCGGTGGTCATTTGACCACCGCCTTTTTGTTTGAAAAACTTCAGCCGGCCGGTGCCGGCGCCGGCGTGCCGAGACCCGGCAGTTTGGGCGGCGCGGGTTTGGGCGGATTTTCCGGCAGCGGCGTGCCGGCCGGCGCACCCATCATCGGGGTGGTGTTTACCGGCGGTTTGGGCGGCGGCGTGAACGTGCCCGTGGTGATGATGTCGGCCACCTGCGTGCCGTCGAGGGTTTCATATTCGAGCAGGCCGTTGGCAACCTGTTCGAGTTTGTCGCGGTTGTCCTCGATCATTTTCTTGGCGGTCTGGAAGGAGCCGTCCACGATGCGTTTGACTTCGGCGTCAATGTCCTGCGCCGTGGCTTCGCTGTAATCCTTCGTGCGCATCATGTCGCGGCCGAGGAAAACATATTCCTGCGCCTCGCCGTAAAGCACGTTGCCGAGTTTTTCGCTCATGCCCCAGTGCATGACCATCGCCTTGGCGAGCTGCGTGGCCTGCTGAATGTCCATCGCTGCGCCGCTGGAAATATCGTCGGTGACATATTCCTCGGCGATGCGTCCGCCCATCGTCATGATGATCGTGTCAATGGCCTGTTTGCGGCGCATGTTCAACATGTCTTCTTTCGGCAAAGACATCGTGACGCCCAGCGCGCGGCCGCGCGGAATGATGGTGACCTTGTGCAGCGGATGCGTGTGCTTGAGCAGCACGTTCAAAATCGCGTGGCCGGCCTCGTGCCAGGCGGTGGCGCGTTTCTCTTCGTCGCTCATGGCCATGCTGCGGCGTTCGCGGCCCCAGCGGACTTTGTCGCGGGCTTCTTCAAGTTCAGCCTGGCCGACGCCTTTTTTGTTGGTGCGCGCCGCGAGCAATGCGGCTTCGTTCAAAAGATTGGCGAGTTCCGCTCCGGAATAACCGGGCGTGCCGCGCGCGATGATGGACAAATCCACTTCCGGCAGCAGCTTCACGTTTTTGGCGTGAACTTTCAAAATGCCTTCGCGACCGCGCACATCCGGCAAATTCACCGTCACCTGCCGGTCAAAACGGCCGGGGCGGAGCAGGGCGGGATCGAGCACATCAGGCCGGTTCGTCGCGGCGATAATGATGATGCCTTCCTGCGTATCAAAGCCGTCCATCTCGACGAGCAGCGCGTTCAAAGTCTGTTCGCGTTCATCGTTGCCGCCGCCGAGGCCGTGACCACGCGACCGACCCACCGCGTCAATTTCATCAATGAAAATCAAACAAGGCGTAGATTTGCGCGCCTGCTCAAACATGTCGCGCACGCGGCTCGCGCCGACGCCGACGAACATTTCCACGAAGTCCGAACCGCTGATGCTGAAGAAGGCGGCGTCCGCCTCGCCCGCGATGGCCTTGGCCAGAAGCGTTTTGCCGGTGCCGGGCGGCCCGACCATCAGCACGCCTTTCGGAATGCGTCCGCCGAGGCGCTGGAATTTTTTTGGGTCTTTCAAAAACTCGACAAGTTCGGAAACTTCCTCAATCGCCTCATCCACGCCGGCCACATCTTTGAAAGTGGTTTTATTGCGGTCTTTGGCGAGCATGCGCGCCTTGCTTTTGCCGAAGCTTAAAGCGCCTTTGCCAGCCGCCTTGATTTGCCGGATGAAGAAGAACCAGAACAGCACGCCCAAAATCAGAAACGGCGCGACGCCCCAAATCAGGTTCATCACCACTACGTTCGGGGAACTGATGGTGATTTTCTGCGAATGCGTCAGCACGTTTTGCGCCTCCTGCGTGAAAACGAAATTCTGCACGATGAAGGGAATTTCATCCTTGGTCAGCTTGCCGTCCTTCTCGGCCCGGTAGTAGGTGCCGTGAACTTCCACGAGCGGCAGCGTTTGCTGGTTCACGACCACCGTTGCGCCGGCAATCTGATTGGAGCTGAATTTGTCCATGAACACGGACTGCGCGAGCGGTTCGGCGGGCGTCGTGATCCGCTGCTTCATCAGAAACAGCGCCACCGCCGCCGCAATAATCCCGGTCCAGGCCAGCAGCGTGAAAATGGGGATGTTATTAAAGCTCTTGCCCGGCGGCTTTTTTTGGCCGCCGTTGTCCTTTGAATTTGAATCGTCCTCAAACATTTAGATTGCGCCAAAGTATCACGCCATTACCGCTTTCGCAATCAATCAATTCCGCTATCATCTGCCGGATGCGCTTTGGCCCGCTCGAACTCAACTCCAACCTGTTTCTCTCGCCGCTGGCGGGCTACACCAATCTGCCGTTCCGGCTGGTCGTGCGTGAACTCGGCGGGGTCGGGCTGTGCACCACCGATCTCGTCAACGCGCGCTCGCTGATCGAAAAACGCGAGAAGGCGTTCAAGCTCATCGAGACGCGCCCGGCGGATGCGCCGCTAGCGGTGCAGCTTTTCGGTTCCGTGCCGGAAGAAATGCGCGATGCCGCGCTCGTGGTCGAATCGCGCGGCGCAGTTTCGGTGGACATCAACATGGGCTGTCCGGTGAAAAAAGTTGTCAAGATTGGCGGCGGCTCGGCAATGATGACCGAACTGGACAAAACCGCCGCGCTCGTTCGCGGCATGGTCAATGCCGTGAAAATTCCCGTCACGGCGAAAATGCGGCTGGGCTGGGACGACGATAATTTGACCGCGCCGGATTTGGCCCGCGCGCTGGGAGACGCGGGCGTCGCCGCGATATTTGTTCACGGCCGCACGCGCGAACAGGGATTTGGCGGCACGGTCAACCTCGCGGGCATTCGCAAAGTGGTCGAAGCGGTAAAGCACATTCCCGTCATCGGCAATGGCGACATCGTGACGCCACAAGCCGCCAAAAAAATGCTGGAAGAAACCGGGTGCGCCGGCGTGAGCATCGGGCGCGGCGCGTTTTATGATCCGTGGATTTTCAAGCGGACGGTGCATTTGCTGCAAACCGGGGAATTGCAGCCCGAAGAAAATTTCACCGAGCGCGTGCGCGTGATGCGACGGCACTTGGCTTTGATGATCGAAGTTTTTGGCGAGGAGCTGGGCTGCCGGATGTTCCGCAAAGTCGCGCCCTGGTATGCCAAGCGATTTGGCCCGTGCCACGAGTTCAACAAAAAAGTCGTGCAGCTCCAATCCCAGGAACAGTTCGCGGAAATTCTGGAAAATTACCGCCGTTGGCGGTGGCAGTTCCTGGATGACCACGGCGAATTGCAACCGCGCTACCAGCCCGCGCCGATGGTGGCGTCCTTCATGCGCGAGCCGGATTCAATCCCTCGCGAACATATTCCCGTGCCGAAAGGGCCGGTGGAAGTGTGGTGAAACATCAACCGCGCGTTTTTCCGTTTGCGCAATTTGGATCGTGTGCGAAACTGCCTCGCCAATCCCTACCAAACCAAAGGAATTATCTATGCGCATGTTAATGAACGTCACGCTGCCCCATCACACCTTCAACGCCGCGGTCAAAGACGGCACGGTCGGCGCGAAGCTGAACAAGATTCTGGAGGCCATCAAACCGGAAGCGGTTTATTTCACCGAGCAAAATGGCCAGCGCGGCGCGGTGCTGGTCGTGAACCTGCCGGATGATTCGCAAGTTCCCGCGCTGGCGGAGCCGTGGTTCCTCACGTTTGAGGCCGATGTCGAAATTCGCATCGCGATGACGCCGGACGACTTGAAGCACAGCGGCATTGACGACCTGGGTAAGAAGTGGTGTTGAATCCGGTCCGCGCCGAAATCCCCAGACGCACGCAATCGCCGACGCAAGCGCGCCGACGGCATCATCCGCGTTTCGGCCGCTGGGGTTTTTCGCCGAAGACCTGGTCAATCACTTTTCGGAACTGGCTTTCGGCCGCCGGCGGGGGCGTTTGCGGGCCGGCGATTTCCGCCTCCAGATCCAGCACAAAAGTTTTCAACCGCTCGCAACGGGCGTGGAGCTTTTTGATCTCGACCTCCAAATGTCCGACTTCGGTGCGCAGGCTGGCGGCGATTTCTTGTTTATTCATGATGACGTGGCTGGATGGAACCGCCCGAATGTGAACGCTGGAAAATGATTTGGCAAGCCGCCGCTGAACTGGTTTCCGCGCGGTGATTCCAGCGTGGTTCACTTCGCCGCCAGCGCGGCTTCGATGGCTTGGGTCAGTTCTTCCGAATCCGGCTTCACTTTGGAATCGAAGCGGTTCAGGATTTTGCCGTCGCGCCCGATCAGGAACTTGGTGAAATTCCATTTGATGTTGCCGGGAAACGGCGATTCGCCGCCGGCCAGCGCGACGTAAAGCGGATGCCGGTTCGCGCCGTTGACTTCCAGCTTGTCGAACATCGGAAACGTCACGTTGTATTTGGCCGTGCAAAATTCCTTGATGTCCGCGTCCGTGCCCGGCTCCTGCCCGCCAAACTGGTTGCACGGGAAGCCGCACACGACGAATCCCTGCCAGCTGTATTTTTTATAGACGGATTCCAGCGCGGCGTATTGCGGCGTGTAACCGCATTTCGACGCGACGTTGACGACGAGCAGCACCTTGCCGGCGTAGGGCTTGAGCGTGGTGTCTTTGCCGTCAATGTCCTTGAGCGGAATATCGTAAAGCGATCCGGCGGCGTGAAGCGAAATGGAGGCGGTCATAATTGTGGCGAGCAAAAGCAAAATTATTTTCATGGCGCAAACCATGCCCCGGGTTGGGCCAACTGTCAAATGGCGGCGCGGCCGGCGAAAAAAACGGGCGCCAGTTCAACGCCGCCCGTCATACCAGATGAACGCGGCTTCGCGGCTGGTCAGCATCCGGCGCTGATTGAAAACGGCCCGCACAAAGAATCCCAGATGTTCGCGCGCCGTGTAGAGTTTCATTTTGCGCGCCGAGGTTTTGAGCGGATGCCGGTGGAGGATGACGATGCGCCGGCCCATTTCGCGCGCGAGTTTTTTCAGCCGCTGACTCAAATCAATTTCCTCCGCCGCAAACAGTTCGCGGCTGAACCCGCCGACTTGCCGGAACGCCGCCGCTTCGACGAAAATAAACGAGCCGGCCATGAACCGGTTCCAGCGGCTGATGCCATTCCACAATTGCGTGATGAGGCCCGGAATAAACATTTTTTCATCCAGCCGGACGGTCACGCCGCCGGCGAGACAGCGAGCGGAGCGGATTTGTTCCGCAACATCCGCAAACAGTTCCGCGCTGGGATGCGAATCGGCGTCCACAAAAATCAGCCAGTCGCCGGCGGCGGCGGCCGCGCCGGCGTTCCGCGCGCGGGCAATCTGGTTGACCGGCTCAAACACGACTTTGGCTCCGGCGGCGCGGGCGATGTCGGCGGTGCGGTCCGTGGAATTATTGTCGCAGACAACGAGTTCGAATTTCCAGCCAAGCCGGGTGAAGGCGGCGGTGGCGGCTTGAATCTCGGCCAGGGAAGCACCGAGCAACTTCTCCTCGTTGAAGGCGGGGACGATGACGGAAATTTGCACGCGGCCAACATAACCGGTGTGGCGGGCTTTGCAACTGGGACCGGCGCTTTGGCGCGGACTCATCACATTTTCGTCGTGCATTTTTTCCGGGATGTTTTTTAATGGTGGTATGACCATTTGGATTTTTGCAATTTTGGTGATGGCGGCGGCGGCCTTGGCGGGCTGGCGGCAAGGCGCGATCCGCGCGGCGTTCGCATTTGGCAGCATCCTGCTGGCCGCGCTGCTGGCGGCACCGCTCGGCCGGCTGTTTCATCCGCTCCTGCCGCACTTTGGCGCGAGCAATCCGGTGACGGCGTGGGCGCTCGCACCGGTGGTCGGCTTTATCGTGGGCTCGATTCCGTTGCTCGTGGCCGGGCAGATGGTGCATCAGCGGGTGGAACATTTTTACAAATACTCGGCCGGCGATTTGCGGCTGGCGTTGTGGTCGCGGCTCGTCGCCCGGCTGGGCATCTGCCTCGGCCTGCTGAACGGCGCGGCGTATTTCATCCTCATCAGTTTTTTTATTTTCAACCTGACTTATTGGACCACGCAATTGACGGCGACGGCGGCGAGTCAGCCGCTGACGATCCGCTTGGCCAACAAGCTGGGCGAAGATTTGCAGGCCACCGGCTTTGCCAAAACCGCGAGCGCGGTGGGCACGCTGCCGCCGACGTTTTATCAACTGGCGGATTTGTCCGGGCTGCTGATGCAGAATCCGCAACTGGGCGCGCGCGTGGCGCAATATCCCGGGCTGGTCTCGTTGTGGCAGCGCGAGGACCTGCAAGCACTCGTCACCGATCCCGTCCTGACGAATGCCATGACTTCCGGCGCGTCGCTCGGCGACATCGCGAATACACCGTCCGTGCAAAGTCTGCTGGCGAACAAAGAACTTTCCAAACAGTTGTGGGGCATTTTGATCACCAACCTGGACGATTTTTCCGGCTATCTGCAAACCGGCAAGTCGGCGAAGTATGACGGCGAAAAAATCCTGGGCCACTGGGAATTTAATGCCGGCGTGACGGTGGCGTGGCTGCGCCAGAACCAGCCCAAAATGCCCGCGAGCGAAATGCGCAACATCCGCGCCTGGATGACCCAGGCCTATGCGCAAACCCGGGTGCTGCTGACGGGCGATAACCAGATTTTCATCAAGAGCCTGCCGCACCTCAAAACGCAGGCCGGCCAGCCGCCCACCACCGAGTTTGAAAACTGGAAGGGCGACTGGAGCCGCGACGGCAGCAATTACACGCTGCACGTCACCTTCAACGGCGATGACAAGTTCATGAGTGGCACGACCGACGGCCTGCGGCTCACGATCAAGGACGGGAAAAACATGCTGATTTTCGATCACGCAGATTAAGCCCGAATTCTGGACGGTCGGTTGATTTTGAGACACCGCAGGCGACAATACATTTTGTTTTCCAGCTTTTTGTCGCGGCCTGATTTTTGCTTCTAAGGCGGCATGGACGCAAAAAAATTTTCCGCCGCCCTCGCGCTGCTGCTAGTCGGATTGTTTTTGACGGGCTGCCAAAAAGATTCGGCGCAGCAAAAAACCGCTGCGACCGGTCTTGCCGCCGGCACCGGCGGCAGCAACGCTGACACCAATTCCGTGGCCCGCGATCTGGGCACTTTGATGCTGACGAATCATTATGAAACGTGCGTGCAGCTCGGCGCGGGCAAGAATTGCATTCTCACTCCCAAAATGATTGACCGCCATAACATGCAACTCACGCTGGCGGTGGAATCCAAGACCGCCACCGGCAAAATGCATGACCTGTCCGTCACCCAAGTCGTCACGCCGGCCGGCAAACCGGTGGAAGTGGCGGTTGGTGATTTCAGTCTGAGCCTGACGCCAAACATCGCGGCGGAATAATAAAAATGCGGTTGTGACCGGCGCGATTTGTTTGGCGCGCGCGTCAAAAGTTTTCCGGACAAAACTGAAAATTCTTTCGCCGGCGTAAGCGAGCCATTAGCCTTGCCGCGCATGTTAGAGCAAACCGTGACCATCGTCGCCAATGAGCGCGACACCGACCAGTATTTCCGCCTCGTGCTGCGTGCGCCGCAAATCGCGCCGCGCATTCAGCCAGGCCAGTTCGCGCACGTTCGTATTTTGCCGCTGAAGGAGGCGTTGCTGCGCCGGCCGTTCAGCATTTTTCAAGTCGCGGGCGACACGTTTTCCATCCTCTACAAAACCGTGGGCAAAGGCACGGACGTGCTGTCGCGGATGCGGGCGGGCGAGGAATTGAGCGTCATCGCGCCGCTCGGCCACGGATTCACCGTGCCGCCGTCGGGCGGCGAAACGCCGCTGCTCGTCGCCGGCGGCTATGGCATGGCGGCGATGTTTTTGCTGGCGCAGCGCTCGCCGCAAAAAGGCATTGTCTTCGTCGGCGGCCGCCGCCGCGTGGATATTTTGTGTGAACAAGAATTTGCCGCGCTCGGCTGGGAGATTCGGGTTACCACCGAGGACGGCAGCCACGGCGAAAAAGGTTTGGTCACGCAACCGCTGCTGGCAGAAATCCGAAATCCGAAATCCGAAATCCGAAATCACAAACTGTTCGCCTGCGGGCCGACCCCGATGCTCAAAGCCGTCGGCAAACTCGCGGAAGAATTTAATTTGCCCGCCGAACTTTCGATGGACGAACACATGTGCTGCGGCGTCGGCACCTGCCTGACGTGCGTGATTCCCGTCAAAGCCGGCGCTGCTTGGGAATACCAGCGCACCTGCACCGAAGGCCCGGTGTTTGATGCGCGCGATATTTTGTGGGAAATCTCGAAATGAAACTGCCGGACAAATTGTGCCAATGCCGCTCGGTCGCCGCCGGTTGACCACGGAAACCAATTTTCAAACAAGCGTTTTTATTTTTTGGTCCAGCCGCCGCCCAACGCTTTGATCAACGCCACTTCCGCCACTAGGCGCTGGCCGGCGAGTTGAACCGCCGTGCGCTCGTTCGACAGCGCGACACTTTGGGCCGTGGCCACATCCAAATACGTCACCAAGCCGGCCCGGTAACGGTTGTTCGAAATATCCAGCGTGTGCTGCGCGGCGGTGATGGCGGCGTTTTGGGCGTTGAGCTGCGCGGCCAGCAGGTGTTGCGCCGAGAGTTCGTCTTCCACTTCCTGAAAAGCAGTCAGCACGGTTTCGCGATAATTGGCCACGGTTCCGTCATAGGCCGCGCGGGCGGCGGCGAGTTGCGCGCGGTTGCGTCCGCCGGTGAACAGTGGAAACGTGACGGACGGCCCGACCGCCCAAACGCGGCTCGGCCAGTCAAAAAAACTGCTCGCGCTCAAAGATTGGTAGCCCGCGAGGCCGGTCAAAAAAACGCGCGGATAAAAAGCGCTTTGCGCCACGCCCACGTCGGCGTTCGCGGCGCTCATCCGGCGTTCGCCGGCGGCGATGTCCGGCCGCCGTTCCAGCAATTCGCTCGGCAAACTCAGCGGCAAATTCGGAATGGCACTCGTTGCCAGATTTTCCGGCGCGAGCTGGAAACCGGTGGCGGGTTGGCCGCAAAGCGTCGCCAGCGCGTGCAACAAAGTTTCCCGCTGCAACTCGAGCGCGGGCAATTCGGCCTCCGCGACCCGCAACTGCGTTTCCGCCTGCGACACATCGAGGTCGGAAGCAATGCCGCCCTGTCGCCGGTTTTGCGTCAGCTCCAGCGAGCGGCGATACGCCGTGATCGTGTCGGCCACCAGCGCGTGTTCCGCCTCCAGCGCGCGCAGCATGAAATAATCGCTCGCCACTTCGGCTTGCAATGAAAGTTTGGCGGAGGCCAGATCATCCGCCGCCGCGCCGAACCGCGCCTGCGCGCTTTCAGTCTCCCGGCGCACGCGACCGAACAAATCCAGCTCCCAGTTCAAATCCAGCGGCGCGAGAAAGGTGTTGTAAGTGTAGGCCGTGCCAGCGGGCTTGCCGCTGACCGGCGCGTTGGCGCTCGTGCGCTGGCGGGTGTAGCTGGGTTGCGCTGAAAGCTGCGGGAAAAAATCCGCGCGCGCGATTTTGACCAGCGCCCGCGCCTGCTCCAGTTGCGCCGCCGTCGCGGCCAAATCCTGATTGTTTGTCGCCGCCAGATTTTCCAACCGGTCGAGCTCCGCGCGGTCAAAAATTTTCCACCACGCGCCGCGCGGCAAATCGGCGGCCGGCTGCGCGATTTTCCATTCCGGTAGATTCGTCATCGAACTCGTTTCGCCAAACGTCGCCGGCATTGGCTGCGAGGCGATGGCCGTCGGCCGCTGATAATCCGGTCCGACGGAGCAGCCCGCGATTAAGCCGAGGCCCGCTGCAAAAATGAAAAATTGTTTTTTCATTTTTCCGCCACCGGTTTCACCGGCTCCGCCACGCGCACCGCCAGGCCGTTCGCCAGCAAGTCCGGCGGATTGATAATTACGCGGTCGCCAGCCGCAACGCCTTCGAGTATTTCCAATGTCTGCCCAAAATCGCGGCCCAGCTTCACGGTGCGCACTTCCACTTTGCCGACGGCTGTGACGACGCCGATGCACACGCCCTCGCTGCGGAACAGCAACGTGTTGGCCGGCAGCGTGAGTGTCGGCGCGGCGACGCTGTCGGTGAAGCGGACTTGCGCGTAGCTGCCGGCCAGCAGGTCGCCACGCGAATTGTCCACCTGCAATTCCGTCAGCAGCGTGCGCGAGCCGGGGTCAATCGCGCCCGCAGTGCGGACAACTTTGGCCTCGAATTTTTTCCCCGGCAACTGGTCCAAAACCAATTCGGCCTTTTGTTCCGGCGCGATGGCGCGCGACATCGTTTGCGGCACGCGAACATAAACGCGCAGCGGATTGGTCTGGGCGAGCCTGAAGAGTTCGTTGCCGTTGCCGGCGGTGATGAGCTGGCCGACATCCGTTTTACGCGCGGTGATCGTGCCGTCGAATGGCGCGGTGACGCTGGCAAAAATTTTCATTTCTTCCAGCCGGTGCAAATTCGCCTGCGCGGCTTCGAGATTCGCCTGCTTCAAATCCAGGTCGGATTTTTTCTCGGCGGTTTCCTGTTCGCTCACGCTCGCGCTCTTGAGCAAATCCGTCCAGCGCGCCGCTGTGATTTTCGCCAAATCGAGTGCGGCCTGATTTTGCGCGACCTCGGCTTTGGCCTGCGCGAGCTGCTGATCCACTTCCGGCGTGTCAATTTCCGCCAGCAGTTGCCCGGTTTTGACCGATGCGCCGATGTCCACCAGCCAGCGTTTCAAATAGCCGCTGGCCCGCGCGTAAATCGGCGCTTCGACAAACGCCTGCACTTCCGCCGGCAGCGGCAGACCGAAATCGCTTTGGCCGGGCGTCGGCGAGACGACCGCGACCGTGGTGACGGCCAGCTCCTGCGTTTCCTGCGCGAGCGCGCGGCGCGTTCCCCAGCGCGGAATAAAACCAACGGCCAGCCCGATCAAAATGATGACGATGGCGATGAAGAAAATGCGCATCAAGTGGACGGGCGGCACCGGTTTCGGCGCGGAGCCTGCGGAATTTTTTGGATCAACCGGATTCATAGCGATTCAATTAGGTCGTGGCATTGGGGGCCGGCAGCGCGCCGGCGGCGGCATCATCCGCTGCTTTGCGCTGCGCAATTTTGTGGTGCATGAAACTGAAAACTACCGGCACGAACAGCAGCGTCGCAATCGTCGCGACGAACAATCCGCCGATGACCGCGCGGCCGAGCGGCGCGTTTTGCTCGCCGCCTTCGCCGAGGCCAAGGCTCATCGGCAACATGCCGATCAGCATCGCCGCCGCCGTCATCAGCACCGGCCGGATGCGGCTGACGCCGGCATCAAGCGCGGCGGCTATTGGGTCGAGTCCGCGCCGCAAGCTGTCGCGCGCGAAGCTGACGACGAGCACCGAGTTTGCCGTTGCCACGCCCAGGCTCATGATCGCGCCCATCAGCGCCGGCACGCTCAAAGTCGTTTGCGACAAAAACAGCGCCCACACCACGCCGGACAGTGCGCCGGGCAGCGCGGTGATGATGATGAACGGATCGAGCCAGCTTTGAAAATTCACGACGAGCAAAAGATAAATCAGCGCGATGGCCATGACGAGGCCGACGCCGAGGCCGACGAAGCTGTTGTGCATCGTTTCGGCCTGGCCGCGCACCACGATGAAGCTGCCGCGCGGCAGATCTTTGTTCGCCTGGTTGACCAGCGGTTGAATGTCTTTCAATACGCCGCCGAGATCGCGGCCGTCCACGTTGCCGAAAACATCAATCACCGGCGCAATGTTGTAATGTGTGAACACCGGCGGCTGCACCGTGCGCGAAATCGAGGCGACGTTCGCGAGAATCTGTCCGGTGCCTGCGCCCGCCGCGCCGCCGATGACCGGCGACGAATTCAGCGTCTCGACGGAATCCATCGCGTATTCCGGCACGCGGGCGTTGATGAGATATTGCACGCCAAATTTATCGTCCATCCAATACGACGGCGACACCTGGCCGCTGCCGCTCAAGCTCAACAGCACCGAATTGGCGACGTTTTGTTCGGTCAAGCCGAGTTGCGCGGCTTTGTCGCGATCCACCTTCACATTGAATTTCGGCAGGTCGGCCGGCTGATGCACCCGCACGTCCACCGCGCCGGGCACGCGGCGGATTTGCTCCACGAGCCGCGCGGCGAGGGCGCGATTTTTTTCCAAATCGCGGCCAACGATTTGAATGTCAAACGGCGCAGGCAAACCGAAGTTCAACGTCTGGCTCACAATGTCGGCGGGCAGAAAATAAAACAGGTTGCCGGGAAACTCGCGGTTCAAAACCTCGCGGAGTTTGCGAACATAAACTTCCGTCGGCGCGTGGCCTTGATTGAGCGAAACCAGAATGTCCGCGTCACCCGGCCCGATCACGCCGCTGGTGTTGTAGCTCAAATTGATGCTCGAATTCGGAATGCCGATGTTGTCCATGATGCCGCTGATTTCCGGCGCGGGAATTTCGCGGCGGATGGCGGCGTCAATCTGCGACGTGAGCCGGATGGTTTCTTCCATGCGCGTGCCGCTGCGGGCGCGGACGTGCAGCATGAACTGGCCGGCGTCCACGCTCGGAAAAAAATCTTCGCCCAATTGCGTGACCAGCAGCCAGGAGCCAACGCACAGACCGAGAAAAATCAGCGCAAACGGCGCGCGGTGTTCCAGACACGTCGCGAGCAGCGCGCGGTAACTTTCGCGGAAGCGGTCAAAGCCGTTTTCAAACGCGCGCTGCACGCGGATGAACGGCCGCAAGAACGCCGGCGCGTGGCTGTCGTCCTCGTGTTCGCCATGCAGTTCGACGTTGCGGTAAAACCACATCACCAGCGTCGGCACGAGCGTCCGCGAAATCACGTAGCTCGCCAGCATCGCGAACACCACGGCCTCGGCCAGCGGCACGAACAAATAATGCGCGACGCCTGTCAAAAAAAACATCGGCACAAACACGATGCAAATGCACAGCGTCGAGACAAACGCCGGCAGCGCGATTTCTTGTGCGCCGTCGAGAATCGCGTCGTCCAGTTTTTTGCCGGAAACCATGTGGCGGTGGATGTTTTCAATCGCGACGGTGGCGTCGTCCACCAGAATGCCGACTGCCAGCGCGAGACCGCCGAGCGTCATCAAGTTGATGGTTTCGCCGAGCGCGCTCAAAATGGCGACTGAGCTTAACACGGACAAAGGAATTGAAAGCGCGATGATCAGCGTGCTGCGCCACGAGCCGAGAAACAGCAAAATCATCAGCGCGGTCAATGCTGCCGCCGTGACGCCTTCGCGCAAAACGCCGTTGACCGCCGCGCGGACGAAGAGCGATTGATCGGCAAATTCTTTCACCTGCAAATCCGCCGTGACGGTGCGCATGATGCGCGGCAGCGCGGCTTTGGCGTTCGCAACCACATCCAGCGTCGAGGCCGCGCCACTTTTCATGATCGTGAGCAGCGCGCCGCGCACGCCGTCCAGGCGGACGGCGTTGAGTTGCGGATTGTAACCGTCATGAACTTGCGCGACATCGCGGAGACGGATGGTCGCACCGTTGACGACTTTCACCGGCAAATTGTTCAGGTCGTCAATCGGCCCGACGCTGCCGTTCACGGCGATGTCATATTCCGTGGAACCAATTTTCGCGGTGCCGCCGGGCAGAATCAGATTTTGCGCGTTGACGGCATTGACGATGTCCGCCGGCGCGAGATTTTTGGCCTTGAGCGCGGGCAAATTGATGTCCACCGAAATCACGCGCATCTTGCCGCCGTAAGGCCACGGCACCACCGCGCCGCGCAGCGTTGAAAGTCCGATGCGCACTTGGTTTGCCGAAACGTCGAACAACTCCTGCTCCGACAGTTTCGGACTGCTGAAACAGTATTGCAAAATGGGCACGGTCGAGGCGTTGTATTGGACCACCAGCGGCGGCGTGGTTCCGGGCGGCATCTGGCGCAACACCGTTTGTGCAATGGCCGTGATCTGCGCGACCGCCGCCGGCACCGACGCGCCGGGCTGCAAAAATACTTTGATGACGCCGATGCCGTTGTAGGAGGTGGATTCGATGTGCTCGATGTCGTTGACCGTGATGCTCAACGCGCGTTCGTGGGCGAAGACGAGGCGCCGTTCCACATCCTGCGCGTCGAGCCCGGCGTATGACCAGATGACGCTGACGACGGGAATGTTGATGCTGGGAAAAATATCCGTGGGCGTGCGCAGCAGAATGAACGGCGTGAGCAGCACCAGCAGCAGCGCGGCCACCACAAAAGTGTAGGGCCGGCGCAGGGCTAGACGGACAATCCACATAAATTAATTATTGGCAAAACAACTTCCATTGCGGCTGGCGACCGGTTGGCGCGCAATCTTTGATGCGCGGGCGCCTCAGCACAATCCCTGATTATGGCGTTTAACGGCCCCGCTGCCCAATACAAGTTTGGTTGCAGATTGATAGCTTTATGTTATCAATCAAATCCGTATATGGAACTGCGACAGTTGCGAACTTTCGTGGCGGTGGCGGAGGAATTGAATTTCCGCCGCGCGGCCGAGCGGCTGCGCATTGCCCAGCCGGCGGTGAGCGCGCAGATCAAGGCGCTCGAAGCAGAACTGGGCGCGCGCCTGTTTGAGCGGACCACGCGTTCCGTGCTGCTGACCCAGGCGGGACGCGTGCTGCTCGGCGAGGCTCGCGGCGTGCTGGGCGCGGCGGCGCGGGCCGAGCAGTCGGCCCGCCAGGCCCATCACGGCATGGTGGGCACGCTGCGCCTGGGCTTTATTCCGCCGGCCGCCAGTCCGCGCCTGGCCGAGGGGTTGCGGCATTTTCATCAACATTTTCCCGGCGTGCAGCTCGCGCTTTTTGACCTGACGAGCGCCGAGCAGTTGCGGCGGCTCCGCGCCGGCGAATTGGAGGTTGGTTTGTTGCGCCCGCCGGTCACGTTTCCAGAACTGAAATGGCTGTCGGCCGAGCAATCGCACCAGGTGCTCGCCGTGCCTGCCGGCCATCGGCTGGCGGCGAAACGAAAGCTGACGTGGAAAGATTTTGACGGCGAAGGCCTGGTGATGATCCAGCCCGGCGAACAGCACGGTTTTTACGACGCGTTTCTTGCGGCCTGCGCCAATGCCGGGGCCAAGGTGCATCCCGTGCAATACGCGCACGACATCCAAACGAAAATGTGGCTGATCTCGGCCGGCTTCGGCGTGGCACCGACCACGGCCGCGCTGTCGAAAGTGAAACGCCCCGGACTGGTCTTCCGGCCGTTGCCGCCGGGCCTGCCGCCGGTGCAGACCGTGCTGGTCTGGCGGCGGGAGGATGTGTCGCCGGCCGTCCGGAATTTTGTGATGCATTTTAGCAGCCGCAAGCTTCCGGCGCTGCCGCCGCCGTGACGTGACTTCGCGGTGGCGGATAAGTGCCGGTTTTGCATGGCTGCCTTCGGAACCGAGGCAAAATCATTTATAAAAATAATTTGCATGAAAAGCTGATTTGCATATGATTTTCTAAATCCTTCAATTCAACAGATTTGGACCTCTTGAACTTGAACTCAAGTTGCAAAAATGGAATCAAGGCTTTGCGGGCTGCGGCTTTTATTTTAAGCGTGGCTTGTGGCGGGGAAGGTTATGCCCAGACGGCTACTGCCGCCGTCGCCACCAACAGCATCCGGCTGGTGGAACTCCAAGGCGGGGTGGAAATTCTTCCTGCCGGCACCAGCGTCTGGGTCAAGGCGCAGGCTAACCAGGAACTTCACCCGTTTGACCGGATTCACACCACCGAGAACAGCCGCGTGGCACTCCGCTGGTCCGACCAGAGCATCGTGCCGTTTGGGGCTTCGACGGAACTGGAGATTTTGCCGCCGGATGCCGCCAATGCGCAGGCGGGCTTGCGGCTGATACGGGGAATCCTTTCATTTTTTCACCGCGACCAGCCGGGTCGCATCCGCCTCATCACGCGCGGCGCAGTGGCCGGCGTGGAAGGCACGGAGTTCGTCATGGCCGTGGATGCGGCCGACCGCACCACGCTTTCCGTGGTGGATGGCAAAGTGACTTTTGGCAACGCGCAGGCCACGCTGCTGCTCACCAACGGCCAGCAGGCCGCCGTCGAACCCGGCCACGCACCCGCGCGCACCGCCGGTTTCATCGCCAACAATCTGCTGCAATGGTGCTTTTATTATCCGGCGGTGATTGACCCGGATGAATTGCAACTCACGCCGGAGGAAGAAAAAAATCTTGCCAGCTCGCTCGCCGCGTATCGCGCCGGCGATCTGCTCGCGGCGCTGGAAAAATTCCCCGCCGGAAATTCCAGCTCCGCTGCGGTGAAAATTTATCACGCCGCGCTGCTGCTCGCCGTCGGCGAAGTGGAAAAATCCGAAGCCGAATTCGCGGCGCTGCCAAAAAATTCCGAACGCATCGGGCGCCTCGCCGGTTCCCTGCGCCAGCTCATCGCGGCCGTAAAACGACAGGCACCGGCGGCGACGATTGCGCCGCAGTTCGCATCGGAATTTCTGGCCGCTTCTTATTTCGAACAATCCCGCGCCGTGCGTGAAACCTCGTTGCAAAATGCGCTGCAACTGGCGAAACGGGCCGCCGCCAGCGCGCCGAAATTGGGTTTTGCCTGGGAGCGTGTCGCGGAATTGGAGTTCAGTTTTGGCCGCGCCCAAGACGCTTTGACGGCGCTGGAACAAAGTCTCGCGCTCGGGCCGCGCAACGCGCAGGCGCTCGCGCTGAAAGGTTTCATTCTCGCCGCGCAAAACAATCCGCGCGCGGCCATCGTCAGTTTTGATGCCGCCATCGCCGCCGATGCCGCGCTGGGCAATGCCTGGCTCGGTCGCGGCGTGGCTCGCATTCGCACCGGCGACGCGAAAGGCGGGCGCGAGGATTTGCTCGTGGCCGCCGCGCTGGAACCGCAGCGCGCGGAATTGCGCAGCTATCTCGGCAAAGCTTATCTGGCGACCGGCGACGACGCGCACGCGGCGAAAGAACTGGCGCTGGCGAAAAAACTCGATCCGCAAGACCCGACGGCGTGGCTATATTCCGCGTTGCAGAACCAGCAGGACAACCAGATCAACGACGCGATCCGCGATCTGGAAAAATCGGAATCGCTGAATGACAACCGCGGCGTGTATCGCTCGCAGCTTTTGCTGGACGAGGACCGCGCGGTGCGCAGCGCCAACCTGGCGGGCATTTATCTCGACGCCGGCCTGACGGACGAGAGCCTGCGCGAAGCCGGTCGCGCGGTGAGCGCCGATTACGCGAATTATTCCGCGCATTTGTTTCTGGCGAACAGCTACAACCAGTTGCGCGATCCAGACTGGAGCAACCTGCATTACGAGACGCCGGCGAACGCGGAATTTTGGATCGCGAATTTGCTCGCGCCGCCGAGCGCCGGCACGTTGTCGCCGCTCGTCTCGGAACAGCCGAGCGCAAAATTGTTTGCGCAGAATCGCTTTGGCGTCGCCTCGGACACGACGTATTTGAGCCGGGGCGCGTGGACGGAAGAAGGCGCGCAGTTTGGCACTTATGATAATTTCAGCTACGACTTCGAGGCGAAATATATTTACGATCCCGGCCAGCGGCCGAACAACGACTCGGAAGAGCGCGACTTGGTGCTGAATCTCAAATACCAGCTCACGCCGCGCGACAGTGTTTTTTTCAGCGTGGAGCAGACCGAGGTCAATCATGGCGATGTGTCGCAATATTACAACCCGTCCAGCGCGTCGCCCGACTGGCGTTTTAACGAAACGCAGCAGCCGAACCTGTTCCTCGGCTATCACCATGAATGGAGTCCGGGTGTCCACACTTTGTTTCTGGCGACCTCGCAGAACGCCTATGAATCCGGCAGCACAGCCAGTGACGAGCAGCTTGTGGGCTGGATTTATGGCGGGGTTTACACCGCCACGATAGGCTTTGGCAACTGGGAAAAAATCGGGCTGCACACCCAGGAGTATTCGACCGAACTCCAGCAGATTTGGGAAACCGTGAACCACACCACCATGGTCGGGGCGCGTTATCATTGGGGCAATAGTCATTATCAGAATGAGGAGGGGAATTCGGATTCGAGTCCCATAGCGGTTGATATGTTTCCCAACCCGGACCTGTATCCGCGGCAGGATTTTTCCCTGGATTTTCATTATTTCGATGTCTATGCCTACCACAACTGGCAGCTCGCCGATGCCTTCGCGGTGAATCTCGGCTTGAGCTACGACCAGTCGGTGCAGCCGGCGGATCCCAGTTCCACGCCGTTTTCCACGGCGGAAAAATCCAGCGCGCAGCTTTCGCCCAAGGCAGGCTTCATCTGGACGCCGCTGGCCGGCACCACGCTCCGGGCGGCCTACACGCATTCGCTGTCGGATTTCGCAGGCGGCCAAAGTTACAGTCTGGAGCCGACGGAAGTCGCCGGGTTCAACCAGGCCTTCCGCAGCCTGGTGCCGGAATCGGTCGGCGGCGACACCAGCGGCTCCCGGTTCGACACCTTTGATGTTTCGCTGGAACAGAAGTGGACGACCGGAACCTATCTCGGCTTGTCAGGCGAACTTTTGTATTCCAAGACCGATGCGGTGCAGGGCGGCTACATTATCAACACGGATCTATGGAATGATTGGTATCCGCCCTACAACGCCTCGGGTTTCAGGGAAAACATGGATTATCGCGAAGCCTCCCTGCTCTTGAGCGTGGATCAATTGCTGGGCAAACAATGGTCCGTCGGGGCGCGCTACAAGGTGTCGCGCGCGCGGCTGGATTTGGATTATGTGGATGTTAATCCGGCCACCTTGCGCACGGTGGTGCAATGGCCGCCGCAACAAACTTTGGACAGCCTGCTGCACACGGTGAATCTGCACGCCAACTGGAACCATCCTTCCGGCCTGTTTGCGATCCTCGAAGGCAACTGGTATCACCAGTATAATTTTTCCGGCTATTCGCCCGCCGCACCCGGTGCTGATTTCTGGCAGTGCAACGCCTACGTCGGCTATCGCTTCTGGCATCGCCGGGCGGAACTCACCGCCGGCCTGCTGAATCTCTTCGACCAGAACTACCAACTGGAGCCCTTGAATCTCAACAACGAAATGGCCCGCAGCCGGACCTTTCTCGCGCGGCTCAAGCTCAGTTTTTGAAACGGGTCAGTGCCAGGTGATCTGCAAATTCAACGGCTGCCCGTTGGTCGGCGGCGGCGGCGGGTTTTTGACATAGACCGTCAGTAAATACTGGTCGGTATTCGTCGCCGGAAACGTCACGCTGTTGGTGCCGCACCACGCTGCCGCATCGCTTTTGCGCTGCACCCACGCCACGGAAATGTAATTCGTGCCCAAACCCGACGCGTCCGTGAGCGTGCCGCTGATAGTGTTCGTTGGCGGCGTGAGCCAGAGCGTGCCGGCGCTGTTCGTCATTTTGGCATAGCCGGTGTAAGCGCCGGGACAGCCCGACCCGCTGCCGCCGGTTTTTGGGGTGAACGGAATTATTTCGCTGTCCGCCCAGACCACGCCCGCCGCGAAGCCGGCAAGCGCCAAGACCGTCAAGATGCGTCCGCAGGTGGGTTTGAATTTTCCAGTCATAAATATTTGTTAAGTTTTGATTTCCCGACCGGCTGCCAGATGCAAAAAATAAATGTCACACCGGCGGCGGACTGTAAAGATAAAATGAAAGTGAAAATTGTCCTTTGCCGCGCGCTCAATTATGCTGGCAGCCACAGGTTGTGACCGGCCCGGACGCCAGCAAAAAATCACCCCGCCGCGCCGCGCTCGGCGCGGCGCTGGCGGCGCTTTGCGGTCTGGTTTTGTGGTTCACCTCGCTCGGCGATGGCTGGACGAATGCCAGCTATGATTATTTGTTCCGCTTCGGCCATCACAGTGTCACCAATCGCGTCGCGCTGATCTTGATGGATAACGAGGCGTTCGCGCGATTCGGCCAGACGCGCGGACAGCCGTGGGATCGCGCCTGGCACGCGAAATTATTGAACCGGCTGGCGGATGACGGCTGTGAGCTGGTGGTGCTGGATGCTTTTTTTGGCGAACTGCGTGATTCGGAGAAAGACGCCGCCCTTGCCCGCGCGATGCAACGTCAGCGGCACATGGTTGTGATGGCCGAACAAGCGCAGGTGACGCTGCCCGGCGTGGCCGGCGCACAACCGACTTTGCCGGCATCCATTTTTCTCGCGGCGTCGGGCACCAACTGGGGCGTGGCGTGGCTGGATCCCGATCCGGACTTCATCGTGCGCCGGCAATGGCCGTTTCCCTCGCCTGCCGCGTATCCAAGTTTGCCGTGGACCGCCGCGCGGCTGGCGGGTGCAAAATTGGCCGGACCGCCGCAGTCACGCTGGCTGCGCTATTACGGGCCGACGGGCGCGTGGCCGCGCATGAGCTATCAGTATGCCCTGACGCAGCCGCCCGGTTTTTTTCGCGACCAGATTGTTTTTATTGGCACCCAGCCAAAAACCTCGCTGCCCGGCACCGAGACCGACAATGACAAATTCAGCACGCCTTACACGCGCTGGACGGATGAAGCTGCGGGCGGCGTGGATATTCTCCTGACCGAGTTTCTGAATTTGTTGAACCACGACTGGCTGCAACGTCCGGCGGGTGGGGTCGAAGCCGGTCTGCTCGCGATCACCGGAATTTTTCTCGGCGGCGGCTTGTGCCGTTGTCGCCGGTGGGTGGCGAGTGCGGTGGCGGCGGGAATTTTCGTGGCCGTGACTATGGCCGCCATTTGTTTGAGTTATTTTACCAGCTACTGGTTTCCCTGGCTGATCATTGTTGGCGCGCAAATTCCCTGCGCGCTGGTCTGGAGCCTGGCCACCAGCCCTCGGCGCGAAGCCGGCTTGGAAAAAAACCTTGGGTTGGCCAACGTGCTGGACACGCCGGGCTACGAGCTGATTCATCCGCCGTTTGCCGAAGGCGCTTACGGCCAGGTCTGGCTCGCGCGCAACGACGCCGGGCAATGGCGCGCGTTGAAGGCGGTTTATCTCGCGAACTTTGAAAATAATTCCGACCCGTATGAGCGCGAATACAGCGGCATCCAAAAATACCAGCCCATTTCCGATCAGCATCCGGGCCTGCTGCGCGTGGAGTTTGTCAGCAAAAAAAGGAAGGATTATTTTTATTATGTGATGGAACTCGGCGATGCGCTGGAGCCGGGCTGGCAACTCGCGCCGGCCACTTACAAGCCGCGCGATCTCGTCAGTGAACGCGCCAAGCTGCACCGGCGAAGGTTGCCGGTGAAGGAATGTCTGCGCATCGGCATTACTTTGAGCGAAGCTTTGGATTTTCTCCATCGCCAAGGCATGACGCACCGCGACATCAAACCGCAGAACATCATTTTCGTGAACGACCAGCCCAAGCTGGCGGATTTAGGATTGATCACCGATATTCGCCCGGCGGATCAGGAGCGGACGCTCGTCGGCACGCCGGGCTACATGCCGCCTGCGCCGGAACGGCCCGGAACTGTGGCGGCGGATATTTACGCGCTGGGCATGGTTTTGTATGTGCTTTGCACCGGGCGCGCGGCGGCGCTGTTTCCCGAAGTGGCCACCACTTTGGTGAGCACCGAGGAACCGCCGGAATTTCTGCCGTTGAACACCGTTATTCTCAAAGCCTGCCAGCCGCTCGCGGCGGATCGCTATGCCTCGGCCGCCCAAATGCGCGCCGCGCTGGAAGAAACGGTGGTGATCATTGAACGCAATCGCAATGGCACCAAGGCGACGGAAAAAATGTGAGTCCGCGCGCCGTGATTTCTGCTTGAACCAGTATGAAACACGCGTCTGATTTGAAACTTGACCGGCGCGGGGAATGCGATAAACTCCATCCGCAATGTTGAAAAACGTATCACAAGCTGTCATGCTGGTAGTCGTCGTAGTTGGCGACGCCGTCGGCGCTTGTTGAACGTAACACTTTAACAAAACCCACGGCTGGCAACGGCTGTGGGTTTTTTGTTACCCTTGGCCGCGCCGCCACCAAAAAGAAACATCATGAGCAAAACAACTGAATCCGCAAAAGCGAAAACGAAACCCGCCGCCCAGCGCGCCGAGGTCGGTCCGGCGATGTTCGGGCGCGACATTTTTGTCGAGGCCTTGGAACGCGAAGGCTGCGAAGTCATTTTCGCGTATCCCGGCGGCGCGAGCATGGAAATCCATCAGTCGCTGACCAAGTCCAAAATCCGCACCATTCTCCCGCGCCACGAGCAGGGCGGCAGTTTCGCCGCCGAAGGTTATGCCCGCGCCACCGGCAAGGCCGGCGTGTGCATGGGCACCAGCGGGCCGGGCGCGACGAATCTGGTCACGGCCATCGCGGACGCCTACATGGATTCCTGTCCGCTCATCGCCATCACGGGGCAGGTGAATCAGGCGATGATCGGGCGCGGCGCTTTTCAGGAAACCGATATCATCGGCGTGACGCTGCCGATCGTGAAGCACAGTTATCTCATCACGGACATCAACGACATTCCGCGCATTGTCAAAGAGGCGTTTTACATTGCGCAAAGCGGTCGTCCCGGCCCGGTGGTCATTGATTTTCCAAAAAATCTTCAGCAGCAGAAAACGCAGCCGGTCTGGCCGACGCTCGACGAAATCAAAAAAGGTTTGCGCGGCTACACGCAGCCGGATTTGAAAGCCGACGACATCGCGCTGAACGAGATCATCGGCCTCATCGAGAAGGCCGAGCGTCCGGTGATTTATTGCGGCGGCGGCATCATCACCAGCGGGGCGGCGGCGGAATTGAAAAAATTTGCGGAAGCCACGAACATTCCCGTGACGACCACGCTGATGGGCATCGGCGGTTTTCCGGAAACGCATCCGCTCTCGCTGCGCTGGCTCGGCATGCACGGCGCGGCGTTTGCGAACTGGGCGGTCAACGGCGAATACGAATATCGCAAAGACCCGAACGGCCCGATGCTCAAGATGAAAGACGGCGCGGATTTGCTGCTCGCGTTCGGCGTGCGTTTCGACGACCGCGTGACGGGCAAGTTCGAGGAATTCTGCAAGCACGGCACGATCGTCCATTTGGACATTGATGCGTCGGAGTTGAACAAGAATCGCCGGGTGCATTTGCCCGTCGTCGGCGACATCAAGGACGCGCTCACGCGCTTGAACCAATTGGTCGCGCAACGAACCGTCGCCAAGAAACACACCGCGTGGCTGGCGCAGATTGATGAATGGAAGAAGAAAGCGCCGTTCGCCTATCGCATCACGCCGGAAATCGCCAACAGCGATCACATGGTGGATCACATGCAGGGCAACGAGAGCGAAGTCATTTTGCAGCAGATGGTCGTCGAGACGCTTTACGAACTCACCAAGGGCGAGGCTTACATCACCACCGGCGTCGGCCAGCATCAAATGTGGGCGGGGCAATGGTATAAATACAAATATCCGCGCCAATTCATCACCAGCGCGGGCCTTGGCTCGATGGGCTTTGGCTATCCCGCCGCGCTCGGCATCAAGGTCGCATTGCCCGACAAGCAGGTGGTTGACATTGACGGCGACGGCTCGTTCCTGATGAACATTCAGGAACTCGCCACCGCGCACGTCGAGAAGATTGCCGCGAAAGCCATCATCCTGAACAACCAGCATCTCGGCATGGTCGTGCAGTGGGAGGATAATTTTTACAAGGGCAACCGCGGCCACACTTATCTCGGCGACCCGGAACATCGCCCGGAGATTTATCCCGACTACGTCCGCGTGTGCAATTCCTTCAACGTGAAATGCGAGCGCGTGATGTTCAAACGGGATTTGCGCGCCGCCATCCAGCGGATGCTCGACGCCGACGAACCCTATGTGCTCGACGTGGTGACGCCTTACAGCACGCACGTCATCCCGTTCATTCCCGCCAACAAAACCGTGGCCGACATGATTTGGAAGCCGTAAAAGCCCGGTTTCAACCGCCGCAAAAACACCCCCGCTGGTTTCCCGGCGGGGGTGTTTGATTTCAGCGGTTGTTCAGGCACCCACGACGATGCTCACCGGATTGCTCCACAGGCCCACTTGCGCCTCGTCCAAGCGGTAGATGCCCCGGTAAGTCCACTTAGCCGGGGCAGTCGGAAAAGGGGTGGTGTCGGTGTAGCCGGGCGTGGGGTCATAGGCCAGCGTCACGTAACCTTTGCCGTCGTTGCGGTCCACCTGGATTTCGCATTGGTCCAGATAGGCGGCGTAGCCCTGCCAGCCCCAGCCCACCTGCACATGATTGCCGGTGATGGACAGCGTGAGCACCGGCTGCAAGGTGGTCAAATCCGGCGGCGTCAGTTCCGCGCCTTCGATGTCCAGCGCCTGACCAATGCTGGTGTTGTAATTGGCATTGCTCTTGATGTTTTGCACGAGCGCGCGGAAACGGTCTTCAATGCCCGGATTTACCGCCGGCACCGCCGGGGGCAGCACCGGCAGGCCGGGCGTGCCAGAAGCCGGCGGCACGCCGCCATCGCGCAACAAGTCCTTCCAGGCCGTGAACTGCTGGGCGTCCTTGTGCATGATGATCATGCTTTTGACCCAGTAATCGAACGCGGCGGCATCCGCCGCCTGCGCCGCCACCTGCTCCGGCGTCAAAGCCAGCGTGGGCGCATAGGTGGGAAGGTTGTTTTTGCAGGTGAGCATCTGCGCCGCGAAGGCCAGATCGTTCTTTTGGATGGGATCTGATTTCATTTGGTTGTTCTTTCAGTTTCATTGTTTTATTTACCGACGGAAACAGGTCTTGGTTTGCGCGTTTAAGTGCTGTTTACCTTAAAAAATGGTTTCCCGCAGGGGTTCCGGGCAAACCCCGAAGCCTTCCGCGCTTTCCCGGAACGATTCCGGGAAATGGTCAAAGGCTTCCGCGAAGCTCCGGACGGACGAAGAATTTTCCCGGCCCGCCGGCGGGAAAGCCCGGCCCGCCGTCGGGTTTTCGCCAACGGCGTCCGCGAAATGGCCAAAGGATTTGGGGAACACCCGGAATGCCTCGGGGCACCCGCCGAAGCGCGGCGGCAAGCCGCAGCGGCCGATGGCGAAACTCCGGCGGACCGGAAGCAACCGCGCCAAGCCTGGCGGCAACGCGGCGGGGAAGCGGACGGGGTGGATAAAACTCAGGCCGAGGCCGGAAAGGGAACCGGCGGAGACGACATCAGCTTCCGGAAACCAGATATGCCGCGCAGGGGTCATCAATAAGGAATGTCCGCCGCCGGCAAAAGTGGACAAATTATTTTGAAATATTTTTGGCACGGGGAAGAATTGAACAACCAAGGAACCAAGGAACTAAGCCGGCTTGCCTTGGTTCCTTTGTTACTTGGTTGTTCAAAATCCTCTGGCGCTGGCTCCGGGCTGGCTTCGGCAAAAAGGCGCGGGGTGACGCGAAACTATTTCACCCTGGCGGCGACGGGCATTTTTTAGCGCCGTAGGCGCGGAATCTCTGTAGCACCACGACCCAAGAAAATGAAAGCTCCGTAGGAGCGACATCACGGAATATGCCGCTCCTACGGAGCCGGGGACGTTTACGGGAATGTTTCTACAAAGATTCCGCGCCGCTGGCGCTTGGGGAGAAAGCGGCGGAGGGACGCCGCACTCCAAAACGCTGGCGCGTTGACCGAAGACTCCCGAACCGCGCGGAGCGTCTTGGAGTGCGCCAGTCCTCTGGCGCTTTGGAATGGCAGGCGGGACGTGCGGGGCGGTGCGAAACTATTTCACCTTTTCGACTACATTTTTCAAACTCGGGTCGTTTTTGAGAGCCTGATCCACTTCCGGCATGGTATTCCGCAAATTGCTATCAATATAACCGATGGCTCTGAACGCCAATTCGCGAATAAAACGATCATCAATTGAATTGGCATATTCGAGCATCTCCGGAATCATTGGCTGGGCATCTGTTCCGATGTGTTGAAGTGTCTCAATGGCCATCAGTTGCTTGAGACCATCCGGGCCTTTTAGTCCTGCGGTCAGTTCCTTGGAAATTTTTGAATCATTCACACCCTTATATTTTGCCAAAGCGCAGGCGGCCCCGAAACGGATGTCGGCGTTCTCAACATCCAACAAGTTTTCCACAGATGTAATGAATGGCGCAACCGTGTCTGGATTTTGCCGAATTGTTTCTGCAATCGCTTCGGGTAGGTAGCGCTGCAAACTTTCATTGCCCGATATCCTTTCAAGCAAGTTTGGCACTCGCGAAATATTCGCATGGGCAATGTCCCGTTGTGCTACAGTGAAATTATTATGAGTTTGCACCAGTAAATCTGCCAGGGCGGGAATGTCTTTCGGCTGAAATCCTATGGTTCTTAAAGACGACAATGCAAGGTAGCTTAATTCACTGTCGTTTCCGTTTAGAATTGGCCAAAGAAAGGGTGCTGCTTCAGGCGAAGCTTCTCCTCGCCAACCCGAGTTTGGCCGCGCGGTTACCCCAACCAAGCGCATCGCGGAGACCGCCTGTCTCCGAACTTCAGGGTTGGAATCACTGGCCGCTTTCTTAAGAATGGGGAAAGCAGCCGCGCGATTGGAGCCAAAATGTTCAATCGCGAGACGGCACTTTTCACCCGGATAACCCCAAGTCCCGGTTGCCGGCCTTTCGATATGCAAGGCCGCCTGCAATTCGGCGGCTGGCGTCAGATGACTTGAATGATAAGCGTAAATGCCAGCGCCGCCGCCAGCCACGCAGAGAATTGTAGCGGCCGTCACAACCGCCGTTTTTACTTTTGTCCATGCCATAATTTTCAAAGCTCCTTTCACGAGGGTTAAAGTTGAAGTTCCTGCCGCCGTCCCTTTTTGCCGCAGCGACGATAGAGATTGTTTGCACCAATCCCGCCGGCGCGGCTTGCACGGAGTTGGCCGCCACCGCGCCGGCAATCACCGTGGCGGTCAGCGCAACGCCTCGCTGGCTGAAAAATTTACGCAGCTTATCCAGTGCGCGGGCGGTGCGCTTGTGGACGGCGGCTTCGTTGATGCCCAGCAGCGCCGCCGCTTCCGGTCCGCTTTTGTTTTCGTAAAAGCGCAGCGCCAGCAATGCGCGGTCAGCCGTTCCAAGAGAGGAAATGGCCTCGTCCAGCAATGGCTCAAGCTGCGACCAGACGACGGGCATGGATGCGTTCAATTCGGATTGCATATACGCCTCCTGTTCGCGCTGGGTCCGGCGGATGGCGCCGCGGCTGACCGGCAGGTCAGCCCTACCAGCGGAAGGTGCGGAAGTTTTCGCGCCGGAAATCTTTTTCGCCATGCCGCAGATTAGTGAAGCGCGGCGGCGGCATCAATTCACCCTCCGCGCCGTCCCGGCCAAACCGCCGGCCGGTCACGCGCGCCGGTGTTTGAGAAACCCGCCGGCGTTGTCACGCAATTGTAACATTGCTGACATATTCCTGTCACACCGCGGCCACAATCTGTCCGCGTTTTGCGACACCACACATAATGAAAACCTACAACACTAAAAATAAGACGAAACTCGCATTGTTTGCCGGAGCCACCGCGCTCGCGGCGTTCGCCCCCCAGGTCCACGCGCAATCCTCGGATGCGCTGATTGACAAGCTGGTGGAGAAGGGGATTCTCAGCGCCAACGAAGCCAAGGATCTCCGCGAAGAATCGGACAACGATTTCAAGACCGCGTTCCAAGCCAAGACCGGGATGCCCGACTGGGTGACGGGCTACAGTTTCAACGGCAGTTTTCGCGGCCGGTTCGAGCAGTTTTCTGGCAACAACGCCACGGCGGTGGACAAGTCCCGCGAGCGCTATCGCCTGTTTTTAGGGGCGACCGTGAGCATGAAAGACGGTTTGGAAGCAGGCTTTCGCATCGGTTCCGGCGATACCAAGGGCAGTCTGGCCCAGGGAAATCCGTTGTCCCAGAACAGCACGATGGGGAACAACTGGAGCGACAAAGGCCTTTATGTGGATTTGGCCTATGGCAAATGGACGCCAATCAATGGCGGCGATTGGAAGCTGTCCTTCACGGTTGGCAAGATGGAAAGAGATGTGGTATTTGGCAACTCTACTTGGATGGTCATTGATCCAGATTTGACGCCTGAAGGCGCGGTGGTCCAGGCTGGTTATACCATCAACAACAAGCATTCCATTACGTTTACTGGCGCAGGACTTGTGCTGGCGTCAGGCATAGGCGGCACTACCCGTCAACCTACGATGGGTGGCGGCCAGGTGTTATGGAATGCCAAATGGACGGAAAAATGGTCCAGCGTGTTGGGCGCCTCTGTGTTTGCCATTGTTAATCCCGAACAACTCTCCAATGCGAACGTAACGCAAATCAACCAGGGCAATACGCGCAACCTCGCTACCGGCGCTCCGATGTATAATTTCACCCCCATCATCGGCGATGCCAGCGTCACCTACAAACTGGATTCTTTCCCGCTTTATGACGGCGCTTTTCCCATCACCTTCAAAGGTGAAGTCATGAACAATCCGGGCGCACCCAATAACAACAATGGCTACTGGGTGGGTGTCATCCTAGGCAAGTCGGGAACCAAGCACACTTGGGATTTGACTTACCGTTACGAATATCTCGAATCTGACGCGTGGTATGACCAGCTCGAAGATGACGACAATTCCGCCTATTACCAGGCCGCTCCGGCCGGCGGCGGCTCCGGTGGCTACATTGGCGGCACCAACATCAAGGGTCATTTCATAAAGCTGAACTATTCCTTAACCGACTCGCTCGTGGTCAGCGCCAGTTGCTATCTCAATGATCTGATCAACCCGACCGTTAATGGCACCAAAGAGCCGCAAAGCAGTGCCATGCACTTCTTTGCTGACTTGATGTGGAAATTCTAAACGTCGCAAAATCGTAACGAGCAAAAACAAATCATTCCTGTCAAATTACCGAATATGAAAAAAATCATCCAATCCCTCTGCCTCGCCGTGGCGGCGGCTGGCATCAGCGCCTCCGCTTTTGCCGGCACCATCACCGTCAAAGGTTCGGACACGCTGGTCATCCTCGCGCAAAAGTGGGCGGAAGTTTACATGGGCCAACACAGCGACGTGAAAATCCAAGTCACCGGCGGGGGCACCGGCACCGGCTTTGCCGCGCTGCAAAGCCAGACGACGGATTTGTGCGACGCCTCGCGCAAGGCGAAGGCTGCGGAAATCGCCAACTGCATCAAGGCTTTCGGCAAGCGGCCGACCGAATACAAGGTCGCGCTCGACGGCCTTTCCGTTTATGTGAACCCGGAAAACTCGCTGAAGGAATTGACCCTCGACCAGGTCGGCGACATCTTCACCGGCAAAATAAAAAACTGGAAGGAAGTTGGCGGACCGGATGCGCCCATCACAGTTTATAGCCGCGAAAACAGTTCCGGCACTTATGAGTTCTTCAAAGAACATGTTTTGAAAGGCCAGGATTTCGCCGCGAGCGCGCAAACGATGCCCGGCACGGCGGCCATTGTGCAGGCGGTCGTCAAAGATAAGAATGGCATCGGCTACGGCGGCGCCGCTTACGGCGGCGGCAGCAAGCTGCTCGCCATCAAAAAGGACGACGCTTCGCCGGCGATTGAACCGACCGAGGAAAATGTCGAAACCGGAACCTATCCCATTTGGCGACACCTTTACGTCTATGTGAATCCGGCTTTGGACAAAGGCGAAGTGGCCGCTTACCTCAACTGGATTCGCAGCGATGATGGCCAGAAATATGTGAAGGACATCGGCTATTACCCGCTGCCGAAAAACCTCCGCAGCAACTGATTTGATCGGCGGTTCCTCCAACGATCACCGGTCGCGGGCGGACGTGGTTTCTCGGTTGAGATTCCCGCGCCGCCCGCGTAACTTTTCCGCCACCTGATGCCATCGAGCCACAAAGAAACGCGCCGCACGCCGGGCTGGATGGGCATCCATCGCGGCCACAAGGCGCGTCCGCTGGAATGGCTCGCGGAAAAATTCATCTTCCTCGTCTCGCTTTCCACCATCCTGATGGTGTTTCTGATTTTCATCTTCGTCGCACGCGAAGCTCTGCCGGTCTTCTTCGGCCAGACGGACACCGCGCTAGTCTCCGCCGTCATCCCGCCCGCCGAGATGGACAAACATTCGCCGGCGGAACTGCAAAAATATCTCGAACTCACGCCGGAGCAATTCAAGGCCATGGACAAAGACACGCTCAAGACTTTGATGGATGTGAAAGTCGAGGCGCAGAACGATATTCCTGAATCGTTCCGCAACAGCCGCGACGCGCGCCTCAACACGACCGAATGGCGCTACCTGCTGCTGCCGCATCAATGGGATGATTACAAAAAACCGGAATACATCTGGCAGCCCGTCGGCCAGATCAAAAAGTTCAACATCATCCCGCTGTTCGTCGGCACGCTGAAAATTACGTTGATCGGACTGCTGTTCGCCGTGCCGCTGGCGGTCGGCGCGGCGATTTACGTTTCGCAGCTCGCGCGCCCGCGATTCCGCGAGATTTTGAAACCAACGATTGAACTGCTGTCGGGAATTCCATCTGTTGTCGTCGGTTTTTTTGCGCTGCTGGTCATGGCGACGGTGTTGCAAAAAACTTTCGGCTATGAAACCCGGCTGAACGCCTTTGTCGCCGGCATCGCGCTCGGCTTCGCGGTCATCCCGATTATTTTTTCCATCGCCGAGGACGCGCTGACCAGTGTGCCGCGCGCCTACACGCAGGCCGCGCTCGCGCTCGGTGCCTCGCGCTGGCAGACCGCGTGGCAAATTGTTTTGCCCGCCGCGCTGCCCGGAGTTTTCGCCGCCGCCGTGCTCGGTTTCGGCCGCGCCATCGGCGAAACGATGATCGTGCTGATGGTTTGTTCCGCGAGCGTGATGTCGTGGAGCATTTTTGATTCGGCGCGCAGCATCACGACGACCATCGCCGCCGAAATGGCCGAGGCCGTCAACGGCGGGCCGCATTACCGCATCCTTTTCATGCTTGGCGCGCTGCTCTTCGCCGCGACGTTTGTTTCAAACATGATCGGTGATTTTGTCATCCATCGTTTCAAAAACAAATTGGAGGGCAAGCGATGAACAAAATTCAAGGCCGCCATTTTCGAGCGGAGAAATTTGATTTCTGGTCATTCTTTTTCTCCGGCCTGACCGGCTTGGCCACGCTGTTGATCCTCGGCATCCTGGCGACGATTTTAATCAACATCATCGCCAACGGTTGTCAGGGTTTCTCGTGGCATTTTGTCTCGACCATCCCGAAAAAAGATTTCTTCGACATCAAAACCACCGGCGTGCTGCCGATGATTGTCGGCACCACCTTTCGCGTTTTGGTGATGACGATTTTCGTCATTCCCGTCGGCGTGATCACCGCGATTTACTTGACGGAATACGCGCCGAGCAATTCCTTCATCACGCGCATCATCCGCGCTGCCGTCAACAATCTCGCCGGCGTCCCGTCCATCGTCTTCGGTTTGTTTGGACTCGGCTTCTTCATTAATTTCATCGGCAAAAACCTTGATGTGCTGCTGCACAACTCCAGCGCCGTCTGGGGCCAGCCCGCGCTCATCTGGGCATCGCTGACGCTGGCCGTGATGACGGTGCCGGTCGTGATCGTGGCGACGGAAGAATCGTTGAAAGCCATTCCGCCGGGCCTGCGCGAAGCCAGCCTGGCGCTTGGCGCGACGAAGCTGGAAACCATTTTGAAAATTGTTTTGCCGCAGGCGCTGCCTGGCATCATGACCGGCGGGATTCTCGCCGTCAGCCGCGCCGCCGGCGAGGTCGCGCCGATCTTGTTCACCGGCGTCGCGTATTACATGGCGTCGCTGCCGACGCATTTGAGCGATCAGTTCATGGATTTGGGCTACCACGTTTTTGTGTTGTCCACGCAATCGCCAAACATCGAGCAGACGCGGCCCATTCTTTATGCGACCGTGCTGGTGCTGCTGGTGCTGACCTTTGCTTTGAACATCGTCGCGATTATCATCCGCTCCAACATCCGGCGCAAAATGCGTTCGCTGCACTGATTTTTATGACCGAGATTTCCCTGCCCAGAATAGCGGTCGCCGACGCCGGCCCCAAAGCGGCGCCCAGCGCGCCGTTCATTGAGATCGAGTCGCTCTCGCTGTTTTACGGCGCGAGCAAGGCGCTCAAGAACATTTCCGTGACGCTGGGCGAGAAGGTGGTCACGGCGTTCATCGGCCCGTCCGGCTGCGGCAAATCCACTTTGCTCCGCTGCCTCAACCGCATGAACGATCTGATTGACAGCGTCCGCATTGATGGCGCGGTCAAAATTGGCGGGCACGATATTTACGGCCCGGACGTGGACGTGATCGAACTCCGCAAGCGCGTCGGCATGGTGTTTCAAAAGTCGAATCCGTTTCCCAAATCCATCTACGAAAACGTCGCTTACGGCCTGCGCTTGCACGGCGTAAAAAACAAATCGGAGCTCGCCGCAGCGGTGGAGAAAAGTCTCCAGCAGTCCGCGCTGTGGGACGAGGTCAAGGACCGGCTGCATTCCAGCGCGCTGGGTTTGTCCGGCGGCCAGCAGCAACGGCTGTGCATCGCCCGCGCCATCGCCATCCGGCCGGAAATCATTTTGATGGACGAGCCGGCCAGCGCGCTCGACCCGCTCGCCACCGCACGCATCGAGGAATTGATTTTGGAATTGAAAAAGGATTTCACCATCGTCATTGTCACGCACAACATGCAGCAAGCCGCGCGCATTTCGGATTTCACCGCCTTTTTCTACATCGGCGAACTGATCGAATTTGACCACACCGCCAAGATATTTACCAATCCCGCGAAGAAACAGACGGAGGATTATGTGACCGGCCGGTTTGGTTGAAAGCTCATCCTCAGGCTCATCGTCATCCTCATAAATCAAATTTGAGGATGAGGATGAGAACAATATAATTAAGCTATGGAAAATCATTTTGAAATGGGTCTCGACGCGCTGCGGCAAAAGATTTTGCTGATGGCCAGCCGCGCCGAGACCGCCGTCAACGAGTCCGTGCAGGCGCTCGTCCAGCGCGATTACGATCTCGCCCTGCGCGTGCGCGAGGATGACAACCTCATTGACCAGTTCGAGGTGGAGATTGATGAGATGGCCATTGTGCTGCTGACGAAAGCGCCGCTGGCCAGCAATCTCCGGCTCGTGACCGTGGCGATGAAAGTTTCGCAGAACCTCGAACGCATCGGCGACGAGGCCACCAAGATTGCCAAACGCGCCCGCGACCTGGCGCAGGAGCCGCCGGTGAAAATCAATCTGGATGTCAACCGCATGGCCGGTCTTTCCCTCGCGATGGTCAAGGAAGCGCTCGACGCGTTTGTCCACCGCGATTCCGCCGCCGCCCGCGCGCTCATTCCGCGCGACAAGGAAGTGGACGCGCTCAACAAGGAAATCCACCAGCAGCTCGCGCAGCACATGATGGCCAACCCCGACACCATCGCCCGCTGTCTGCATTGGATCGTTGCCAGCAAAAGCCTCGAACGCATCGCCGACCACGCGAAGAACATCGCCGAGGAAGTGGTCTTTCTCTGCGAGGCGCAGGACATCCGGCACCCGGCGGCCAAGGCCGCCGGCAGCGCCCCCGGCTGAAACCGGTGCCGCCTTGGTTCCGAACCAATGAAAAACCCGCGCGGCTCCGGCCGCGCGGGCTGATTTTTTTTTCGCAGGTGGTTACGGCACTCCGACGCTGACCGCATCGCATGGCTGGCTTTCGCCCGTCGCATTGCGGGCGGTGACTGCCACGTTCACGTTCGCACCCGCCGGCAGGCTGTCGAAAGTGGCTTCCGCATCCTGGGTCAACTGCTCCGCCAGTTCCGTGCCATCCGCCGCGTTCGTCACCGTGAAGCGGTAGCCGGACGCGCGACGCGCGTCGTCGCAATGCACGAACAAGCTGCCCGAACCGGCAGGGCCCGGTATGACCACGAGATTTTGCGGCACATCCGGCGTGGAGGGATGACCCGGCAGATCAAAGCCAAACGCCAGCCAGCGCGGATCATTGTCGTCGAGCAGTTGGCCGAGTTCCGCCAGCAGGCCGGACGCCCGCGCCCGCCCGGCATCAATGCCGTCCTGCAAGGCCGATTGCGCGTTGCCCGCGTCCGTGTTGCTCTGGTTGCTGGCTTTTTGCGCCGTGACGATGACGCCCGACGCGGCCTGGCACGCGGCGGCGGTGCAGGCGATGCCGTTGATATTGGCGACTTCCTTTGCCGGATTGGCCGCATAATAAGCGCTCAACAGCAGCAGCAGCGGCTGCGGATGCGCCGGCACCGCGAGCGAGCCGCCCGTGAAACCGGCGGCGTTCCACGCGCTGTTCCATTGCGTGCCCAGCACCGGCTTGAGCGCGCCGATGCACGTCATCGCCAGCGCGCGACCGTTGCTCTCGGCGGTGCGCAGGTCGGCGGTCATGGCCGCCTTGTTCGCCTTGGCCCCGTTCCACAGCGACTTCAAGCCCGGCACGGCGGGCGGCACGCCGCCGGGACCGGCGGGCACACCGATGAGCGCCGTCAAATCCGTGCGGATGGCCGGGCCGGTATTTTGTTTGAGGCCGATGGCCGCGCCGTATTTGTCCGCCCCGTCGGCGGCATCTTCCAGCAGTTGCACCAGAGGATCGTATGATTCGGGGACTTGCATGATGTTTGTTCCTTTCTTTGGTTGATTGTGTGAAAATTTTTATTCCTCTTGAAATCCGGCGGCAACGTAAAATTGGCGAACCTTATTACATTTCTTGCCAAAGCTCAAAATCGCCTGGCGGAAAACAAGCTTGGTCAAAACGCTTTTTATTTCGTGGCCATTTTCTAAACTCAACGCATGGCGAAAAAAGTTGCTGCGAAAGAACCTGTTGCCGCTCCACATCAAAAACCCTCTGCCCTCGTGGATAAAGCAACTATCTGAAAAACATGCGGAGCTTGTTGAAAAGAAGATTGAAGCCACGAAAAATCATGAGATTTTTCCAACTAGCTTTGTAGTCGCTTCGCTCCACAGTTCGTTCAAATCGATCCTGAAGCCGCTGACATTCCTAATGTCTTTAACAATCCTGGCATTCATGCTTTATGACAGTTTTTTTCCAGAAGCCAAATTATCCAGTTTTTGGGTTTGGGTATTATTACTGCCATCGTTTATCATTCCATCGGTTGCGTTTTATTTACATTCACTGACCGTCAAGCTTGCCGAAGCAGCCATTGCCCGTCTCGAAAAACAAATTCGAGAAGCCCAGCGGAAGCAAGGCGAGGAGTCGGTTTGACGAAATGCCGGATGGTTTGTAATCTCACCGAATTATGCCAGAGCAAATCCTATTGTTTCGGGTGTTCGTGGGTGCGCCATCGGATGTGGACGAAGCCCACGTTGTGATTCGCGGACAAATTGAGCAATGGAATCGTGACCACGGGCCGCTGGCGGGAGCACGAGTGGAATTCACGCACTGGCGCACGCACAGTCATCCCGCCGCCGGTGGCCGTCCGCAAGCACTTCTCAACAAGCAGGTGGTGGATCAATGCGACATCATGGTGGGCATTTTCAACGCGCGGTTTGGTTCGCCCACGGGCGTCGCGG
The DNA here is from genome assembly GCA_903944085.1 of uncultured Verrucomicrobia subdivision 3 bacterium. GTDB lineage: Bacteria > Verrucomicrobiota > Verrucomicrobiia > Limisphaerales > UBA11358 > UBA11358. The sequence goes on from CAJAQO010000321.1 coordinate 68,932, forward strand.
ATTCAGGCACTGAGGAGGAAATCCGGCGCAGCATCAAGCATGGCAAGAAGGTGATGGTGTATTTCAACAACCAGCCAATCCCGAAACAGCGCAAGGCGCGAAATGAATTTGCGCGAATTGAAAAGTTCAAGCAGCAAGCTGGGGAAAAACGCCATTTATCATACCTACACCGATATGCCGACGTTTGAAGCCGCGTTTCGGCAGCACTTGGCGGGCGTGATGAACGAATTGTTGGCAAAAACCAAATCTGGATTAAAATAAAGCCATGAGTGTGAAAAACGCATTGAATGTTTCCGGTGGAAACCTGACCGGCGCAAACGTCCACGTTGGCGACCAGGTAACGAATGTGCGTGTGAGCAAAAGCAGCAAGCGCCCCGCCTCATACCCGGAAGGCTGCATCGGCGCGAATCTCGCCAAGCGCAATTATGTGAAATATCTGGTGGAGCGTTACAACCATTACCGCGAAGCGGACGCCCGTTTTGGACGCAGCACGCATTTTCATTATTCGGTGCTTTTCAAAAACATTGAATCCGCATTCAAAGCGCCGACTTATTTCATACCCGAACCCCGGTTTCCAGAGTTGGTTGATTATTTACACGACCGAATCAACAACACGATTCTTGGCCGGGTGAACGGCAAGCGCGGCATTCCCAATTACGAGTCCTTCGACGAATATGTGATGGAACACATGGGCGCGGCGGTGGCGGGCTAATTAGCCTGAATGTTCTGCTTCAACCCGATCTTCTCCCCAAGGAGATGTATTTTAGCGAGCAACGGGAATTGACATGAATCTGTCCGAATTGCACCAGCGGCTCTCGAAAAAGCCTACCTATCGCAAGGCTTACGACGCCATCGGCGAAGTGGTGTTGATCGGCGCGGCGGTGCGGAAGTTGCGCGAAGATTCGGCAATGACGCAGCAGGAACTGGCGGACAAACTCGAAATTTCGCAGTTCTATCTTTCCCGTCTCGCAACCGGCAGCGGCAGGGTTGCGCCTTATGTCGTTTCGGCGGTGGTCTGTCATTTTGAAGAAGAATTGCGCGGACTTGGAATCAATGTCGAGCCGTGGCTGGCCACAACGCCTAAAACCGCGCCGGCAGAAAAACCTTTGTCGCAACAACGGCCTATAGCGCTTGAAAACGTGTCGCGCACTCGTCGCCCGGCTGCTACCGAGGAATTGGCGGAAGGAGTTTTGCATGACAGGCCAGTGCCTTACAAAGTTGGGAAACCTCATTGAGGCTTTCTGCGTGCCGTGGTGACTTGGACTTGATTTGCATGACCACCCTCACCCCGGCCTTCTTCCCAAGGAGAAGGAGCCACGCGCGCCGCGTCTTTGGCCAAACCAGCGGCGGGATTGGTTGGATGGTTTTTGTGAAAAATCTGGTTAAATTGCTAATTTTGAATGGTTAAGAGGCGTTCGGGTGGGTTTGGGACGGTCTAAAAATTGCCGTCGAACGGTTCGACGGGTTCTAAAAAGCCTTTTTAGGAGGCGTCGAACGGTTCGGGTTCACCTAAAAGCTCCTTGAAATAGAGGTCGGACGGCCCGACCGCTCCTAAAACGGCGTTCAAACTGGCGTCGAACCGTCCGGGCTGGGCTAAGACGCCGTTTCAGCAGGCAGCGAACGGTTCGACCTCATCCAAAAGCTCTTTGAAACTGCCGGCGAACGGTTCGACCGCGCTCAAAACGGCGTTCGAGCCGGCACCGAACAGCTCGACCGGATCTTAAAACCCTTTTTGAGAGGCGTCGCACGGCTCGGCGGACGTTTTAAGGTCTTTGCTGATGGACCCCGGCGGCGGGGCAAGGCGCGGACGCCGCGCCGCCGGGAAATTGATTTTTCGTGCGCGGCGCGGCTTTTTGGGTAAAACTTTGCCCGCATGTTTTCCATTTCGCAACTGTTCAGCAAAGGCGACCGGTTTCAGGAACTGCTCGAAGCCGCCGCCGCCGAATCCCACGAAAGCGTCCGGCTCGTCATCGAGCTGATGAAGTCGCCGCGCAATTCCCAGAGCTTCGATGACCTCATTCTCGCGCGCCGCAAGGAAAAGAAAATCTCCGGGCAGATCAGCAACGAACTGGTGAAAACCTTCATCACCGGCCTGGACCGCGAGGACATCGAGACGCTGGCACGGTCGCTGTTCCGCATCCCCAAGGCCGCCGAAAAACTGGCCGAGCGGCTGGTGATGGCCGGGGCGCATCTCGACGGCATGGATTTTTCCAAGCAGGCCGACATGATGAACAAGGCCACCGACGCCGTGCATGAAATGGTCAAGCAGTTGCGCCACCTGGAGGACATGGAAAAGCTGAAAACCTATAACGACCGCCTCCAGCTCGTCGAAGTCGAGGCGGACAAATACATGAACGAACTGCTGCGCGATCTTTACGGCGGCAAATACGACGCCATCCGCGCCATCGTCGTGCGCGATGTTTATGAGCTGATGGAAAAGGTGGTGGACCGCTGCCACGACACCGGCAACGTGGTCATGCACATCGTGCTGAAAAACTCTTGAAATGCGGAGTGCGGAATTCGGAGTGCGGAGTCACTTCGCCGAGCCACCTATGAACAACGAAAAATTGAAGGAGCGCACGAAGCGGTTTGCCTTGGAAATTGTCAAGCTGGTTGAGGCTTTGCCTCTGGGGAAAACGTGTGACGTTCTAGGGCGGCAACGGCTGCGTTCCGGCACTTCCGTCGGGGCCAATTACCGCGCCGCGTGCCGCGCCAAATCGCCCGCCGATTTTATTTTCAAAATGGGAATTGTGGAAGAAGAAGCCGATGAATCGAGCTTTTGGATTGAACTGCTGGTCGAGAGCGGAAAATTAAACCCCGACCAGGCCGCTGCCCTGCTCAAGGAGTGCAACGAACTTGTCGCCATCGTTGTCGCTTCCATCCGAACTGCAAAAAAGAACCGAGCGACAGACTCGGCGACGTCGGCCGCTGCCACTCCGCATTCCGCACTCCGCACTCCGCACTGAATATGTTCCTGATCCTGCTCGTCATTTTCATCGCGCTGGTGTTCACCTACATCAACGGCTTTCACGACACGGCCAATTCCATCGCCACGGTCGTCTCAACGAAAGTGCTCACGCCGCGCCAGGCGGTTTTGCTGGCGGCGTTCACCAACCTCATCGGCGCCTTTTTCGGCACCGCTGTCGCCGCGACGATTGCCTCCGGCCTCGTGGACGCGCAGGTGGCGACCATGCCGGTGCTGTGTTGTGCGTTGCTGGCCGCCATCGTTTGGAGCCTGCTGACATGGTGGTTCGGACTGCCGTCCAGTTCGTCGCACGCGCTCGTCGGCGGGCTGTGCGGCGCGGTGCTGGCGGCTTCGGGCAAATGGTCGTCAATTATCTGGTCAATCCCTGATCAGGAACATTGGTGGAAGAGCAAAGGGATTCTTTGGAAAGTCATCGTGCCGATGATCAGTTCGCCGCTCGTGGGCTTTGTCGTCGGTTTCCTTTTCATGGGCCTGCTGTATTTTCTGTTGCGCAACTGGCGGCCGGTCACGGTCAACCGCACATTCGGCAAACTGCAATTATTGAGCGCGGGCTACATGGGTTTTGCCCACGGCACCAACGACGCGCAAAAAACCATGGGCATCATCACGCTCGCACTCGTCGTCGCCACCAAGACTGGACTGCTGCTTTCCGCGCCCGGCTGGCTCGGCTGGCTGCAAACGCCCGAAGGCACACCCGCTGGATATTTGCCGCCGGTCGCCTGGGTCGTCGCGCATTTGCCGGTGTGGCTGCAATTTGGCTACGAACCGCCCAAGCTGGATCCGAAAGCGCAATTCATTCCCGTCTGGATCACCGTTCTTTGCGCGCTGACGATGTGCGCCGGCACGGCGGCGGGCGGCTGGCGCATCATCAAAACGCTCGGCCACAAAATGGTGAAGCTCCATCCCGTGCATGGTTTTGCCGCCGAGGCCACCGGGGCGACGGTGCTGTTCACCGCCGCGCATTTCGGGATGCCCGTTTCCACCACGCACGCCATCACGACTTCCATTATGGGCGTGGGTTGCGCGAAAGGTTTCAATGCGCTCAAGCTGGGCGTCGTCGAACGCATTCTCTGGGCGTGGGTGCTGACGCTGCCCGCCAGCGCCGCCGCTGCCTACGCGCTGGTTTATCTGGCTCGTTCGTTCGGCTGGTTGTGACAGCGGCTTAAAATCTGCATGCCGGCATTGCCGGCGGCTGCTCGCGCGCGGTGCAAGCGGTCATTTGACATTCTTCGCTGGAACAGCGGGATCGAGAAGGTTATTGTCGCCCATCCAATCGGTGAGCCGCTGCGGCCAGTTTTTGATGGTCGCGAGCTTGGAGCGCTGACCTTGATTGAAGCCGTGGCCGCCCTTCGTGAACACATGAACCTCCACGGGAATTTTCGCCGCGCGATACAGTTCAAAAAGTTTCAGCACCGTGTCGGTGTGGTTGTCATCATCGGCCACGAGCAGAAAAGCGGGCGGCGCATTGTTCGGCAGCTCGGCCGGAAGGCCTGCGCCGCCGGGATAAATTTCCGCGATGAAATCGGGGCGCGCGTTCGCGCGGTCAATGGCGTCGGCCGTGTTCGTCACGCCCGCCGTCTCGCCGAAGCTCGTCAGCGAAACCACTTCGCCGCCGGCGGAATAACCGACCATGCCGATGCGATGAGTATCCAAACCCCATTCGGCGGCGCGGCTGCGGACGAGGCGCATCGCGCGCAAGCCGTCTTCGTGCGGATTTTCAATGGTGTAAACGGAATTGGTTTCGCGAAACAAACGGTATTTCAAGACGAAAGCGGCGATGCCGAGGTCATTGAAATACTTTGCCGGCTCCACACCTTCCGCGCCGAAGACAAGTTCGCGGAAGCCGCCGCCGGGACAGATGATCACCGCCGCGCCGTTCGCCTTTTCCTTTGGTGGCAGAAAAACGGTGAGCGACGGGTTGTTGATATTTTTCACCCAGTAGCTCGCGGCCTGTTCGGGAATGTCCTTGCGCGATTCAAAGCCGGGCGCGCCGTTCGGCCAGAGCGAAATCACCGGCGGAGCCGGCTGCGCGAGCAGCGTGAGTTGAATCGCAAAAAATAATCCGCCGATGGTGAGTTTCATGTTTTCAAAGCTTAAATATTTGCGAGCCTGCCGCTGGAATCGCCGAAGCGTTCCAGATTTTTCACGCCCATACGATCCGCCATGCTCAAAAAAAGATTCGTCGCCGGCTTGCCGCCGTGTGTCACGAAGCGGCCTGGCGTCACCGTCCCGCCGCCCGCGCCGGCGAGCAGAATGGGCAGGTTGACGTGCGTGTGCCGGTTGCCGTCGGCGTTGCCGCCGCCATAAACGATCATGGAATTGTGCAGCAGCGAATTGCCGTCCACATCCTTCGTCGCCGACATTTTATCGAGGAATTTTCCGAACTGCTGCACATACCACTGGTCAATCTCGGTGATTTTTTCAATCTTCTCCGGGTTGCCTTCGTGATGCGACAAATCGTGATGGCCTTCCGGCACTCCGATGTCGGCGAAGGAGCGATTGCTGCCGTCGTGCGCGAGCAGCATCGTCGCCACGCGGGTCGAGTCTGTCTGAAACGCCACCAGCAGGATGTCATACATGAGCTGGATGTGTTCCGCGTGATTGGCGGGCACGCCGGCGGGCGTGGAGATCATCGGGTCTTTGACGTCGCCGCGCTGTTCCGCTCTTTGGATGCGCGTTTCCAATTCGCGGACGCCGGTCAGGTATTGATCCAATTTGTCCCGGTCGCGTCCGCCGAGCCGCTGCTGCATCGCTTGCGCGTCCTGCAATACAAAATCGAGAATGGAACGTTCTTCCGCACGACGGCGCTGGACGCTGGCCGTGCGTTCGCCGGGCGTGCCCGCGCCGAAAAGCCGTTCAAAAACCTGGCGCGGATTGGCCTCCGGCGTCATCGGCGTCGTCGGCGAACTCCAGGCGAGATTGTATTGATAGGCGCAGGAATAACCGGAATCGCACGCGCCGGTGTTGCGCCCGGCGTCGCAAGTCAGTTCCAGCGAAGGAAACGGCGTCAGATGTCCGATCTGGCGGGCGATGGTTTGGTCAATCGAAATTCCGGCATGAATGTCCGTGGCGCTTTTTTTCATCCGCACACCGGTTAGAAAAGTGCCGTTGGCGCGGGCGTGATCGCCGCCGCCGTCCATGCCTGCCGTGGCGTTCAAATGATCCAGCCCGCCGATCACCTGCACCAACTTGCGGTTCGACGCGAGCGGCTGCAGCGTGCGGCTCAATTGAAAATCGCTGCCTTCGGTGGCCGGCCACCAGGCGGCGGGAATGGCGCCGTTCGGAAAATAAACAAACGCGGTGCGGAGCGGCGCGCCGGTGGCGCTCGTCGCCAGGCCGCCTTCTTTAGCGGCAGCGGCCAGAATTTTGGTCGGCAGCAGCGAAGCAAACGCCGGCAGCGCCACGCACGCGCCGAGGCCGCGCAGAAAATGCCGCCGGCTGAGGCTGGCGAACCGTTGTGACGCGTAAGTTTCGGCGGCGGATTTCTTTTTCATAATTTTTCCTTCGCGTTTTCGGCGGCGGCGGTTTTCGGCGGACTGCGGGTTTTTTGAAACGGCACGGACTCCACAATTCCCGCCAGCAGCGCGGACGGTTTGCCGCCGGATTTTTCGATGCGCGCCACAATCTGGTCCACCGTCTCGACATCATAATAGTCCAGACTGCGCCCGAGCGCATAGGTCAAAAGTTTTTGC
>CAJAQO010000322.1 GCA_903944085.1 uncultured Verrucomicrobia subdivision 3 bacterium
GGCCCAGGGCATTTCTTCCCAGGCCATTTACGATTACGTCGAAGCCCTCGACAAGATCAAAACCATGCACAGCTTCATGGTTGTGCGTCACGGGCAAGTAATTGCCGAGGGATGGTGGAAACCGGAATCGGCCGGCGACCAGCATATTTTGAACTCAGTCAGCAAGAGTTTCAACTCGACGGCGATAGGATTAGCGATTGAAGAAGGTAAAGTAAATCTAAACGACCGGGTGTTAAAGTTTTTTCCGGATGATGCTCCGCCCAATCCTTCAGAAAACCTAAAAGCCATGACGGTTCGCGACCTGCTTACCATGACTTGCGGCCATGACACCGAACCGACCGCATCCGCCGGGCAGCCTTCGGTAAAACAGTTTTTAGCCCATCCCGTAACCTACAAACCAGGCACACATTTTCAATATAATACGATGGGAGCATATGTCCTCTCGGCCATAGTTACCAAAGCTACCGGACAGACTACACTGGAATTTCTGAAGCCGCGATTGTTCGAGCCACTAGGGATCGAAAATCCAAAATGGTTGACCAGTCCCGAAGGTAATTCGCTGGGTGGTTATGGTTTATACCTGCGGACGGAAGATATTGCCAAATTCGGCCAGCTATACCTGCAGAGCGGAAGGTGGAACGGCAAGCAGTTGATTCCCAAAAAATGGATAAAACAGGCTACAAGTAAGCAGGTGCCGAACAATCATGAGTCTCATTCCCAGATAGGTGTAGATTGGCAACAAGGTTATGGTTACCAATTCTGGCGCTGCACGCATAACGCATATCGCGGCGACGGCGCCGGTGGTCAATTCTGTGTGGTCATTCCCAAGGAAGATATGGTGGTCGCCATGACCGCCGGTGGTGCCGATATGCAAGCCGAGCTTGATGCCATCTGGGAAAAACTGTTGCCCGCGTTTCAAGACCAGCCGCTGCCGGCCGACACTGCCGGACAGGAAAAGGTGAAACAAGCGGTGGCTAAACTCGAAGTCCGTCCGAAAGCAAATTGAAATTCTTTTGGCCAAAAAATCCAAGAATGAATTTATGCTGAAAAGCTCAATTAAAAAATGGTCGGCGATTCTTGTTCTCGTCGCATATGCCAGTCTGACAAGGGGTGCCGATACGTTTGTTTACTTCGGTTCGCACGGCAAAGGACCTCAATGTGGATTTTCGCTGGCGCATTTTGACACCGACACCGGCAAGTTAACGACGCCGGAGTTTTTGTTGGAAGCCGTTGCGCCGGCCTATTTCATCATTAGTCCGGATAAGAAACACCTTTACACCTGTAACTCGGCTCCTGGCAGTTCTGTGAGTGCGTATGCCATTGACCCGGCTACGGCGAAACTAACCTTCATCAATCAGAAACCCAGCGATGGCGGCGATCCCAGCTATGTCAGCCTCGATGCCACCGGCCATTTTCTGATGATCGCTAATTTTCAGGGCGGCAGCATCGCGGTGTTTGCGTTGCAGCCGGACGGCAGCATCGGCGAGCGCTCCGCGTATGTGCAGCACGCGGGCACCAATGTGATTACCGGCAAACCCATTCAGGCGCACGCCCACTCCATCCGTGTTGATCCGAGCAATCGCTACGTTCTCGCCGCTGACTTGGGATTGGACAAGTTGTTTGTTTATCAATTGGACCCAAAGACCGGCGCGCTGCAGCCAAATGATCCACCTTCCGACTCCGTGCCGACCGGTTCGGGACCGCGTCACACGGCGTTTCATCCCAACGGTCGCTATGTCTACCTGATCAATCAGATGGGCAATACCATCATCCGTTTCGGTTGGGACGCCAAAACCGGCCGCTTGACGCAATACGAGTCGGTTTCCACGCTCCCGGAAGGTTTCAAGGGAAAAGACGATGCGTCGGAAATTTTGGTGCATCCCAGCGGCAAATTTATTTACGCCACCAACCGGGGAAATAACAGCGTGGCGGTATTTTCGGTGGATGCAGATTCGGGACGGCTGACTTTGTTGCAACATATTTCCACCCAAGGCAAGACCCCGCGCAATTGCGAATTCGATCCGACTGGTCGCTGGCTGCTGGTCAGCAATCAGGACAGCAGCAATGCGGTTGTTTTCAGCATTGATGCGAACACGGGACGGCTGACGCAGGTCGGAGAGCCGGTCAAGGTTCTCACTCCGTTTTGTGAACGATTTCTCCCGGTGGCACAGTGACTCAACTTTGATTTTCCAAAACACTATGAATATAAACCTCCGTTCTTTACTGGCGACATTTTTGACCATCGGCCTGGTCGCAACCCTGACTGGTTGTCACACGCCCACAACCAAGACTGCCTCGGCGACGCCGTGTCTGAATGTGCTGCATTTTTTCACTTCCACGAATGTGCCGGCGATGGGCCCGGACGAAACCGAGTCGCCCGCCGGACGCTGGACGAATGGCATCACGCCGCCCAATCTGCCCGGCAACGGCCTGGCGCAGCATTCCATGCTGATCGTCGGCGAAAACTACGACAAGATGTTCCTTGTTCACGCTGGCAAAATTGTCTGGACCTATTCCACCGGCAAGAGCTACGAATACGACGACGTTTGGATGCTGTCCAACGGCAACATTCTTTTCAGCCGGATGGAATATGCCGAGGAAATCACGCCGGATAAAAAAGTAGTCTGGCGTTATGACTGTAGCAAACCGGGCGGCACCAACCATACGGAAATTCATACCTGCCAGCCAATCGGATTGGACAAGGTCATGATTGTTGTGAATGGCCTCCCGCCGAAGCTGAAGATTGTTAATACCAAAACCGGCGTGGTGGAAGTGGAGCACGAACTGCCGTTCAGCCAGCCGCCGAATCCAAGCGGCATTCATGGACAGTTCCGGCGCGCTCGCGTTACCGCCGACGGCAACTACCTCGTTTCCGTGTTCGGTTTGGGCTACGTCGTGGAATACGACAAAAACCTTAATGAAATCTGGAAATACAAAATCAATTTGCCTTGGGCTGCGATCCGGTTGAAGAACGGCAACACGCTGATTACCGACGAAAAAGACAGCCTCACGCGCGAAGTTAATGCCAAGGGCGAAACGGTTTGGGAATTTAATTGCAAAACCGATCTGCCGTCGGAATACCAGTTTGCTTCGCCACCGCAAACCTGCACCCGGCTGGCCAACGGCAACACCATCTTCACCTCGCGCGGTGACAATGGCAAAGGTCCGCAGCTCATCGAAGTAACGCCGGACAAAAAGGTCGTCTGGGTGTTGCAAGATTGGAAAGATTTTGACGGCATCACCGCCGTGCAAATTTTGGACGATCCAGGCATCCCGGAAATTCCCGGACAATCGGAGCATTGACGAGAAAAAATATTCCTTGATGCGATGTGTGTCAGCACGAACGGCGACGTGCGTGTTTATGAAAAATATCTGGAAGACGGCGGACGCGCGCTCGGATTTTTTAATCTTGGTTCCGCGCCGGTGAATTTGAATTTCAACCAGCTCGCGCAAATCGGTTTCGCCGGAAAACAACATGTTTGTGATTTGTGGCGGCAGCATGATCTGCCCGCTGTGGTCGCGGCGAACGGAATTTTGCCGTTGGCGATTCCCGTCCACGGCGTGATGCTGTATAAACTCACGCCGGCAAAGTGAGTCGTCTGGACAAATTATAAAATGAAGTCACTAATTAATGCGTGGACCGCGAATAGAATTCAAGCATGAGCATGATTAAGGGCACAACGTCCCGGAAAATAATTTTTGCCGCATGGTTTCTGATGGTCGCAGCGGAAACTGGCTGGACGCAGACGGGAGCCATGATTTCAAAAGCCCAGTCCGCTGTTTTGACGTATCACAACGACAACGCCCGCACCGGCGCGAACACCAACGAGACGACTCTGACGCCGGCCAATGTGAACGTGAACAGTTTTGGCCTGTTGCGAAAATATGCGGTGGACGGCTATGTCTATGCCCAGCCGCTGTATTTTTCCGGCGTGGCCATTCCCGGAAAGGGCACGCGCAACGTCGTGTTCGCGGTCACGGCGAACAACAGCGTTTATGCCTTCGACGCGGACAGCGATGCCGGATTGGACGGCGGAGTGTTGTGGCACGCGAGCTTGGGCGAAGGCATTGACGTCGCGACGCGGCATGAATTCGGCGGACGTTATCATAACAATGTTTTTCAAGACATGCTGCCCAAGGCGGGTGCCACGGGCACGCCGGTGATTGATCCGCTTACTGGCACGCTTTACTTGGATACCTTCACTCGCGCGGAAACTGATGCGGGAATCAGTTTTCATCACAAGATCCATGCCTTGAACATCACCGACGGCTCGGAACGATCCTTCAGTCCGGTGGAAGTAATCGCATCCGTGCCGGGCAGGGGCATCGGCAGCGTTGACGGTGTGGTGCGCTTCGATCCGCGCCAGCATATCCAACGTCCGGCACTGACACTTGCCGGTGGAGTTTTATACGTCGCTTACGGCAGCGCGGCGGACACGGATCCTTATCATGGCTGGATCATCGGTTATAACGCGAGCAATCTGCAACTGCTCACGAATTACGTATTCAACACCACGCCCAATGCGACGATGGAACAATTCGGCCCGCACGCCGGTGAAGGCGCATTGTGGATGGGCGGCAACGGCCTATGCGTGGATGCGGAAACGAATCTTTATTTTGAAGTGGCCAACGGCAGTTTCGATGCCGACCCGTCACTGGGCAACGGCGTGGATTACGGCGACAGTTTCATGAAGCTGTCCACGTCCGGCAACCGACTGGCGGTCGCGGATTATTTCACGCCGTTCAATCAAGCCAAGATGCAGGCGGACGATGCGGACTTCGGCTCCGGCGGCGCGCTGCTGTTGCCAGATGAAGTTGGCAGCCCGGCGCATCCACACCTCATCGTCGGCGGCGACAAGGCCAGCGACATGTATCTCGTGGACCGCGACAACATGGGTCACTACAACCCGGTGGACAATCATCAGATCGTTCAGAAAGTTCATGCCGACATTGGTAGAATTTTCAGCACGCCGGCCTGTTTTAATTTTCACCTGTATTATCAAGGCATCGGCGGCGTGTTGAAAGCCTTCGCCATCACGAACGGCAGCATTACCCCCACGCCGGATTCCGCGACGAAGACCAGCTTCAGTGGATTCGGCACCACGCCTTCCGTCTCGGCCAACGGACGGCGCGACGGCATTGTTTGGACGATCCAGTCTGATGGCGCGGTGCGTGGCCAGCCCGCGATCCTGCACGCCTACAATGCGACGAATCTCGCGGAGGAATTATACAACAGCAGCCAGTTGCCCGCGCGCGACAATCCCGGCAACGCCGTCAAAATGACCGTGCCGACGGTCGCCGACGGAAAAGTTTTTGTCGGCACGCAAGACGCGTTGGCAATTTTTGGCAATGGAACTTTCCTGCCAACCCCGGTGATTTCTCCTGCGGGTGGCGACTTTAATAATTCCGCCGCGGTGAGAATCTTGGACGCTGAACCGGATGCGGATATTTTTTATACGCTTGACGGAACGGCGCCTACGATTCGTTCCCTGCATTATCGTTTGCCGATCACGGTGACAAACTCGGTGACGCTTCGCGCGCTGGCGGTAAAACCCGGCGCGGTCAACAGCGGCGTCGCGGGCGCTGCCTTCGTCAACACGGCTGCCGTTGGCGGCGGCACCGGATTGCTCGGCCAATACTGGGCCAACCTCAGCGCCACGGATTTCACAAACGAAGCATTCATGGTGGCACCCAGCCTTACGCGCACGGAAGCGGTCATGGATTTTGACTGGCGCACCAATGGGCCGGATCCGATGATCAACCCGGAACATTTGGCCGCCAAGTGGACTGGTTCCGTGCAGCCCCAATATTCCAACATCTACGAATTCGCCGTCGTCAGCGAAGGCGGCGTCCGGCTTTGGCTCAACGGTCAAATGTTGATCAACGACTGGACAACGCACACGTCCGCCTTCACGAATCAATTTACCACTCACCTGAACGCGCAGCAGTTCTACAATGCGCGGCTGGATTATTTTGCCGGCAATGGCGGCACGGTTAAATTGCTCTGGCGTCGGCCAAACACTGAATTCGCCGTCATTCCAAAAACGCAGCTTTATCCTCGCACGAATCCAGCGCCGACGATCACCTTCGTGAATCCGGCGAACGATTCGATTTTTTCCGGCAGCGCGAGCGTGACGGCTGGCGTCCAGGTGAATTCCGCTTTCAATCAAATCGCCAGCGTGGAGTTTTTCGCCAATGAGAAATCGCTTGGCAGTTTGAGCAACAGCATTTACGCGCCGGTCTATGCACTCACGGCGACGGGACTGGCGGAAGGTCGCTACACTTTGACCGCCGTTGCCAAGGACGGCAGCGGACTTAACAGCACTTCGGCTCCGATAAATTTCACCGTCACTGCGGGAAGTGGCTTGCCATACGGACTGACAAACCGGGCGAGAATTGCGCCGTTTCTCCAGATGCCCGCGACGTTCAGTGACGCCGTTCCCCGTTTGCTATCCGGCACCGGCGGGTTCAGCGACACCGCCAACCGCACGCCTGCGTCCGGATTGATTCCTTATGCTCTCAATGCGCCCGCGTGGGATGATGGCGCAGTGAAAAATTATTTTATGGCCGTGCCGAATCGCGGCGACGCAATCACGCCCGACGAACAAATCCGGTTGCGTCCGGCCGGCTTCTGGAAATTTCCCGACGGCACGGTTTTTATCAAGAATCTGGATCTCATCGTGGATGAAACCCGTCCCGACGCTCCTCGTCGCCGGTTGGAGACGCAAATCCTAGTCCGCGACAACAGCGGCGCAGTTTATGGTGCGTCCTACAAATGGCGGTCGGACAACCGCGATGCCGATTTGATCACCGCCGGTTTGAGCGAAGACATCGGCATCACCAACGCCAGCGGCGTCCGAACACGGACGTGGTATTACGCCAGCCCGGCGGACTGCCTGACGTGTCACACGCCCGGAGCCGGGTATGTTCTCGGCGTCAACACGCGGCAGCTCAACGGTGATTTCAATTATCCAGACGCCGGCAAAACCGACAACCAAATCCGCACTCTGAACCGGCTGGGATTATTCAGCCCCGCGATCAACGAAACAAAAATCGGCAGCTTTTCCAAACTCTCTGCGCTTGGAGCTGCGAAGGCTTCGCTCGCCGAACGTGCCCGCACATATCTTGATGTCAACTGCGCCCAATGCCATCGCCCCGGCGGCGTGGGAAATTACGATGCCCGCTATGACACCGCCCCGGCGGATCAGCACATCATCAACGCGCCGGCGGCGGTCACGCTGGGCCTGGCCAACGCCCGCATCGTGAGTCCCGGCGACACCGACCATTCCGTCCTGTATCAACGCCTTCTTTCCGCAAGTCCCACCGTCAAAATGCCGCCGCTGTCGCACAACCTCGTGGACGCGCGGGCGGCGCAAGTCATCGGCGAGTGGATCAAACAACTGCCCGGCAAATCTGCCGAGTAGAGCGGTTCAAAGACAAATCGCCTGTGATAACAACGGCCAACATTTATTCAGACCATCGCGTCGTCATGACGCTGGACGCGGGCGGCACAAATTTCCGTTTCTCCGGCATGCGCGGTCACTTCGGTCGTCGCGCCACGGTCGATCAGATGTTTAAGACCGCGTCTAAAAAATCATTTTGAACTACAGCTTCGTGCGGGTTGTTGGTGTGGGCGCAAAAGAAAAGCAGCGGTATTCGTTGACATGCGGCTTTGGTTCGGGCCGCTTATTTTAAGCGGAGCCCCCCGGTGGGGCGTAAAAAACGCCATCTATGAGACCAGTCTCACCGACGCCCGGGCTTACCTTAAACCGATGCTCCCCAAACCTGCCAAACGCGGACGACCACCGATTTATCGGCGGCCAATCCTGGACGCCATCTTGTATGTCGTCAAGTGTGGCTGCCCGTGGCGTTACCTGCGCATGGAATTTCCCCAAATTTTCCCATTGCCAAACGGTTTGTCATGTTTTCCGGCAATGGACGATCAATCACCAGTGGGCGGCGCTCAACGACGCATTGTGCATGCTGGTGCGCAAAACGCACGGCAAGCACAGCCGACACAACTCAAGCTGTGCCACACCAGATGCACGATGCAGGTCTGCACCTCGGTCGGGGGGAACACGGCATTGATGACGTCAGGAAAACCCTGCAGCCCGTCCACCACCGCGATCAGGATGTCCTGCACGCCCCGGTTCTTGAGTTCGGTCATGACTCGCAGCCAGAACTTGGCCCCTTCGTTGGTTTCAATCCACA
>CAJAQO010000323.1 GCA_903944085.1 uncultured Verrucomicrobia subdivision 3 bacterium
AAATAAATTGCACCCGGCAATGCCGTCACGGGTTCTTTTGAAAAAACTATTCCACGGCGGGTGGCCGCGCTATGGGGTGAAAACCCCATGCAAAAATTTCCAGTCCGTAAACTCTGGAGACTGATTTTCATTTTCCCACCTTGATTTTAGGTTTAATTTGCGCCCACCATTTGAATAAAGATCGCCTGAAAAGCACTGCAAGAACCAGGATGCACAGAGCGGCGATAATCAAGTAGATCCCCGTGGGACCCAGCCAGGTTTGGAGCTGTTTCCACTTCTTCCCGAAAAAGTATCCGATCAAAATATATGTGGTGCTATAGGCTGCCGACCCCGTGAGATTGTAAAACAGGAAAGTGCGCCAGGACATTTTCGACATGCCGGCCAGCAGATTCGCCACGACGGGCGGGAACAAGAAGATGAACCGCGCAATAAAAACGGTTTTGGCGCCGTGCTGTTTGAAAAATCGCTCTGGCCATTTCAATCTCTCGGCGGTGAGATGGAGCCAGTGGATTTTTTCCAAACCACCCTGACCCAGCCGGCGCCCCAGCCAGAAGGCACCGATGCTGCCCAAAAAACAGGCCAGCGTGCCGGCCGCCACCGGTTGCCAAAGCGAATCAGTCGTTTTTCCCAACACGAATCCGGCCCCCAACAAAATGGTCTCACCCGGTAGCGGCAGACCGAGGTTATTCAAAAACGCGACGATAAAGACGAGCACATACCCGTAATGCGGAATGTGGGGCAATATGGAATGGAGCCCGTGAATCATTTTGACCGTCCAGCTTCACGACCGGCTGGCCCATGCCTTTTCCGGCGACGCGCCACATTCCAGTTTCATGTCACTTGAATGCCTATATCAAGACTTCAAACTCTGCCTGCATAGATTTGTCGCGTGGCGTTAGGGTCGAAACCTTGAGCTCGATCCTCAGTAATTCATAAACCGCCATTTGCACGCCCGCACCGAATACTCCACGGTAAAAACCGTGTCCTTCGGGGCTTCTTTATTAAATGCTGAAGGGTGCGAGTGGAGCCACGGCACGTTGCGTCGCGTAAGCTTGGGCTTTCCTAAAACTTTGAATCTGGCGATTAGAACGACCAGTTCAAAATCGGAAAACCGGTGGCGAGCTTATTCGGGAATTCATTGAACCACGGGTTGTTTCGCGCGACATTGACTAAACCTAGTTGCACGCCATGCAGGTGTTCGGCATAGTTCACAAAGCCGAGCTGGAGGCCTTGGAAATCCTGTGCCACATTGATCCAACCAGATTGCAGCCCGGTAAATGTGCCCTGCGAGTAGTTGATGGCACCATCCTGCCAGCCGAAGAATTTTTCGCGGCTGACATTGACCAAGCCCCAGGCCACGCCAGTGTAAGAATCAGCATAGTTGACCAGCCCCCAAGCCAGACCCTGACTGTCACCGGTGCTGCCGTTGACAAAACCGATGTTCAGACTGGATTGCGGATTTTCGCCCCAGACATTCAGCGAAAGGCCATTAATCTGAGTAGTCCGTGAGTGGATGGCGATGTCCGGCGTCAGTGACGCTTGGAACATAGATTCGTCAGCTTGCAAGCCAGCGGTGCCGGCCAAGAGTGCGCAGAGGATAAGTGATGGTTTCATGTTTAATATTTATTTTAGTCGTGGCCTTTACACTACGCGTTTGGTCGCGAGTGCGGTATGGGGTCTTCACCCCAGGAAATCAGGGCTCACGTTTGATGACGAGCGGTGAGGCCACCTTCCAGTGGCCAGCAAACACAAAATCTCTCAAGGGCGGCGAATTGCGCGACTATTTGGAAGCGTCGCTTCGGCAAGCGGGGCGCAGCGAGGATCTTGTCCTCGTTGGACCAAAGGATGCAACATTCAATTTCCTGGGTGATAACACCGGCAGCGATGTGAAAGTCGCGAACCAGCTCATTGCGGGGCCAGTTTATTTCAGAAGCTCATGACGCCGCAAGCGGACAGTGGCGCATGCGAAGCCAATTGGATAACGGAACCATAAACCGCTTTGAGCGGTTCCCGCTATCTCAAGCCTCCGGCTTTGCCGGAGGTCGCTGACTTTCACCACGCCCGTATCTGCCCCAGCGCTGATATTGGATCCCGGCACCATCAATGCAGCCGAACCGCTGATCGGGGCGATTAGATTGAGAATTTCAAAGGAGGTGCTTCCATTGGCCGTGCCGCCGAGTGCGCCCAAACGTTGACGGGGAGGTTGCCGGCCACGGTCAAAATGGCGTTGTCCGAAGTAGCCCCGGCCTGTTCCAGGTTCCCGCCGTTGAGAATGAGATTGGTGACCGTGATGGAGTTCGAGGTGGTATTTCCAGAAACATTATTGCCGCTCTTGCCCAGCAGACGCCCGCCCGCATCAATGGACAAAGAGCCGCCCTGAAAGATGACGTTGCCACCAGACGTGGTGGCGTTAGTTGTTCGTAAAGTAAAGCTGGAAGTAAAGTAGGCATTGCCCGCCGACGGCACCGCGTTGTTATTCCAGTTCGTGGAACCGGTCAAATTCGTTGTGCCGATTGCATCGCTCGTCTTGAGGGTCACATTGGCCGCCGATGAAGCCAGAACGGCCACCGCGAAAAAACATGCCGGCCGCGGTATAAAGTTTTAACGGCCTCACTGTTCGCGATACAACCAAATGGTTTAAGCTCTTAAAATCCGATCTTATATTCTTCAATCACGCTGCGGGATGCCGGAACCCAGGCCGGCACCCCGCTCTCATGACTGTGGAAATCCACCATCACGGCAATTTTTTGTGTCGTTTCTTTGCTTAGGGATAAATCAAGCGATAGAACACCGAGCCGTTTGCCGGATTGATGATGAGGTTGGTCGAAACCACGGCGTCGGAACCAGGAATAGTAACCCAGTTGGTGCCAAGGCCAGACGACAACGAGTTAGTCTGCGCTTGCAAATGCCAGCCCAGATGATCCGCCGGCCACGACAGTGTCAAGGTGTTGCCGGAAACGCTCGTGGTGATGTTCGTGCTGTTGGTATTGACGGTGACCACGGCGACCACGGCGAGGCTGCCGTTCACCGCGAGATTGTTTGTCCAATACAAGCCAGGATTCGGCAACGCCGGCAGTGTCACCGTGCTGAACGCGCCGCTGATTGGCGTGCTGAACAGTAGGAACGCGTCGCCCGCCGCAAGATTGGTGGAGCCGATGTTCGCCACCGTGAGCGTCGCGCCGGAATTCACCGTGATGCCAGGTGCGACAAATTTATCGCTGTTGGGTGAAGCGTCGCGATTGATCTTCATTGCCACCGAACCCGACATCGAGGCCGCGCTGCTCGCCGTCAGCGTGCCGATGGCGTTGGTCAATGCGCCTTTGGCCGAGATTCCGGGCGCGAGATTTCCGCCAGCTGACACATTCACCGTGCCGCCAATGGTGCCGTTGCCGCCCAGTGTGGCATTGGCGCTAACAGTGATGGCCGAGTTGCCATTCGCCCCGTTCACGAGCAATGTCCCGGTGGCTACGGTGGTAGCGCCGGTATAGCTGTTCGTTGCGGCAAGGACAACCACGCCAGTATCCTGACCGTTATTCACGGTTGATCCGCCAATCTGGAGATTGCCACTACCGGCGACCGGAGCAGTCACAAACAGTGTTTCCGACCCTCCCGCCGAAAGTGCGCCCAGATAACTGGTGATGCCGCCTTGCAAGGTGATGTTGCCTGCGAGCGTCTCGGTAAAACTGTCGCTGGAGTTAGCGTAATCCACAAGGCCGCCGTTGATGATGAGATTGTTGACGTTCATTACCTGCCCACCAGTTCCCTTCATGATGAAGCGTCCGCCGTTGTCAACGCTTAACGCCGCGCCGCCGAAGGTGTAGGTGTTGGCATCGGCCGGCGACCGGAGGGCGAATGTCCGAGTGAAATAACCATTGCCGGCGGTGGGCGGGTTGCCATCCTGCCAATTACCCGCGGCGGCAAAGCTGGACGTGCCGATGAGATCGGTGGCCGTAAGTGGAATCCAAGTCGCAATGCCGACGGCCGTGACCACCAAGTCAATGGACTTGTTTGCGACGTTGTTCGACAAGCTGGCAGTAACACCGTAAGGCAAAGCGCCCACAGTGAAATTATTCAGGTTCGCCAGTGGTGTGCTGGTGTAGTTCAACAGCGTAAACTGACCCACGGTCCAACCGTAACCAAACACGTTGATCGTCGTCGTGCCGGAGCCGGTCAGGCTGCCGCTGTCATTGAGGGCCGTGGTGGGAACGCCAGAAACCGGATCGTAATTGAAGTTCAACGTGGAATTACCCGCCAGGGTCACATTCGCGGCAGCAAAGGACGCTGCTCCGTTCAGTCCGAGACCAAGCGTAGCATTGTTGACCGTCAGATTGTTCAAGCTGGCAACTGAATTTGCAGCGAGATTCAACATGCCGCCGGTGATGGTGGTTGGTCCGGTGTAGGATGAACTCGATCCGGTCAAGGTCAACGTGCCGTTGCCGCGTTTGGTCAAGCCGCCGTCAATGGCATTGTCGCCGCCGATGGCGCTGTGTTGCAAAGTGGAGCCGATGGCGACAATGAAGTTGGTGGTGTCCACGATAACGCCGCCATTGCGGACATTGATCTGCGATACGTTGGTCACGAAAGCGGTATTGTTCCCGGTCGGAATCAACACGCCGCCGTTGAAGTTCATCGTGGAATTGGCTGCCGAGGACGAAGTCACGTTGAGTGTCCTTAGTATGCCACCGTCGAACTCATAAGTGCCAGATGCGCCTGCGATCGTGGCAATGTCCACGCCGGCGCTGGCGACAACCGTCCCACTACTCTGGTTAAAGGTGCCCACGCCGACCGCGCCCACGCGAATCGCGCTCGCCGCATTCAAGGTGCCGTTGCTCAAATTATAAATTCCTGTTCCACCAACCGATGTGGTGGTGGCTCGTCCACCGATACAAAATGTTCCAGCGGTCGTGCTGAGTTCCGTCACGGTGCCACCGGTTTGATTGACCGTGCCGCTGGCCGTGGAACTGGTGGCATTGGCCGAACCCACATAGACTGCGTTTGCGGTCAGGTTGGCGGCGTCTTGAATATTGAATGTGCCCACGGACGCGCCGATGTCAGCGACGTTGAAATCGCTTGTGGTAGTGAAGGCCGCAGTTCCTTGCAAGTTCAGCGTGCCGTTGTCGGTGCCGCTGTGGCCGATGCTGCAATAGTTACCCGAAGTGATAAATCCAGAATTAAGTGTGATTGCGCCGAGGCTCACAAACACATTTCCAGAAAAATTGTTGCTGCTGGTCATCGTCAAGATTCCAGAACCAGTCTTGGTCAAGCCCAGCGCACCCGACAAATTTCCCGCGAACGCAGTGTTAATGCTGTCATTGACTGTGAGCGTAGGTGCGCCCGCAGAAGTCGTCACCGCGCTGTTGCCGGACAAATTGGCAAAGGTCTGGTTGGCACCAATACTGATCGTGCCATTGGAAATGACAGTGCTGCTGGTGAACGTGCCGGGCACATTCAGCGTCACCGAGGCGGCCCCGACTTTGGTCAAGGTCGCCGAGGAATTGATTTGCCCGGTGCCTTGCAAGGTATAATTGACGGTTGAATTGCTAAAGGTAATGCTGGCTGGATTGACCGTATTGCTCAACAACACCGCGCCGCTCCCCGTGTCATTGAAGGTAACCGCGTCACCCGGCGGCACGTTTTCAATGTAAATCGTTGGCTGACCGCCAATCAACCAATTCGTCGTCGTGTTCAAATCCCAGAGATGCGGTGAAATGCTGTTGGTTCCGGTCCAGACAATCCCACTGCCGACCGAGGAAATTGTAACATAGATAATTTGGTTGACCGCATCGTTGGACAGCGTTGCCGTCACGCCACGCGGTCCGGGCACCGTGCCGGCGAACGTTCCGGAAAGGCTGCTATATTTGAGGACCGGGAATGTGCCGACTACAAAAGCGCCGCTAACGTGAATCACGCAGGTGCCGTTGATGGTAACCGCGCCGGCTGCGAGCGCGACGTTGGTCGGGTTCCCCGCGAAGCCATAGGAGAAATCCAGCGCCGTCGCACCACCGTTACCCAAGGTCAAGTTGCCGATCGTGGCGCTATTGCTCACGGAGCTGGCCGAGACGCCGAACTTGGCGCTGTCAGCAACCAAAACATTTCCGACGCTCTGATAGGCCGGAGTGATGAACAACTCACCGTTGTTCACGGTGGTTGAACCGGAGTAGGCATTCGCCGCGTTCAAAGTAGTGGTGCCAGAGCCGGCTTGGACGATTGAACCACCACCGGTGATTGGAGCGCCACTAAATTGGGTGCCTTGGACCAGCGCATCGCTGTGGTTAAATATGAGTGCGCCTTCGACATCAATGGCACTGCTGGTGGCCAGTGAACCGTTCGTGCTGCCGTTGCCCAGTTGCAAGGTCGCGCCAGGATTGATCGTCGTGTTGCCGCTGTAGGTGTTTGCTCCGCTGAGAATGAGTATGCCAGTGCCGGCCACCGTGCGCGCGCTGGCACCGCTCATGGCACCGCTCAACTCCGTCTGCGGATTATTTACGGTCAAAATCTTATCAGTTCCATTGTTGGCCGCACCCGTAAGTTTGAGATTCCCCGTGCCGCCGAAGATCACGTTGCCACCCGCGCCGCTGCCAAAATTGAGCCGGTTGGTAATGATGTGCGCAGAGTTGTCCGCGGACTGGACGGTTCCGCCATCCCCAATATTCAACCGACTGGTGCCTAATGCCAAATCATTGCCCATAGCCAGCACGCCAACATTGACTGAGGTATCGGAAGCTCCGTTGTTGCCATAAGTGTTCCCGGCGGAGAGCAGCAGTGTTCCGCTGCCGTTTTTTGCGATACCGGCCGTGCCGGAAACCACGCCGCCGATGGCCGTATTCGCGGTGCCGTCCACGGTGAGCGCATTGCCGCTGAGACTGACGTTGGCGTTCAAGGTCAAGTTACCCGCAGCGGCAAGGAAGGTCTGTGCCGCACTGACCACGACCGGCACGTTCAGCGTCGCGGTGGCGGTGGAATTGTTGACGATGCCGCCATTGCCGTTGGTCAGCGTGCTGCCGGTGCTGCTGCCAAGGATGAATGCTCCGGCGGTGCCATCGAAAGTCAAACCGGTCAGGTTGTAATTGGTATTCATGTCCGGCGTCAACTGGACGATGCCGGCAAAGGTCACACTGTCGCCAATGAAGCCTGGGCCGATATCGCTCATCCAATTGGTATTGGAAGTCCACTTGTTATCCGACGCGCCACCGTCCCAAGTCGCGGTGTTGGCGGCGATCGTGAGCGGCGTAATGACATAAGTCCCGGTCAAAGGTGAAGGTAAAGAATCGTCGGTCGCCGTGACCGTCAGGGATTTGTTTCCCAAAGTAGTGCCGGCAGTGACGGAAAAGGTGTTCGTGTAGATATAAGTTGGCGGAGTGCTGTCCGCGCTGTCCAGAATCAACCCCGCCGTGGCTGAACCCCCAATCTGCGTCAAATCCACCGTCACACTCACGATGTTGCCGCTGCCCTTGGTTACAGTAGTGGTTACTGTCGCCGACTGATTGCGGGTGGTGGTAGTCGGATTGACGGATGCGGTGACTGATGGCGCCGTGGAAGCCGAGAAATGCAGCACCACATTGTTGCCAGCTTTCACCAGACTATAATTAAGATAATTTACCGGAACCGAACCATCCCAGAGCAGCACCGGGGTCGAGGACAGGGTCGTGCCCGTGCCAACGGAGAATAAAACGTAATCGGACGTGTCCAAAGCGCCGCTCAAGGCATTGATATGAACGTAGTCACTGCTGCTTAAAGTCAAATTGCCGCCCACGACGATCTGGTCGTTGCCGCTGCCAGCCGTAGTGCTCAAATCAAAGAAAGCCGTTCCGCCCGCACTCAGGTTGAGATTGCTGGTGCAGGTCAGCGTTCCCGCCACGCCCGCGGTGGCCGGATAAATCAAGGCACCCGCCGCCGTTGCGATGGCACCGTTCACCGTGCCGACGCTGTTGGAAATACTTTGACCGGCACCCAGTGTGAAGGTCGAGGACATGCCGGACACATCGAACGTCGCTCCGGCGGCGATGCTGATGAGCGGGGTGCTGGAAATCGAGCCGTTGCCCGTCACCGCCAGCGTGCCACCGTTGATGAGCGTCAGGCCGCTGTAAGTGTTTGTGCCGGAAAGCGTCCAAGTGCCGGTTCCGTTCTTGGTGACGCTGTTTACTGACGCGGCGCTGAGATCCGAGAGATTGCCGCTGATCGTATTGGCGGCGGTGGAAACGCCTTGCAGGATAACGCCGCGAGAAGTTTGGCCCGAAGCAATCGTGATGTTGCCCGCGAGCAGCAGCGCGCCGCTGTCGGATTGAATCACCGTGCCGCCGCCGCCGACGGTCAGCGAGATCGTGCCGTTGATCGTGTTGTTGCCGCTGATGTTTTCAAGGGCGTTCGTGGTCGAGGCATTAGTGCCAGTGCCATCATTGCTCGTGAGAAAGCTCACGCTGCTCGGAAGACTGACGTTTCCCTGCAATTGGAGGGTCGAGTTGCGGCCGCCGGAAGCCTGGTTCACGGTGCCGTTCGTGCCCAGGCCAGAACTGTTTTGCACGTTGAGAATGCCGGTATTCACGACCGTCCCGTTGGTGTAGCTGTTCGCGCTGCTCAAAATGACCGTGCCCAAGCCAGCTTTGGTGAGACTGCCCGGACCCGTCATCGGTTCGACCATGGTGAGGGTAAGGCCGGTGCCCACATTGAGTGTGCCCCCGCTGGCACCAAGGGTCATACCGCAATTGGCATTGTTCAGGGCGAAGCTCGCGGTGGGCTGGAAAGTCCCGCCGTTCAGGACGAGTTGCGCCGCATTGAAACTGGCCGGATTGCCGCCGAGGTTGTTCAGCGCGCCCGCCTGCACCGTCTGGCTGTTAATGACCATCAACGGCCCGGTAAAGGCTGTGTTGTTGGCCGTGTAAACGACCGTGCCCGCAAAGGCCCCGCCCGAACTGGTATTGGTCACCGTGCCCGTGCCGGACATGGTCAGGCCGTTGGTGATGGTCCGCACGTCGCCCGACGCTGTGGATGTGTTAAACGTAACCCCGTTCACCACCACCATGTTGCCCGCGACGGCGGCAATGGTGTTTGGATTGATCGCGTCACTGATGGTTCCCGAGTTCGTGAGGTTGTTGAACGTAATAAGATTGCCACTGCCCCCTTTGATGGCAATAGCGCCGCCGCTGTTGATCGTCAGCGAATCACCCAAAAACGTGTAGTTGCCGGCGGCAGACGGCGTGCGCAGCGTAAAGGCGGCCGTGAAAAAATTGGTTCCCGCACCGGGTGCCAGCCCGCCAGACCAATGGCCAGCGGCGTTGAATGAACTGCTTCCCGCCGCATCGGTGGCGGTCAGGGTGCTGGTGCCTTCCGCAGGGGAATTGGCGGCGGCACCGATCAGGAGCAGTGACGCCAAGCCAGTCCGCAGGCTGGCTGGAATAAAATTGAATTTATGCATGCGCATGATTTTCATAAGAATGGGTGTTTTTATATTGGCTTAGGATGTGGAAAATTTACATAAATGTCGAGCCGATCCCGTTATTCCGCAAACAAATTTTTGGGGCCTGCGCAAGAGCGGTCTTTAGACGCACGATGCGCACGTCCGAGTGCATCAGGATTCTGATTTACCGCCGCTAACGCCGCCGCTTGCGGCAAAAAAGCCTCCACACAAACAAAGGCAGGCAGACAACCGTGGTCAATTGGCTCAAGACCACCAATAAAAACACCGCCTTGACCCACCCGGCATGGTGCCAAGCCGGCGAGATTTGCGACCGTCAAAATCAGGCGAAATTCGCGAAGGCAGTGGGGCCGCGATGACTAAAAGCATTCATCAAACTGGCTGAACCTTTTGCTCACGCGCAGTGGCGTCGGTTTTTTTCTGCGGGCCGGACAGCTCAAAGATCATCTGGGCGGCTGGCACCTCCAGACTTAATTCCATGCCATAGCGCAGGCCTTCCACAAACGGCAGCAGCAGTTCCAGCACATCCGGTTGCTGGAAATGCGCCGGCTTTGTGTCCGGGTGGGGAAAATAGATAAATCCGTCCACCGAGGTTTTGTCAGAACTCACCACGCGCACGTCGAAAAAGGAAAAGTCCTCGGCCGGTTCCGTCGGGTGCCATTTCACATTGGTGAAGGTATGCCGTGCCTGTAACACGCGGTAAGCGAGCGGAGCGATGCTGACGTTCAATGTGCCCAGATGAAAAGCACTCAAATCAAGCCCGCGTGCCAGAAAGTATGGGAACTGCATCCGCAGCGTGCCGCCCGGAAAGCGGGGATTGCCATTGAGCCCGGAAGCCACCCGATGACCTTCGACGAGGCGGGCGGTGATGGCAGGGTGAAGCTGGACATTCATAGTAGTTAACAAGCCAATCAGTTTTTGAGCTGTTGCTCCATATCCTCCAGCGCCACGCGTTTCGTTTCCGGGAAAAATTTCCACACGACGACGATTTGAATGATCATCATCACCGAAAAGAAGGCAAACGGCAGCCCGGCGTTGGGCTGGCCCAGATTACGCGCCACCATCGGAAAGATTCCCGAGATGAGCATCGCCATGAACCAATGAGTGAAGCTGCCCAGCGTCTGACCTTTGCTGCGGACGAGGTTCGGGAAAATTTCACTGATGAATACCCAGATCACCGCGCCTTGGCCAAACGCATGGCAGATCACCATGCCGCCGAGCAGCCAGACCAGCCAGTCGGCATGGACGTTGCTGTTAAAAATCCACGCGACCAATCCCAGACTGACCGCGCCGCCGATGCTGCCACAAATCAGCAGGGGCTTGCGCCCAACCTTGTCAATGATGGCCATGCCCACCAAGGTGGAAATCAAATTGACGGCCCCGAGGATGACGGACTGCATGGCGCTCGCATGTTTGTCAAAGCCGGCCATCGCGAAAATCTGATCGGCGTAATACCAGAGCGCGTTGATGCCGCCGAGTTGGTTGAACATCGCAATCGTGATCGCGAGCAGGACCGGCTTGCGCAAGGACTTGACGAAGAGCGGCGCTGCTTTGCCGGAAACTTCTTCGCGCAATGATTTCTGGATCGCAATCATCTGACCGGCCACGTCGGCCACGCCAATTTTACCCAGCACCGCCGCCGCTTCCGCACGCAGGCCCTTCATCATGAGCCAGCGAGGACTGCGCGGGATGAAGAACAGCATCGTGAGAAAAGCAAATGCCGGCACGGCTTGGACGCCGAGCTTCCAACGCCATTCGGTGGCCGCCAGCCCCATCGAACCAAGAAAATAATTTGACCCATACGCCATCAGCACGCCGAGCACGATGTTGACTTGAAAACACGCAACCAGGCGGCCGCGCCAGGACGCGGGTGCGATTTCCGCCAGATACATCGGCCCGAGCACCGAGCTGGCACCCACCGCGAGGCCGCCTAAAAACCGCGCGGTGACAATCATCGTGAGGGAGGTGGAAAAAGCGCAGCCGATGGCGCACAGCAGATAAAAAGCAGCGACGATCTTGAGACAATCCCGACGACCATAAAGGTCACCCGGTTTCGCGGCGGCCAGCGAACCGACCGTCGCGCCCAGCATCGCGGAGGCTGTCATGAAACCTTGCTGGCCGGTGGTGAGCGAAAACAATTTCACCAGATCCGCCTGACAACCGGAGATGACCGCCGTGTCAAAGCCGAAAAGCAAACCGCCCAGCGCCCCGACCAGCGTGGCGCCGAGGAGGGCCGGATTAATCTTCACCGGCCCGGTCACGATCGGATTGCCAGAAATGATTTTTTCATCGAAGGGAGCACCGCCGGGGCTGTTGTTTGAACCATTCATGATTTACCCATGAATATGAAGCGGGCGGGCGCAAAGGCAACTCCAGAATTGACATCTAAAACGACCAAGGTTCCGTCCCAGGCATTGATGCGGTCGCGGTTGAAACAACCAGATGGCGTTGACCTCAAACTGATGTCACAACAAAATCAGTTGCCGGTTGGATGGCTCGCGCAGACCACTGACGCCCAATCCGAGTAGCCGCAACGGGCGCGACACAAGCTTTTCCCGGCCCAGTAGAAAACAACCGAGCCGGTAGTCTGGCTCAGTTAACAACGCCATCCGCACGCCCATAAATAACCAAACGGTTACCACGCCACCCCGATTAAACACAAGTGCCACTTGCAATGGTCTAGTTCTGTGCTTTATTAAAGCCAATGAAAAGGACGGTATTTGAGCAGCTGTCGGAAATCGTCATCAGTGGCCAGAAGTTCACTGCTGAAGACATTCTGTCCATCAAGGCTTCAAGTGAGTATGCCGAATGCAGCGACCAAGAACGGATTTTCATTGAGGAATTGTTCAAGGATTATTCAGAACGCCCACCCCACAATGGAATCCCAACGGCAGGGAACACCCAGCCGCCGCTCACTCCGCCATCTCCGAAGAAGTCAGCGCAGGTTGTCGGGCTGCGTTACGTTACCCACACGCAGCCGGGCATTATGTTCATCGGACCATATTAAAGCTGGCGCAGGAGGGCTTCCATCCAGTCATCATCGGCGACCGCCAGCAGGCGGAAGTTCGCGGCCTGACGGGCGACCTGGATACTTTTGATGCCGTGCTGACCGAAGCGGACATCGCGCGGCTTTCTGAACACGCACGTTTCGGCATCGCGGCACGGACCACGCAACCCATCGACAAGGTGCGCAAGTTGGTTGCTCTCATAGGTGAACACGTCGGGGAGAAAGTGGTGGCGTGTGGACTCGTGGTGGAACAGCGCACGCATCACCAGATCACGGGCGAGCCAATGAAGTTCCTGACGCGGGCAGACTGGACGGGGATGGTCGAAACAGAACTTTTTGCACAGACATACAAAAGTTATGGCCTGGCCACAGTTCGATATCCGGTGCTGGAAGTAGTGGCCAAGGTGGAACCATTTGAGAATGGTCGTGGTTTTTCGTTGCGGGTGCTTCGCGCGGGCAAGCCACGAGCTAAATAAACCCCGCACCTTAATGCGGGTCCCTGCCAAACCTTCTGAAATTCCCTTAGCAGGCACCAAACGCTCCATCTTGCAAATCATCCAGCCGACAGTTCAGACCGCCCATACCATCCGCGCGATTGGTTGCAGACCTTGCAGACCGAGAGCATCACAGGCACTTCCACCAGCACGCCCACCACGCAAGCCAATGCCGCACCCGAACTCGGGCCAAACAAGGTGATGGCCACGGCCACCGCCAGTTCAAAGAAATTACTCGCGCCGATCAGCGCGCCCGGTGACGCCACGTTATGCGGCACTTTTAATTTGCGCATCAGCAGGTAGGTGAGGCTGGAATTGAAATAGACTTGAATCAAAATCGGCACGGCCAACAGGATGACTGCGAACCATTTCGTCGTTAGGTTATCGGCTTGGAACGCGAAAATCAGCGCCAGCGTCAACAGTAGCGCCCACATCATCACCGGATGAAACTTTGGCAGGAAATGCTTCTCGAACCATTCCTTGCCGCGCGACTTGAGCAACAACATGCGCGTCAACCAGCCCGCCGTCAGGGGAACTAAGATAAACACAATGACGGAAGTAATCAGCACCTTGGGCGGAACCACGACGTTCGCCACGCCACACAGGAACATTACAATCGGGGCGAAGAGCACCAGCATGATCAGGTCGTTCACCGCCACCTGCACGAGCGTATAAACCGGGTCGCCATCGGTGAGATAGCTCCAGACAAACACCATAGCCGTGCAAGGCGCCGCAGCGAGGATGATGAGGCCTGCGGTATAGTTCTTGGCCGTCTCGGCGTCAATCCAGTGTGCAAAAATATGCTGCATGAAGAGCCAGGCGAGGAAGGCCATGCTGAACGGCTTCACCAGCCAGTTCACAAACAGCGTCACCATCAAACCTTTTGGCCGCTTGGCAATGCCGCCGATGGCGCTGAAATCCACCTTGAGCATCATCGGATAAATCATTAGCCACAGCAGAATGCCAATCGGCACGTTCACTTGTGAGCCTTGCCCAAATTCCAATTTGCTCAACGTGGACGTAACGCCCGGAAGCAATTTGCCGAAGGCGACGCCCACAACCATGCAGAGCAACACCCACACGGTGAGATAGCGTTCAAAAAAAGCCAGACGTTTGGGAGCGACAGCAGCCGAAGTCATATCAATCAGTGAGAAGTTATGGTTTGAAAAGTTGTTGCAGGCGTTCGGGGCCGGTCGGCTCTTCCGTCACCCATGGCACGAGCGCCGTGCGCTTGGAAAGTTTCTCCACCACTTCGCGTATGTATTGAACTTCGCCATGTCCGCGCGTCACCAGCAGCGGATCATGTGAACCGCTTCCGGCAAAACTCTGGTTGATGACCCACGCGAACGGTTCAATCTGCGCGCGGCGCAAATCGGCTTGCAGCATCGCCGCTTCATGCACCGGCGTGGCTTCGGGAAGCGTGACGACCAGCACCCGGGTATATTCCGGGTCCCGCAACCGGGGCAACAATTCGCGCACTTCTTCCGGCAGGTCGCTCGCCTTGCGTGCAATTTCACGGTGATAGGATTCTGTGGCATCGAGCAGCAGCAGGGTGTGGCCCGTCGGCGCGGTGTCCAGCACCACATAGGCGTCTTTCCCGCCGGCCACGGTGCGAGCAAAGGCGCGGAACACAGCAATTTCTTCCGTGCAAGGCGAACGTAAATCTTCTTCCAACAAGGCGCGGCCATTGGCATCAAGATTTTTGCTCGCCGTCGCCATCACTTGCTCGACATAAGCGCGTGTTTCCGCCTGGGGATCGATCCGGCTGACCTGCATCCCGGTGATCTGTCCCGCAGCCGCCGCAATATGGGCGGCGGGATCGGTCGTGCTCAAATGCACTTTGAAACCGCGCCGGGCGAGTTCCGTAGCGACGGCCGCCGCGATGGTGGTTTTGCCCACGCCACCTTTGCCCATCGTCATCACCACGCCTCGACCGGCTTGCGCTATGCCATCCACCAATTCAATGAGGGATTGAATTGCCGGCAAAACCACGCTCGCCGATTCATCAGACTGGTTGCCAGCGTGAAAATAATCCGCGGTCACCAGCGCCCGCAGCGCCGGGATGCCCACCAGATTTTGCGCCCGCAACGGAACTTTGAATAACCGCATTTGCGTCAAAAACTTTTCCGCTGCCGTCAACGCATCCGTGCCCCGCTTTTGCAGCGCGAGGGCAACCGGGTCGGAATCGGCGGCTTGAAACAGCCCGTTCAAAATTAATCGCTGATTGCGAACGCCGATGGCGGCCAGTTCATGGCTGGTGCGTTCCGCTTCCGCCAGCGCCGCCTTTTGGGCCCGGCTCACCAACACCAACGTCGTGCGTTCGCCATCCGCCAGCGAAGCAACGGCATGTTCGTAAATTCCCCGCTGTTTCTCCAAACCCGCCAGCGGACCAAGGCACGAATTGCC
>CAJAQO010000324.1 GCA_903944085.1 uncultured Verrucomicrobia subdivision 3 bacterium
AACGACAGCGCCTGATCCATCGAAAAATCTTCCTGCAAATCCACGTTCACGCGCAGCCTCGCGCCCTCCGGCGTCGGCGGAATGAACTCCACGATTTTGCGGTCGAGCAGCGAGCGGAACAATTGCCACGCGCGTTTGATGTGCGCCTGCTTTTGGCGCGGCGTTTCGTGGCAATCGCGGATGAGTTGCCGCATCGCGGCGCAGCCGTCGCCTTGGCGGCTCAAAACATTCAGCAACATTCCGTGCGTGACTTTGAGCCGCGAAGCCAGTTTTTCCGGCGGCGCGGCGATCAACCGGACGTAAGTGTTTTTGTCCCAGTTGACGAAATTTTTTTCCGGCGGCTGCCGCTTGACGGTTTTCTTGCCGTCGCGCGCGGACTTTTCCGCCAGCTTCAGATTTTCAATGACATGTTCCGGCGCTTGCGCGACAACCCAGCCTTGGTCATCAAAACCTTTTCGCCCGGCGCGGCCGCCGATTTGATGGAAATCCCGCGCGCTCAAGATGCCGGTTTTTTGGCCATCAAATTTGCACAGCCGCGTGAATAGCACCGTGCGAATCGGAACATTGATGCCCACGCCGAGCGTGTCCGTGCCGCAAATGACTTTGAGCAAACCTTTTTGCGCGAGCTGCTCGATCAGCACGCGATATTTCGGCAGCAAGCCCGCGTGATGCAAGCCGATGCCGTGCCGCAGCCACTTTTTTATTTCCGGCCCGTAAGGACTGGTAAACTTGAATCCTTCCAGCACATTGGCGATCGCGGCTTTTTCGTCGCGCGTGCAGACATTGATGCTCGTGAAATCCTGCGCACTCTGCGCCGCTTCGAGTTGTGTGAAGTGGACGACATACACCGGCGCGCGGCCGTCGGCGACGAGGCTCTCCAAAGTTTTCGCGAGCGGCAACTCCGAATATTCATGCGCCAGCGGCACGGGTCGGTCAGTGGAAGTGACGGCAACCGTCGGCCGGCCGGTGAGCCGCGTCAGTTCGGTTTCAAAAAAACTCGTATCACCGAGCGTCGCCGACATCAGCAAAAAACGCGTTTGCGGCAAGGTGAGCAACGGCACCTGCCAGGCCACGCCGCGCTCGCGGTCGGCGTAGTAATGAAATTCGTCCATCACCACGTCGCGCACATTCGCCGCTGCGCCTTCGCGCAAGGCGATGTTTGCCAGAATTTCCGCCGTGCAGCACAGGATGGGCGCGTCACGATTGACCGACGCATCGCCGGTGCTCAAGCCGACGTTGTCCGGCCCAAACTCGCGGCACAGCGCCATGAATTTTTCATTCACCAGCGCCTTGATCGGACAGGTATAAATCGAGCGCCGGCCTTTGGCGATGGCCTGAAAATGCAGCGCCGTCGCCACGAGCGATTTGCCGGAGCCGGTCGGGGTGTTGAGAATGACGTTCTTCTCATCGAACAATTCGAGGATGGCGGATTCCTGCGCGGGATAAAGCTGGAGCCGCCGGCCGGCGGCATATTCCAGAAAACGATCGAGCAGCACATCGTTGCTGACTTTTTCGTCGCGCGGAATCAGGTCGTAAAGGGTTGCGGCCACCGGCTGACTTTATGATTTATCGGCGCGGCTGAAAAGAAAGATGACGGCTGAGGGTCGCCAATTCACCGTCGGTTCAACGCAAAAATTCCTTGTAAAACATCGCGCCGGCGATGATGAAACCGATGGCCGTGATCAGTTGCCGCACCCGCGCTTGCGAAATGCGCTGCGAATAATGCGAACCCAGAAAATATCCCGCCACGGCGCCCACCGTCATGACCGCCGCTCGCGGCCAGTCAATCAGCCCGGCCCAGATGAACCACAGCGCCGCCATCAAGTTGATGAGCGAACCGAGAATCGTTTTGAGCGTGTTCATCTCGTAAATGTTGCGCAGGCCGATGAAGCCCAGCGTCGCCAGCATCAAAATGCCGATCCCCGCCCCGAAGTAACCGCCGTAAATGGAGACCGCAAATTGAAACAGCAACGCACCCCAAACGCGCGCCGGTTTATCCGCTCCCGGATCATCCAGATGCGAACCTGCAAAGCGCCGGAAAACGCCTTGGCCGAGAAACAGCAGCGTCGCAAAAAAAATCAGGAACGGCACCAGCTTGCCAAAAGTTTGATTGCTCGTATGCGTCAGCCAGACGCTGCCGAGCAAACCGCCGAGCAGGCTTACCGGCAAAAAGCGCCGCAGCCAAGGCACGATGGTTTTGATATGCTGGCGATTGCCAAACATGCCGCCGCTGGTGCCGAGCACCAGCGCCAGCGTGCTCGTGGCGTTGGCCACCACCGGCGAGGTGCCAAACGCCAGCAGCGTCGGAAAAGTGAGCAACGTGCCACCGCCCGCCACGGCATTGATGGCGCCCGCGCCGACGGCGGAGCCGATCAGGCCAAGCATCTCCCAACCAGATATCATTTCAAAAGAGGTTAGTCGGTTCCGACCGCGACTCAAGCCCGCGCAAAATCGGGCCGGTCAAATTGGCTTGCCAACACCGGCCCGCGCCGTCGTTTTTTTCAATGCCGGCCTGAATAAAATCCAGATTTTAACTTGGAACGCGGTTCGCAATCAGGTTTAATGCGGTGTCAACATCACTCATTAACCACCAAAAAGAACGTATCAAATTATGGCAAAAGCCTTGAGCAAATCACAAATTGCAACCGAAATCGCGACCAAGAACAACCTCACCAAAAAGACGGCGGTGGAGATTCTGGAATTTCTCGCGGAGCTGGCCTACAAGAATGCCAAGAACACTTTCACCATTCCCGGCCTCGGCAAGCTGGTGCTCGTCAACCGCAAAGCCCGCGTCGGCCGCAACCCCGCCACCGGCGAAACGATCCAGATCAAGGCCAAGCGCGTCGTGAAATTCCGCGTCGCGAAAGCGGCCAAGGATGCGATCCTCGGCGTGAAGAAATAACTCTGTTTTACTTTACCCAAGCACCCCGATTATTTCGGGGTGCTTTTTTATTTTCATTTTGTTGCGGGCTTCGCCGCCAAAAATGGCGCGGCTAAAATCAGTTCACCAGCCGGAGGTGGAAGAAGCTTTGGCTGGCGGGGCCGACGCTGTTGGTGAGGGTCAGGGGCGCGCCGGTGCCGGTCACGGGGCTGCCCGCCGGTGTCCACGCTGCGGCCGTGAGGTTGGTTTTGGATTCGA
>CAJAQO010000325.1 GCA_903944085.1 uncultured Verrucomicrobia subdivision 3 bacterium
ACCCGTCAGCGCGGATTGCAAGTAATCGAGGCCACATGTCCGTTGGTGCATCTGGCACATCGCAGTCTTAAAAGACTGGTG
The DNA here is from genome assembly GCA_903944085.1 of uncultured Verrucomicrobia subdivision 3 bacterium. Classification (GTDB taxonomy): domain Bacteria; phylum Verrucomicrobiota; class Verrucomicrobiia; order Limisphaerales; family UBA11358; genus UBA11358. The sequence goes on from CAJAQO010000325.1 coordinate 82, forward strand.
GAGGAAGGGTTTTACCCCGTCATCATCGGCAAGCGTGACCACGTCGAAGTGCGCGGCATGACGGAAGATTTGGCTGAATTCGCGGTGGTGCTGACCGAGGCCGAAATAGTCAATTTGCAGGAGCACCCGCGTTTTGGCGTCATGGCGCAAACGACGCAGCCGATCGAAAAAGTCCGCCGGCTCGCGCAAGCGCTGCGCGAACGGTTCCCCGGTTCCGAAGTTCGCTTTGTTGACACCGTCTGCCAGCCAACCAAACAACGGCAGAATGCCGCCGTGGAACTTGCAAAGCAGTGCGATGTGGTTGTGGTCATCGGCGGTGCGCACAGCAATAACACGCACGAACTGGTCAAAACCTGCTCGCAATTTTGTGCGCGCGTGCATCATGTTCAGACGGCTGCTGATTTGCTTCTGAACTGGTTTTCCGCCGATGACACCGTCGGCATCACGGCCGGAACTTCGACGCCAGATTCTATTATCGCCGAAGTCGAGCAATGCCTGACCAAGCTGTCCGCCGCCAATTCTCCAAACCCCAAAACCAAGACGGCTATACGAAAACTGGGCGTGCCAACGGAAGTTTCCACAAAGCAGGCCAAATCAATTGCTGCTCAAGTTCAACTCATAAAATGAAACCGGCGATCTCAAAATCGGATTGGCATCGCTGGTGGCTGGTCGTGATGTTTGCCATCGCCATGGCCTGGGTCGAATCGGCGGTGGTCTTTTACTTGCGCTCGATGATTGACCGCATTGAGCCATATCAATTTAACCCTTTGCCGGTGATTAGCGGTTTTGCTGCGGTGGAACTGCCCCGCGAATTTGCCACGCTGGTCATGCTGTTCGCCGTCGGTCTGCTGGCGGGACGCACGTGGCGGGCGCGGCTGGGCTACGCCGTCATCGCGTTTGGTGTCTGGGACATATTTTATTATGTCTTCCTGAAATTAATTTGCGGCTGGCCGCATTCGTTGCTGGATTGGGATGTTCTCTTTCTCCTGCCGCTGCCGTGGTGGGGACCAGTGCTGGCACCAGTTCTGATTTCAACGTTGATGATTTTGTGGGGCACGCTGGCCAGCCAATTTGAATGGCTTCACGCTCCGGTGCTGCCCAATTGGCGCGTGTGGATTCTGAATTTCGCCGGGGTCATGCTCGCGCTTCATGTCTTCATGGCCGACACCATTGCCGCCGCTCATCTCGGACTGGATAAGATTCGCACGGTATTGCCGGAACGGTTCGACTGGCAGTTGTTTTGGATTGCGTTGGCGTTAATGGCGGCACCATTGATGAAAATCGGCTGGGTGCTTTTTGGACTGGAACGTGAAAAAACTGGAATCACTGAGCCTTCGGAGAATTTTGGATGCACCCGCAACCCGAAAAACTGAAAACAAATTCGACTGAAATCGCCACCCTGCTGCGTGGTGAGGCGGAGTCGTTGCACAACTGGTTGCATAGTGGTGATGCACTTCGCCTGGCGCGTGATTTGGGGGTCATTTTGCTCGGCACCAGTTGTTACGGCGCCGCCATGGGTTGGTGGCGTTCGCCGGAACAGGCAATGTTCGTCGCCATCAAATTTCCGCTGATCATCCTGCTGACGACATTGGGCAACGCCTTGCTAAATGCCATGCTTGCGCCTCTGCTGGGATTGAACCTCACGCTCCAACAGACCCTGCGGGCGGTGCTGATGAGCTTTACCATTTCATCGGCCATCATGGGTGCATTCAGCCCGTTGATCGCCTTCATGGTTTGGAACGCGCCAGCCATGACGACCAAAAATGTTTCAGGAACGACCTACAACTTTATTTTGCTGGCCCATGTGCTGGTCATCGCGCTGGCCGGAATCACGGGGAATGTGCGTCTGTTTCAGCTGCTATCCAGCCTCGGCGGCAGCCGGTCGATCGCTCGGCGCGTTCTGTTCGCCTGGCTGGCGGGCAATCTGTTCTTTGGCAGCCAGCTCGCTTGGAT
>CAJAQO010000326.1 GCA_903944085.1 uncultured Verrucomicrobia subdivision 3 bacterium
AGTCGCCGCCGTTGCCCCGACCATTCCGGTTGAAGCGGTTCCGCAACTGACTTTTTCCGCTTTCAGTCCGGCCATTGACAATCTCCCGGCCGGCCGCGGACCGCCAGTGCTTCCCGCCGTTTCCTAATTCGTCAATTCCAGCCGCGCATTGGCGCCAGTTTGGGATTGGTTTCCAATGTTAATTCTTTGCGTTGTGCCGTTGGCATTTCGCAAAGGCGTGAACCCACAAGAAGTTCACGAAGTCGTTTAGAAATTTTAACCAATTTGAATTATGAGAATGTTGAAAGAACAGAAAAACCAGAATCGCAGAATTTATTGGGCGGTAATTTCGGTGGTGGCGTTGTCCTGCGGCGGCAAGGCGCTGGCGCAGACGAACAATGTCGGGGCGGCGGGCAGTTCCACGAACGTGACGGAACTGGGCAACATCACGGTCATTGGCAAACTGGACCAGGGGCGGAATCAGATCATCCCCGACCTGGGGGCGACGGCCTACACCATCAACAAGGACCAGATTGCGACAGTGTCGCAGGGTGGCAACGCGCCATTCAACGAGATCATCCTGCGCGCGCCGGGCGTGGCGCAGGATTCGGCGGCGAACGGCGATTTGCACGTGCGCGGCGAGCACGCGAATTTGCAGTATCGCATCAATGACGTGTTGCTGCCGGAGGGCATCACCGGGTTTGGCTTGGAATTGGACCCGCGTTTTGTGGAATCCATGCAGCTCATCACCGGCTCGCTGCCGGCGGCGTATGGTTTCCGCACGGCGGGCGTGGTGGACATCAAGACCAAGAGCGGCGCGTTTGACAACGGCGGCACGGCGGAGATCTATGGCGGCAGCAACAACACGATTCGTCCGAGTTTTGAATACGGCGGCACCGCGGGCAAATGGAATTTTTTCGTGGACGGCAGCTACGACCACAACTCGCTGGGCATTGAAAACCCGACCACGAGCCACAGCGCGGTTCACGATGACACGGACCAACTGAAGGCGTTCGCTTACCTGTCCTACATCATGAACGACACCAGCCGCGTGAGCTTCATGGGCAGCGCGTCTTACAGCAACTTCCAGGTGCCGAACACGCCGGGCCTGCCAGCCGGCACGTCGCCGAACGACAACCCATGGCTGCCGGGAAATTTTGACTCCTCCACGCTGAACGAGCAGCAGCGCGAGCAAAATTATTTCGGCGTCGTGGCCTATCAGAAATCCGTCGGCGATTTCAACGGCCAGATCGCGGTGTATGGTCGCTCCAGCGGCGTGCATTTCCGACCCGACCAGACGGGCGACTTGTATTTCAACGGCGTGGCCAGCGACGTGGAACGGAAACTCTTCTCCGGCGGCTTGCAGGCTGACGCCAGCTACGAAGTGGGCGACAAACACACGATTCGCTGCGGCGTGATGGCGCTGAACGAGGTGGTTTTTGCCGATTCCGCCACCACGGTTTTCCCCGTGGACGCCAATGGCAATCCCAACGGCGCGCTGGAAAACATCGTGGACAACCACCGGCAGACCGCCTTGTTCGCCGGCGTGTATTTGCAGGACGAATGGAAGCTTTTTGAGAAGCTCACGTTGAACTACGGCGCGCGGTTTGACGTGTTCAATTCCTCGTTCGACAACGAATGCCAGTTGAGTCCGCGCGCCAACCTGATCTGGCAGGCGACGGATTCCACGACGCTGCACGCGGGTTACTCGCGTTACTTCACGCCGCCGCCGGTGGAAAGCGTTTCCGGCAGCGACGTGGCGCTGTTTGACAACACCTCGAACGTCTCCGGCACCGACCAAGCCGATCCGGTGAAAGCCGAGCGCGCGAACTACTATGATGTCGGCATCAGCCAGAAGCTCGCGCCCGGCTTGCAGGTCGGCGTGGACGGCTATTACAAATCCGCGCGGGAGCAGCTCGACGACGGCCTGTTCGGCCAGACACTGATTCTCTCGGCGTTCAACTACGCGAAAGGCGAAGTCTATGGCATCGAATTCACCGCCAGCTACAACCACGGCGGCTTTTCCACTTACGCGAACGTCGCCGTCTCGCGCGCGCAAGGCGAAGATTGGAATTCCGCGCAGTTCCTGTTTGATCCCAACGACGCGAAATATGTCCAGAATCATTGGATTGCGCTCGACCACGACCAGCGCGTCAGCGGCTCATTTGGCGCGTCCTACACCTGGAAGGAAGGCCAACGCAATGCGACGCGCGTTTATGTGGACGCACTTTACGGCAGCGGCCTGCGCACGGACGCCACCGCGCCGGATGGCTCGAACATTCCCAACGGCGGGACGGTCCCGTCTTATTATTCGGTCAACGTCGGCGCGGAACAAAGCTTCAAGCTGAACAACCGTGAGCTTTTGAAAGCCCGCATTGA
>CAJAQO010000327.1 GCA_903944085.1 uncultured Verrucomicrobia subdivision 3 bacterium
AACTTCGGGGGCGGAACATTCTTTGGCAAACAGCTTGCCAGCCTTTTTACGGCGCTTTGCCATCGCAGCCTGATCTCGTGTCTTCGACAGGTCGAAACTATACCAAACCAACCAATTCTTGTCACCCTATTATGCGAGTCTAAATAAAAACGCCTTTGTGATGGACAAACCATCATCGAGAACAAAAAAATCCCCGGGGGCGATTCGCGGAACAAAATCCGTCGCGAACATTGGGTCCAATTCGCAAACCGGACGCCACATTCCTCGCCTTAGGATTTGTTTGACTAAGTCGTACTCGCACCAACAGGCCAAATGTGATAAGTCTCTGTCATCGATTTGATCGATATTAATATTGGGCAGCAACAACTTCGCTGAGGGTATCCAGCTAGAATTCTTAATGGCCTCAATGAAGGCCTCGGTTGATTCATTCGGGCCAGTGGCGCCATGATTAATGAGAATTTCCAAAAGATCCGTTGGACGTTCACAGGCCACCCGCACGAGTAAGCTATTCAATACTTGAGTGTCCTGGGGCTGCGCGAAAAAACGGACACAGGTAAAGCGGGACAGTGAAAGCCAAAGCCACCATGAATACACCTGCGATCCAAGCGAAGAAGACCCGAAAGAAGTTTGATCGGACCTTTAAACAGCACGCCGTTGAGCTCTGGCTCAACAGCGGCAAAACCGCCACGGAAGTGGCGGCGGAGTTGGGCATTCATGCCCAACGGCTCAGTGCCTGGCGGGAGCGCTGCGCGCCGCCGCCCCCAGGGGGAGCGGGGGCGGCGGCGCGCCGCGCACGGCCGAGCAATTGGAAGTCGAAAACACCGGTCTGCGGCGGGAGAACGACTACCTGCGCCAACAGCGGGACATTTTAAAAAAAACTTTGGGCATCCTCTCCGAACCCCCGAGCAACGCTTTCAACGGATTGACGCGATGAAAACCGAACACCCCATTCGCCCGCTTTGCGCGGCCTTGGAAGTCTCCGCCAGCGGCTATTACGACTGGCACCACCGGCAAACCCACCCCAGTCGGCGCACCCGGGAAAATGCCCAACTGGTCCAACACATTGTCCAATTCCATGCGGCCAGCCGCCAGACCTACGGCAGCCCTCGGATCCAAGCGGCGCTGGCGCGCGCCGGTCACGTGTATGGCCGCCACCGCATCGCCTGGTCAACGACAATCATTCCTTTATCCGGCGACGATTATTATTTGCCAGTAGCTTGGGGTTAATTTCTTCATCTGTGCTCCGGGATTATTTTTGTTGGGGAGACCCCTGCGGTGGAACGGAGTCTTTGGCACCGTCAGGTGCCGAAGACGGAGTGGAACCGCAGGGGTCTCCGGGCGGGTTGACCTGAGGCTTGTCTCGCCCCTGCGCCTTCTGCGCGCGCACGCTCTCGCCGTTAAACTCTAAGATCATGGCGTGATGCACCAGCCGGTCGATCGCGGCCATCGTGGTCATCGGGTCTTTAAAAATCTGGTCCCATTTCGAGAACACCAGGTTGCTGCTGATCAGCACGCTGCGTCGCTCGTAGCGCTCCGCCAAGAACGTGAACAACACTTCCATCTCCTGGCGATCCTGTTGCACATATCCTAAATCGTCCAAAATAATTATTGGATAACGGTCCAAGCGCTTGAGTTCACTGTCCAGCCGCAGGGCCTGCTTGGCGACCAACAACTGCTGCACCAGTTTGAACGTCGGCGTGAACAGCACCGGGTAACGGTGACGCAGGATCAACTCGCGGCCCACAGCGGCCAAAAAATGTGTTTTCCCACGGCCCGGCAGGCCAAACGCTAAAAGGTTCTCCGCCCGCTCCACAAAGTGGCCTTCCAGCAACGTCGGCAGCAACCGTTGGATTTTGGTCGGCAAGAGTTTTTCATCGAGGTTCCCCAGCGTCTTGCCGTCGGGCAGGCCGGACGCTTTGAGCAGCCGCTGCATTTTGCGTTCGCGCCGATCCTGCTCCGCGCTTTCGCACAAGTGTTGGAGCAGACGTTGGTAACCCCAGTTCTCCCGCTCGGCCCGCGCGACACTCTCCGCCCACATCGCCGCCATGGTGGGCAACGAGAACGAGCGCAACAATCCCGCCAAGCCATCAGTTGACACAGGTCACCTCCTGACTCAGCAACGCGTCATACGAACGCCACTCCGGCTGCAACTCTGCCAACTCAATCGGTGAGCGCGGGCTGGGTTGCAACAGGCCCCGCCACTCCGCCACACTCCAGACCGGATACGGCGGGCTCAGGTAGTCGGCCAGCATCACGTCAACGCCGCTCGCGCCCACCTCGCTGGTCAGCTTGAGCCGCCGCAGATATTCCACCGTGCCGCGGCGCTGGCCCTGCTGGACGACCAAATGATCGTAAGCCATCCGCAACAGCCGGCTGGGAAAGAGCTGCTCCCGATACCGATACCTTTCAAACGCCCCGGGCTTGCGCAACAGATGATCAATCACATGCCGGTAAGCCAGCACCATCCCCTGGTTGCCCGTGTGCCGGGGCAAACTCAGCAACAGTTCCCGACCGCTGTAGAGTTTGAGTTCCCACTCATAAACTTCCACTTTGAGTTCCTGGCCAATCAGCCGCGCCGGCACCGAGTAGCCCACTTGCTTGACCCGGATCGTGCTGGCCGAGCCGACGCGGCAAATCACCTCGGCGTATTCGCTCAGCCGCGTGGGCGGCAACGCCGTCATCACCGCCAACTCCGCGGTCAGCTTTTCCCGCCGGCCTTGATTGCTGCGCTCCAGCACCCGTTCCAAAAAATGTTCGTAGTCGGTTTCCGCCGCGAACTCCCGGCTGCCTCGCAGCAACAGATGCTGGTGCCGCCGGCGCTTCAAATGGCCGTTGCTCGACTCCCCATCGCCGTTTTCATTGGGACAACCAATGCCGATGGTTCGCGGCACCAAGCCGTAATGCGCACATAACGAGGCGAAGGGCTCGTTGAACGTCCGCGCCGTCTCACCCCCGCCGATCCGATGGGTCGCCGCACTGCTGTTGTCCACCCGCAACTCCCGCGGCACCTTGCCCAGCCGGTGCAACCCGGCCGGCAAGCCCTGCCGTAACGACCATAATGATTCGGACTGGCAGCGCGTCGCCCATTCCCAGTTGGAATGCGGCAGCACGCAGTGACAGAGCAAGTGCGCGTATGGCTCGCCCGCAATCGTGACGCCCAACTCGTCGGCGTTGGTCCAGTCCAACTGCAACGCACGCCCGGCCTCCCAGTCCTGGGGAAAAAAGACTTCCTGGTCCGCCCCATGCGCCAGTCGCCACAGCTTGACCCGCCGTTGAAACGTCCGCAGATGCTTTTCCTGCACGGCCCACGGCGAACGCTCCCACAAATGCTCGAACAGCGCCTTGGCCTCTAAATCCGGGGCTTCCACCAGCAGCTTCTCCGCTTGCGGCCAAATCTCCACCAGCGGATCTTTACGCGTTCGCCAACCGTGCTTGGCTTGCAGTTCCGCCGGCGGCTGTGCCGCCGGCACATACTTCCGGGCCGTCGGTCGG
>CAJAQO010000328.1 GCA_903944085.1 uncultured Verrucomicrobia subdivision 3 bacterium
CGCGGCGGGCGGGATTGGGCGGGATGCTCATGCAAAAAATTAACAGCGCCGCGCCCGCAGTGCAACCACCGGAACGGCGGCGCTTGCTTCGGAGCGCGGCGACATGTCGCCGCTTTGAAACTGGGAGACATGTCTCCCAGTCGGAAAGCGCGGACCTGTCCGTGCACTCCAAATCGCGGCCAGCCGGTCGGCGGTTTTTTTAATTTTGTTTCCGCCGGCTTCAGCCTACCTTTGGCCGCTCCCGATTATGAGCGATCCCATCATTGATTTGCACAGCGACGATTATTTCATGGGCGAAGCGCTGCGCCAGGCGGCGCGGGCTTATGCCTTGGGCGAGGTGCCCGTCGGCGCGGTCGTGGTGCAGGCCGGCCGCATCATTGCCCGCGCGTTCAACCAAGTGGAGACGCTCAAAGACGCCACCGCCCATGCGGAAATGCTCGCCCTCACGCAGGCCGAAAATGCCGTGGGCGACTGGCGGCTGACCGACTGCACGCTTTACGTCACCAAAGAGCCCTGCCCGATGTGCGCCGGGGCCGTGGTGCATACGCGGCTCGCGCGCGTGGTGTTTGGGGCCGGCGATCCCAAAGGCGGCGCGGCGGGCGGCGCGCTGAATCTGCTGCAATTCCCCACCTTGAACCACCGGTGCGAAATCACCTCCGGTCTGCGGCTGGAAGAATGCCGGGCGCTGCTGCAAAGTTTTTTTGCCGAGCAGCGCGCGGCGAAAAAGAACGGCGAACATTTTAACACGGCTGAAAATAGCGAATGAAAGGCAGCGCCGGCAGTCTTCTGCCTGCTGGGCGCGTCTTGGTCAACCGGCGGCGCACACGGAGTGATGTGCTCTACCAACGCACGGCAGCCCGCAGCCGGGAAATAAAAAAGGCGCCCTTGCGGGCGCCTTGGTAATTTCAGTCAACGGTTTAGTGTTTAAACCAAATTATTCCGGGAAGTTGAACACGCCCGACACGGAGTTGGTGCTGTTGCTCAAGTAGGTGTGCAGGCCGGAAATGGAGGCCGACTGCACGCTGCCGTCAGCCATGCCGAGGTTGCCGGATTTCTGGTGCAGGTCGTTGGCCGTCCAAGCCCACGCATTGGGGTTCTGGCTCCAAGCAGTGCCAGAGAGCTGCACGGCTGGGGGTGGCGTGGTCGGCTGGGCCGTGGCGGTAGCGCCAAAGCGGTAGGAGGCCGCACCGTTGTTGGCCGTCGTGGTCTGGTTGCCGATGTTGCAGTCGCCGGTCATCACGTCCTGCGGATTGGCTTCCGCCGCGTCACCGTTGATGAAATAGCTGATTTTGGTCACACCGCTTTGGGCCGCTTTGGCACCGGCACCCGGAGTCGCGCAGCCGAGCAGGTCACCGAACGAGAAGTTGGTGGCATAACCGGAACCCGCCGTGTGCATGCTGTCCGACGGGCAGAACAGAATTTTGGGGGTGGACAATTCATTGGACATGACCATGAACACCATGCCGGGATTGTTCGGATTGGCAACGGTCATGCCGGTGCCGTTGGCGTGGCCGCAATATTCATTGGCGCCACCGGACGAATAGGAGACGGCCTGCGGATAACGGTCACCGTTGTCACCTTCCCAAATGCGGAAGGCCAGACCAACCTGCTTGAGGTTGTTGGTGCAGTTGATTTTTTGGGCCTTCTTCTTGGCCGCCGCGAGCGCGGGCAGAAGCATGGCCGCCAGAATCGCGATAATCGCGATGACGACGAGCAGTTCAATGAGCGTAAACGCTTTTTTTTGTTGTTTCATAATACTTAATTCGTTTGTGTTGTTGTTTGCTTATCCGGGGACAAGCCGCGAAGCTACAGGAACCGGCGCGACTGTCAAACGGATTTCTGAAAGTTTCTTTAGCAATGCCGGTGCCAAGGCGAAGGACTGGCAAATCTGCGCAAACCCCAATGAATTTACCCCGCGAAAATCAAGGGAATGCTCGCTGGCGTGAAAATTTCACGCATAATGCGTGAATTTCACGCATTGGCGGGAAAGTTATTCACAAAGGCTTTTCTTTTGACAGAATGACAGAATTCTCAGAATTAAAAAAAAGCGCCTCGTCTCCGCCGTTTTTTATTATGCACCATTCTGTCATTCGGTCAAAACCCCCTCGCCTTCGGGATTGATTTTCCGGCGCGCTTGCCGAACACTGACCAACTCAATTAAACCGTTCAGGATTTGCGGTCCAGAGTTCCAGATTAAAACTCTGAACCCGGAACCCGGAACCTTGAACTATAAAATTATGGCCGAACCAAAAGAAAATTTGCAGATGGAAAAAATCGTGTCGCTGTGCAAGCGGCGCGGCTTCGTGTTTCAGTCGTCCGAAATTTACGGCGGCATCAACGGCTTCTGGGATTACGGCCCGCTCGGCGCGGAGCTCAAGCGCAACGTCAAGGAGCTTTGGTGGAACACCATGACCCGCTCGCGCGACGACATCGCCGGGCTCGAAGCCACCATCATCATGTCGCCGGAAATCTGGAAGGCAAGCGGCCACGTCGCGACGTTCAGCGACCCGATGATTGACTGCAAAACGTGCAAAGGCCGTTTTCGCGCGGATCAGATTTCAGATATTCCCTGCCCGCAAAAACCGAGCAAGTGCGTCGGCGAATGTCACGGCGAGAAAACCGAGGCGCGGGCGTTCAATCTGATGTTTCAGACTTACGTCGGTCCGGTGCAGGATGATTCGGCCATCGCGTATCTGCGTCCGGAGACCGCGCAGGCGATTTTCGCGCAGTTCAAAAATGTTTTGGAAACGTCGCGGCAGAAAGTCCCGTTCGGCATCGCGCAGGTCGGCAAGGCGTTTCGCAACGAAGTCACGCCGCGCAATTTCACCTTCCGCTCGCGCGAGTTCGAGCAGATGGAACTGGAATTTTTCATCAAGCCGGACGAAGTCATCGAGGCGATTCATGGGGAAGTGTTCAAGTGTTCAGTTTCAAGTGTTCAGCCGGAAGCCGCGGAACTGAAAACTGAAAACTTGAAACTTGAAACTCCCCAGCCCAACTGGGGCTGGGAAGCCTGGCACAAATAC
>CAJAQO010000329.1 GCA_903944085.1 uncultured Verrucomicrobia subdivision 3 bacterium
CCATCCGGCGGATGTGGAGGTCATTATGCCGCTGGTGCTCATCAATCCCGAAATCACGCCGGTCGGCCCGCCGATGACAGGCGGCGAGGGCTGCCTGAGTTTTCCGGAAATTTTCGCGGAGATTACGCGGCCCGGCGTCGTGGATGTCAATGCGCTCGACGCGAAGGGCAAGCCGATTGCGTTCCGCTGCGGCGGCCTGCTGGCGCGCGCGGTGCAGCACGAGACAGATCACTTGCATGGCCTGCTGTTCATTGACCGGATGGAAAAGAAGACCAAGGCGGAATTGCAGCCGGAACTCGACGAATTGCAGGCCAAGACCAAGGCGGAGCTGCAGGCGAAATAATCTGCGCCGCAAATTTCCGTTTTGTTCCCGGCGGCAACTGTGGCTAACTGAAGGGGCCATGACTGACTGCCCTGACTTAAACTTGCTGCCGGTTCCGAAGACGGCGCGCATTTGCCCCGGCACGTTCTCGCTGCCCAAACATCCGTCGTCCGCCGCCATCCAGATCATTCGCGGCGGTTCCGCGCCCAAGCAGCCTGAAGGCTATGCGCTGAAAATCTCAAAAAATGGCATCGAAATTTCATTCCACGAACCCGGCGGTTTGCGCGCGGCCACGGCGACCTTGCGGCAATTGCTGCGCGCGCACGGCCGTCGCCTGCCTTGCCTGAAAATCCGCGACTGGCCGGATTTTGCGCGGCGCGGCGTGATGCTCGATATTTCGCGCGGCCGCGTGCCGAAGCTGGCAACCCTGCTCGACCTCGCCGAAAAACTCGCCGATTTCAAAATCAACGAGCTACAGCTTTACACCGAGCACACATTCGCTTACCGCAATTACCAATCCGTCTGGCAAAGCTGGGGCGCGCTCACGGCGAAGGAAATTCAAATCCTCGACGCGCGCTGCCGCGAACTCGGCATTGACCTGGTGCCGAATCAAAATTCCTTCGGCCATCTGCGCTATTTTCTGGCCGACCCGCGCCTGAAAAAATTGGGCGAACTGGCCGAGCCTTACGAGGCCGAGACGAAGGATTTTCTCCGCCGCCCGACCACGCTCGCCCCGAATCATCCCGGCACCCTGCCCTTTTTGCGCGGGCTTTTCGATGAACTGCTGCCGAATTTTTCCAGCGAGTTCTTCAACATCGGCGGCGACGAGACCTGGGACTTGGGCAAAGGCCGGAGCCAAAAATCATGCGCGGCCAAAGGCAAGGGCCGCGTCTATTTTGATTTTCTCAAAAATATTCATCGCGAAGTTTCCGGCCGGGAAAAAAACATGATGTTCTGGGGCGACATCATTTTGAAATACCCGGCGCTCATTCGCGAGCTGCCGAAAAATGTCATCGCGCTGAACTGGGGCTACGAGGCGGATCATCCGTTTGCCAAGGAAGCCGCGCAATTTGCGCGGGCAAAAATCCCGTTTTACGTCTGCCCCGGCACCTCGACCTGGCAAACGCTGCTGGGCCGGCATGACAACGCATTCGCCAATTTGCGCGCCGCCGCCCAGGCTGGAAAAAAATTCGGTGCCATCGGTTTTCTCAACACCGACTGGGGCGATGGCGGCCATCCGCAGCCATTGGCGGTAAGCTGGCCGTTGTTCGCCGCCGGCGCGGCGCTGGCGTGGAATGCGACAGCGCTGGACGAACGCCAGCTGCTGGCCGTTTTGAGCCGCGATGTGTTTGAAGACCCCACGGGCAAAATCGCCGCCGCCGGACACCAACTGGGTTTTGCCCATCTGAAGCTCGGTGTTAAAGCGATGAATGAAACGCCGCTCGGCACGGTTATCGCCGCGCCGAAGCCGGCCGACCGCGAACTGTTTTGCCGCAACGGATTGAAATGGTTCGCCAAAATCCCGGCGAAGAATATTGCCGCCGCGTTGAATGAAATTCAGAACCAGCGGATCGCCTTGCGGCAGGCGAAGCCGCATTCTGATGCTGGAATCATCCTGGCGGAGGAACTGGATTTGGCCGCGCGCATGGCGGAACAGTCCTGCCGGTTCATGCAGTGGCAGCAGGCTGTCGCCGCCGGGAAAAAGGCCGAGGCGAAACGGCTGGCGCAAGCCGGCGTCCGCGCGCTGCGCCAACTGGATAAAGATTTCAACGCATTTTGGCCCGTCAGGAACAAGGCGACGCCAAAACATTGTTCGCCGTTTTTGCAGTGGCGGATGAAGGATTATTCGCGCGGCCACACCGGCAATTCCCTGCCGGCCGATTGATCCGCGTTCCGCCAGTTTTCTGAAACTTCAGCCGCCAAGCCGCGATAAAAAACCAACGCGCCCGCCGGCAAAGCCAGCGGACGCGTTGGGTGAAAATAATGGCCGGTTATTTTGCCGCGTTCGTCGCGGCGCTGACAGCGGTATTCGTCGCGGTCAGGGGAATTGTGGAAAGCAGATTGTTGGCCGCCGGCGGCGCGGCTTGCGGCTTGGGCTGAGTCACCACGGCAGACTGCTGCTGTTTTTGTTCCACCAGCGTGGTGAATTGCGACGAGCTGTTGTCGCTGCGGATCTTGCTTTGCAATATTCCCAGGAACAACGACAGCCCCAGAAAAATGATGGCCGTGTATTTGGTGATTTTGGTCAGCGCATTGCCCGAACCGGCACCAAACAGCGCGTCCGCCGTGCCGCCGCCGAACGCCATGCCGACGCCGGCGTCTTTTTTCGGCAGCTGCACCAGCACCAGCAGGATCAGCAACACGCAGTTCAGGACCAGCAACAAGGTTAAAAAGCCTACGACAAAACTCATAATGGTTGGATGTTAAATGGAATTCTTGATGATGTCAGCAAAACTTCTGGCTTCCAGCGCCGCGCCGCCGACCAGCGCGCCGTCCACGTCCGGCTGGCTCATGAGTTCCTTGGCGTTGTTCGGCTTCACGCTGCCGCCGTATTGGATGCGGACTTTCTTGGCGGTGGCCTCGTCAAACATTTTCGCAAGCTGCGCGCGGATGAACGCGTGGGCGTCCTGCGCCTGCTGCGTGGTCGCGGTCTTGCCGGTGCCGATGGCCCAGACGGGTTCATAAGCCACGACGGTTTCCACCATCTGTTCCTTGGTCAAGCCGGCGAGGCTGCCGCGCACCTGCGTTTCCAAAACCTTTTCCATGTGGCCGCCTTCACGTTCCGCGAGCGTTTCGCCCACGCAGACAATCGGCTTCAGGCTCGCGGCATGGACGGCTGCCGCCTTCTTGGCGATGAGCGCATCGGATTCTTTCTGGAACTGGCGGCGTTCGCTGTGGCCGAGGATGACGTAGCGCACGGAAAATTCCTTCAACATGCCCGCGCAGATTTCGCCGGTGAACGCGCCGAAATTGTTCTCGCTCATGTTTTGCGCGCCGAGGCGGAGGTTGGAGTCAATGATCGCCTTGGAAACTTCGCTCAACGCCGTAAACGGCGGCGCGACGACGATGTCCACTTCCTTCACGCCTGCGAGGTCGCGCTTGAGGTCGGCGACGAGGTTCAGCGCCTCGGCGACGGTCTTGTTCATCTTCCAGTTGCCGGCAATAATCAGTTTTCTTTCTTTGTTCATAGTTTTTAAATCATGCTCATCCTCGTCCTCATCCTTCATCCTCAATGTTGATTTATGAGGATGAGCATGACGATGAGGAGGATAAATTACTTCTCGCTCAACGCCGCCACGCCGGGCAGCACCTTGCCTTCGAGAAATTCCAGCGACGCGCCGCCGCCGGTCGAGGTGTGCGACACTTTCTTGTCCGCGCCGTATTTCTTCGCGGCCGTCGCCGTGTCGCCGCCACCGATGACCGTCGTCGCGCCGACTTGCGTGGCCGCCACGATTGCGTCAGCCATGGCTTTAGTGGCTTTCTCAAAAGCCGGATATTCAAACACGCCCGCCGGGCCGTTCCAGATGATGGTCTTGGCACGCTTGATGGCGTCAAGGAACAAGGCCGTAGATTTCGGCCCGACATCCAAGCCCATCCAGCCGTCCGAAATGCCCGAGGCGTCGTCCGCCACTTTGACTTGCGCGTCCGCCGCGAACTTGTCGCCGCACACGTAATCCACGGGCAGGATGATCTTCTTGCCTTTTTCCTGCGCCTTCTTCATCAGGTCGGGCACGAGTTTCGCGCCCTCGGCATCGTAGAGCGAATTGCCGATGGGCATGTTGTTGAGAACCTTCTTGAAAGTGAACGCCATGCCGCCGCCGATGATGATTTCGTCGGCCTTGTCGAGCAGGTTGTTGATGAGTTGAATCTTGTCCGCGACCTTCGCGCCGCCGAGGATGGCGAGCAGCGGACGCTTCGGGTGGTCGAGCACCGCGCCAAACGCATCCAATTCTTTCTTCATCAAATAGCCGCACGCGCGCTGCGGCAATTGCACGCCGGTCATCGAGCTGTGATCGCGGTGCGCCGTGCCGAAGGCGTCGTTGATGTAAACATCGCCGAGCTTCGTGAGGCTGGCGCGAAACGCCTTCACCTTTTCGGGGTCGGCTTTGAGTTTGGTGCCATCTTCGAGTTTCACCTTGCCCTCTTCCTCGATGTGGAAGCGGAGGTTTTCGAGCAAAATGACATCGCCTGGTTTGGCTTTGGCGCAGACGGCTTCGACTTCCGCACCGACGCAGTCGTTAAGAAATTGCACGGGTCTGCCAAGCAGCTTGGCGAGCGCATCGGCGACCGGCTTAAGGGAAAATTTTTCAATGCGCTTGCCATCGGGACGCCCGAGATGGCTCATCAGAATCACCGACGCGCCTTTGTCGAGCGCATAGCGGATGGTCGGCAAGGCGGCTTCGATGCGCTTGGTGTTGGTGATGGCACCGGTGACTTTGTCCTGCGGGACGTTGAAATCCACGCGGATGAGGACGCGCTTGCCCTTCAAATCGAGATCTTCAATAAACAGTTTGGCCATAAAATTAAAAATGTATGTGTTTGCCAAGCAAACAAGGCCGATGAGCTTATCAGAGGTTTCCCGCCAGTAAAGTGAATTTAACCGAAATTCCACCGTAGCATTAGCCGCCAAGCGACCCGGCAACGGCGGCTTTGAGTTCTGCTCTGGCCTTGGACTGCGCAAGGGATGCAACCGAAAGACCGCTCGCAAGCTCTAGCACGAGAACTTCAGCCGTGGATTGAAAAGGTCAAGACAAAGCAACGCGCGACAAAATAGTTTCAATCTGTTCAATCCACAAACCGCTTCGTCAAATTTCCGTAGGCGTCAATCCGGCGGTCGCGCAGGAAGGGCCAGTGCGTGCGCGTGGTGTCCACGTTGGCGAGATCCACGGGCACGATGAGAATTTCTTCCTCGTCCGCGCCGGCCTTGGCAATGATTTCGCCGGCGGTGCCGGCGACAAAACTTTGGCCCCAGAATTCAATGCCGTCGCCACCCACGCCGGCGAGGACTTCGTGGCCGATGCGGTTGACAGACGCGACGTAGCAGCCGTTGGCGATGGCGTGACCGCGCTGAATGGTTTCCCAGGCGCTGTGCTGTTGGAGGCCGTGTTTTTTCTTTTCGCCGGGATGCCAGCCGATGGCGGTCGGGTAAAAAAGAATTTCCGCGCCCTGCATCGCAGTCAGGCGCGCGGCTTCGGGATACCATTGGTCCCAGCAAATCAGCACGCCAATCTTGGCGTATTTGGTCGGCCACGCTTGGAAGCCGAGGTCGCCGGGCGTGAAATAAAATTTCTCGTAAAACAACGGGTCGTCGGGAATGTGCATCTTGCGATAGCTGCCGAGCAGCGAACCGTCGGCGTCAATGACGGCGGCGGTGTTGTGATAAATGCCGGCCGCGCGCTTCTCGAACAGCGAGGCGATGATGACGACTTTGAGTTTTTTGGCGAGCTGGCAAAAAGCGGCGGTGCTGGGGCCGGGAATTTTTTCGGCGAGCTTGAAATTCGCGTGGTCTTCGCTCTGGCAAAAATACTGCGAGCGGAAAAGTTCCTGCGTGCAGATGATTTTCGCGCCGGACTTGGCGGCGCGTTCGACCAGCGCGAGGGTTTTCTGAAGATTCGTTTTCGGGCTGGCGGCGACGGAAGTTTGGATCAGCCCCAGTTTGACGATGGACGCGGCGGCGCGTTTCATGCGCTCAAGTCTCCTGCTTGTTCAGCCGCGCCGTTTCTTCCAGAACGATGGTTTTGAACTGCGGATCGGCCGGCAAAGCCTTCGGCGCTTCCTGGCCGAACAGTTCGCGGATGAATTTGCCGAGCGTCTCGTTGGTGGGGCCGTAGCCGGTGCCGTAGATGTAAAATTCCAAATCATACATCAACTGGTCGGCGGTGGCGTAACGGCGGTTCGGGTCATGCACGAGGCAGTGATGCAGAATGTCGTTGAGCTTGTCGTCAATCCGCGGATCGAGGATGCGAAAATCGGGAATCGGCTGGTTGAGGATGCGGTTGCGCGATTCCTCGGCGGTCGCGCCCTTGAAAATATTCCGGCCGAGCAGCAGGTGCGCGAGCACGACGCCGGCGGAAAAAATGTCCGAACGCTTGTCGGTGATCTGAAAATCCGCCTGCTCGGGACTCATGTAATCCGGCTTGCCGGCGACGACTTCGCCTTCCTGGTCGGTGAGAAAACCCTTGGCTTTGGCGATGCCAAAATCCGTCAGCTTCACGTCGCCCTCAAACGCGATCATGATATTTTTGAAACTCACGTCGCGATGGACAATGCCCATCGGCCTGTTGTTTTTGTCCGTCTTGGCATGCGCGTAGGCGAGGCCGCGCGCGATGCGGCTGGTGATGAACACCGCGAGCTCCTTGGGCAAGGTCTTGCGTTTGTCCGCGAGCTGGTGGGTGAATTGTTCGAGATTCACCCCGCGAATCAGTTCCATGGCGATGAACGCGATGCCGTTCGTCTCGCCGAGTTGGTAAGTCTGGACAATGTTCGTGTGAATCAAGTCCGCGACGAGCTTGGCCTCGCCGACGAAATTTTCGATGAACATCTTCTGGCTCGCGAAATTGGGCCGGATGATTTTGATGGCGACGCGCTTGACGAATTCGCGCGCGCCGCGCTGCTCGGCTTCATACACGATTCCCATGCCGCCCTCAAAAATTTTGCGGACGATTTCATAGCGGAATTCGTTCTGGATGGTGAAGAGCGCCACGGGTGCATGGTCGGAAATTGCCCCGCGAAGTCAAGCCTTGCGGCGGTTTGGCAATCAAAAAAACCGCTTTTTTTTTGATTTTTTCGCTTGCACGAAGCGCCCATTGGATTTTTACTCGACTCAAGTCTGGTGACAATTTCGGACTAAACAAACAACAACAAACAAACAACCAAGACAACAAATATGGCAAAAGCACTCTCCAAAGCTCAAATCGCCGCGCTCGTCGCGGAGAAAAACGGTCTGTCCAAGAAACAGGCCGTGGAAATCCTCGACCACATCGCCGCGCTCGCCTACAAGCACGCGAAAGACACGTTCACGCTGCCCGGCATCGGCAAGCTCGTCCTGAAGAACCGCGCCGCCCGCATCGGCCGCAATCCCAAGACCGGCGAACAGATCCAGATCAAGGCCAAGCGCGTCGTGAAGTTCCGCGTCGCCAAGGCCGCGAAAGACGCGATCCTCGGCACCAAGTAATTTCCATTACTTTCCGCAAAGAGCGCTCCGGCAACGGGGCGCTCTTTTTCATTCGCCGAACAACGCAAGGTCCGCGTAGCTACCGGTCAGCTTCTGGCCCAAACTGTCGCTGTCGGTCATCACGCCGATGCCCACGATTTTCGACATGGGCTGGCCGGGAAAAACTTTTTTCCAGTCGGCCGTCACGTCGCGTTCCTCGGCCAGCCATTGCCCGGCCTGCGCCCCGCCGGATTCCAAAATGAAAAGCTGCGCGCGGCCGGATTTGGGATGTGCCAGCACCGTGCCGGCCGGCTCCACATTCGCCCACAGATAATTCAGCGTGCGCGGCGGCCCGATGAACGTGTCAAATCCCACGAACACCCGCGCCGCGTGGTCGAACTTTTTCAGCTCCCGCTCCGAGCCGTTGGTATTCACGCCGTCAATTTTCCAGCGCCAACGCAGCGTCAGCCGCGCCGGCGGCGCAAAGTTCAATTTTCGACTGAAGGCGGAGCAGGAATGGTCCGCCGTGCCGCGCAGGATAAAATTTGTGCCGTCGGGAACAACCGTGTAGTCCGTGAGTTTCTTGAAAAAAGCGACGTTTTCCCAACCGCTCACGCGACCGGCCGAAAAATTTTCGGCGAAGAGAATCTGCTCCGCCAGCGCACGGCCTGCCGCCAGCGCCAAAACCAGCGCGGCCAGGAAAATTGTTTTTTTCACGGCGCAAAAATAACGGCTCCCGCCGTAAAACAGAAGTGACAATTCCATGACCGGCGCGCGCGGCGGCCGGCGCCCGGCTTTTTATTGCTTGAATTCGGGGCCGCCGCTTGCGAATTAACCCCCGGATTTTGCAACGCATGTTCAAATTTCTCATCCTCCGCCCGAAGTGGATTGTCGTCGCCGTCGGCGTGCTGGTGTTCTGGCTCACGCACAAGGAGTGGTTCACGGACACTTATCTCTGGCAAAAAGCCGAAGGCTCGTTGACGGATTACAGCTATCGTTTCGGCGGCGGCAGTTTGTCCGACCCGCGCATCAAGCTCATCGGCCTCGGCACCACGTCGTTCAAACTGGACACTTTGGCGACGGAAGAAATCGCCGCCTCGCCGACGCTTCGAAAAATGCAGCAGCCGTGGCCGTGGGACCGTTCCGTGTATGCCGCGATTCTGGAAAAGCTCATGGCTGCGGGCGCGAAGGTGGTGATGTTTGATTTTGTTTTCGCCAGCGGAATGGAGGGCGACGAGGTCTTTGCCAGCGCGCTGGAAAAATACAAGGACCACGTTGTCATCGGCGAAATGTTCTCGGATGAGCAAGGCCTCGACAGCAAAACTAAAAAACTGGTTCCGCCAAACGAACGGTTGCTCCGGCCCGGAACCGAATCGGTTGCCGGCCTTGTCAACATTTGGACGGACAGTGATGAAACCGTCCGCCGCGCGCGTTACCAAACGTCGGTGGAACGGGAAACTTTGGAGCTGCCGAATCTTGATCCCCGGATCGCGGCGTATCTTAAAAAAGAAATCAGCGCCGGACACATTCCCGATGAGCTCACGCACATCACCGCGCGCGCCGCTGAAAAATTCCAGGGCAAAATCGCCACGCCCTCGCCGGATCAATTAAGCTTCATCAATTTTCAAGGCCCAAAAGGAACCTACCGCGCGCTGCCGGTGGAGAATTTATTTGTGGACCGGCTTTGGAAAAAACCCAGCACCACGTTCAGCAACAAAATTGTCATTGTCGGTCCGATGGCGGAAATTTTTCATGACGTTCACGCCACGCCGTTTGGCGAAACGCCCGGGCCGGAAATTCAGGCGCAGATGCTGGCCGCCTTGCTGCAAGGTCACTGGCTGGCCGAGACTTCGGAAACCACGAATTTCCGGCTCGCCCTCGGCGCGGTGGCGCTGGCGCTGCTGATCTGCCTCGGCGTGCCTCAAGCCTTGCTCAAAGGCCTGCTGCTCGTCGGCTCAACGGTGGCGCTCGTCGTGGGCTGCCAGTTCGCTTTCACCCAAAGCAATCTGGTCATCCCGCTGCTGACACCGCTGCTCTGCCTGGTGGCGACCGGTTCATTCGGGATCATTTTCGAATACGCGCTGGAACAGTTGGAGCGGCGGCGTTACCGCCACATTTTCAACCGGTATGTTTCGAAAAATGTGGCCAAGGTGATTCTGGAAGACACGCGTTCGGTGGAAGATTCTTTGCGCGGCATCAAAAAGCCGGTGACGATTCTGTTCAGCGACATCCGCGGTTTTACCACGATGACGGAAAAAACCGACGCCGCCAAGCTGGTCGCCCAGCTCAACGAATATTTCGCCGAAATGGTGGACATCATTCAGGAGCGGCACAGCGGCACGCTGCAAAAGTTCATCGGCGATGCCCTCATGGCCGCTTGGGGCGACACGCACACGCATGGCAACGAGATGGACGCCCGCCGCGCGGTCGCCGCCGCCTTGGAAATGCGGCGCGGACTGGCAAAGCTAAATGGCCTGTGGAAAGACAACCCGGACCGGCTCGTCCTAGCCACCGGCATTGGCGTGAACCACGGCGAAGTTGTTTATGGCAATATCGGCTCAAAGGAACGGACCGAACTCACGGTGCTCGGCGATGGTGTGAACCTGGCCGCCCGACTGGAAAGCGCGACGAAACAATTTCACACGGACATTCTGGTCGGTGAGCAGGTGGAAAAGCTGACGCGCGAACATTTTGTTTATCGCAGCGTCGGTGCCGTCGCGTTCAAAGGCAAAACGAAGCCCGTGGAAACATTCACCGTTTTAAGCGACCGCTCCCTGCCGCCGCCAGCATGGTTGGCGAAATATCACGAGGGCATCAAACTTTATCGCGCCCGAAAATTTGCCGACGCCGCGCGGCAGTTTGAAATTGCCAGCCACGAAATTGGCATGGCCGACTATCTCTGCGAAATGTATTTGCTCCAATGCGCGGCCGGCCTCGAAACGCCGCCGCCGGAAAACTGGGACGGCTCGTTCACGCTGGCGGACAAGTAGCGGAGTCGGTCGCGCAGGCCATTCTGCGCTGCGGACGCCGGCAGTTTTCTGTGCAGATAAGATTTGACCCAACAGTCCGGTTAATTTAGTAAATTACTGGTTGTTGGAGTGCTGTTGTTACCCAAAGGAATGTTATGAAAAAACTGGTGGCGCTTTGGCTGGGTTTCGGTTTTGTTTTCACCGTTTCCACTGGCCGCGCGATTGACCTGAAGCAATCCAAGGTCACACAAGTCGTCAACGAGGTGCAGATCATTTCCGCCGGCGACCAGTCGAAGAAAATCGCCGTCGTGAACGACATTTTTTCCATGCCGGACATTTTGCGCACCGGCACTGCCTCGCGCGCGGAATTGGTGGCACCGGATGAAACCATCACGCGGGTCGGCGCCAACACGATGTTTTCCTTCGATCCGGCGAACCGCACAATTGATCTGAAGCAGGGCAGCTTGTTGTTTCATGCGCCGCACGGCAAGGGCGGCGGCACCATCCACACCGGCTCGGCGACAGCTTCCGTGCTGGGCACCACGCTGATTGTCGCCACGACGCCAAACGGGGGCTTGAAAGTTCTCGACCTGGAAGGTGCAGTGGAAGTGAAATTTTTAAACGGACTGAAACAGCGGCTGAATCCCGGCCAGATGACGTTCATTCTACCGGGCGGCGGCCAGCTCGCGCCCATCATTATTTTCCGGCTCGATGAATTGACGCGGAGCAGTCTGCTGGTAAAAGGCTTCAACCAGCCGCTGGATTCGCTGCCGCTTATTCAAAACCAAATTGAGAAGCAGCAGAAGCTTATCCAGTCGGGCAAAGTCACCGACACCGGCTTGTATGCCGGCAACGATGCCAGTCCCAACCAAGTCGCGGTGCTGGATCCGAACACGGTGAATCTGCACAATCAAAATCCGCTCCTGGCGGCGGCGATCAGTTCCGATGCGACCATCAGCCAACCTTCGTTGACCGACGCGTCCATCCCGACGCCGCCGAACCATGTGTTTGCCGATCCAGCGATTTCGTCCGCCGGCGGTGTTTTTTTAAGCGGTGAGCCTTTTGCCGGTTTTCTCGCCCGGAACATTTTTGTCAATCCGCCGGTAGCCGGGTTGGACTCGCTCACCGTGGATTTGAGTCCTTACGCCAACTTGGCCACCTTTGACCTGGTCGCGGTGAACAACCTGTCGCTCGAAGGTGCGGTGACGTTCAGCGGGCTTTCGCCGCTGGGCAATCTTTCGCTGATCGCCGGCAATCAATTGCTGCTGGCACCGGGCATCACGGTGCGCGCCGAGGTTTATAATTTTCTGCTCTCGGCTCCCGCCACCTTGACTTTGGATGGCGTGACGCTGTTCAATTTTGTCAACAATGACGGCGGCAGCCCGGAAAATTCCGTCAACAGCCTGGACCTGAATTCCGGCGGCGACGTGGTGTTCAAAAACGGCGCGCTGGTCAATGCCGGCAGCTTGTTGACCGTCAGCGCCGGCAACGACATTTCCGCGACCGATGCCCATCTCATCGGCTCCGGCGCGATGTTCATGGCGCAGAGAAACCTTGCTTTTGATACGACGACGATTGATGCGAAGAACCTGGCGATTTTCAGCGCGCCGGGCGCAATCAACTTCAACAACGCCACCATCAACTCCGCCGCCGTCACGGTGGAGGGCACCGGCAACGCGCCGCTGACTTTTAACAACACCACGATCAATGCGCCCAGCGTGCTGGCGGCCACCACGGTCGGCGCGCTCAACGTGACGGGTTCCACAATTGAGACCGACGCCGGCGCTGGCGGGGTATCGCTGATTTCGAGTTCCGGTTCGACGACGATTACGGGCACGACCATCACGACGCATTATCTCACGGTAAACTCCGGCGATGGCATTTTGCTGGACGGCAGCGGACAGGCTTTGACCGCGACCGGCAGCGGCGCGACGGCCAATTTCACCGCGCCCAATCTGATCACTGTCAACAACGCGGACTTCAGCGCGTTTGCTGCGGTCAATCTGGCGGCCAACACGCTCAACTTGAGCGATGTGAATTTTGGCTCCGGCATCGTCACGCTGAAAAGTCTTATGGGATTGCTCAACCTCGGCTCGTCGCGTTCGGGCTATGTGAATTTCATCGAGAATGTCACCTACAAAGGCGGCCTCGCCCAAAATTACATCAACAATGGCATCACCGTGACCACACTCCATTGATTTTCCAAACTTGATTCCATGACTCCCACCCGAACCGGCGTTTTGCTTGCCTTTGCGCTCGGCGGCCTCGTGTCGCTGCACCCGCAGCCCGCCGCCGTTCAGCAATTGCAAAACAACCAGCTTTCCCGGCAGTTTCCCGCCGCCATGCCGGCCTTGGCCGCCGGCACAAACGCTCCGGAATTATATCAGGGCGAAAACACGGATGTCGGACCGCAGCGCATTCTGCGGCGGAATCCGCGCCGCACATATTTTGACCTCCTCTTCGACAGCCAGGTTTTCTTCAGCGACAACGCCAATTTTGCGACGGCGCCCAACGCCATCGCCAGCGCGGTTTTTGTCAACACCGTGCAGGCCGCGTTCGCGCCGCCGGCGTTTGAATTGGGGCCGGGCAAATTTTCCGGCTCCATCGGCGTCGCGAGCCAGTGGTATAATTACGGCGACAACCGCCTCGCGCCGCTCGACTTCAACGCGCAGACTTTTTTCGTCAACGGCAAATATGACCTCGACAAATGGCAGCTCGGCGTGGGCGTGAATCTGACGCGCCTGGTCAATCAGGAAAATTACGACGAAACCTACCGCGAGTTCATGCCCAATCTCGGCATGCAGCGATTGATTCCGCTCAACGACCGGATGATTTTTGCGGTCGGCGATCTGGTGGATTATCACCTCACGGAAGTGCCCCGCGTGTTCGGCAGCCGCTCGGACATCAATGACCGCTTGGACAACGTCGTCAGCCTCACTTTTACCTGGCAGGCGACGCGGTGGCTTGTCTTCCAGCCGTTTTACCGGTTTCAGTATTCTTATTACCAGCACGACACGCTGACTACCTCCGACCGCAACGATTATCTGCAAAGCTTCGGGTTGTCGGCGGCGTATTATTTCAATAAAAACGTCAGCCTGCGCGCCTTTTATAGTTACAATCGCAAGCAGTCCAGCGACCCGTTCACGCCCGCCTACCACGAAATGAACGGCGGCTTAGGCGCGGCGCTGGAGATCAAATTTTAAAACTCACTAACTCCAAAAGGATCGCCGACGGTGGAGTGGAATGACAAAAAAACGGAATTCGCCGTTTTAACATCCGGCAAATTCCGTTTCAACCGTTGCGGAAAAAATCTCAATGGTGTCCGCCACCATGCCCGCCACCGCCATGGCCGCCGCCGTAACCACCGCCGCCATGCCCGCTCCCGCCGTAACCACCGCCGCCGTGCCCGCCATAATAACCATAACCGTGTCCCCAATAACCGCCCCAGCCAAAGGACAGCGAAACGCCCGGATAATACCCGTAACCATAGTAATCATAAGCCGGGTAGTAATAAGGCTGATAATAATAGGTTGTCGCCGGCACCGTTTGCACATACGTCACCGTGGGGTCCACGGTAGCGGTCGCGACCGGCTCCGGGCTGATCATCGCAGGCGCGGGTGCGGGCGCGCTCACGATGCTTGCCGCCACGCCGGGTTTGGGCTGGTTCAACATGGTCGTGATGACGGGGCCGGAAACGCCCTGCTGTTGCAGGTAAATAATCTGGTCCGCGTTCAGCCCGTAACTGTTGCCGGAACTCTTAATGTAGGCGATGATCGTGTCATCGCCGACTTTCGCCTGCGCGAGCTGGAGAATTTGCGACACGCCGTAAGCCAGCGGCGGTGCAGACGCGTTTACTATGGCTGGCGGC
Source organism: uncultured Verrucomicrobia subdivision 3 bacterium (assembly GCA_903944085.1). GTDB lineage: Bacteria > Verrucomicrobiota > Verrucomicrobiia > Limisphaerales > UBA11358 > UBA11358. Next base: position 14,313 of record CAJAQO010000329.1, read on the forward strand.
ACCGTGACGGTGGCGGTGGAATCCTGTGCCCGCACCGTGGCGGCCGATAAAACCAAACTGGTGGCGGCCAAGGCCGCGATTATTTTTTTTGTGTTCATTGTTTTCATAAATTCATACATACATTGATTGAACACCACAGCCTCGCGCGAGTTGCAAACGGTGTCAACTGCCGGCGAAACGCTGCAAGCCCAAACCTGGCGGGTAAAAGAATTGGCTGGCGTGGGCGTATCAACCTCGGACAACTGCCAACTGCATTCACGTCCATGCCAGCCACCCAGAACATCGGCCTGTTTCCGTTTCTGTCAAGTGGGCGAAGCAATTTTTTTGGCCGCGCCGCCGCGTCAAAGCGCCGCCATCCATCGGCGTTTGCACTTCCTTTCGAGCGAGCCAGCTCGCGCTGAAACGCCTTGTCGCGGCGCTTGATCTTGGCAATGAATTGCGCGGCGGGTCCTCCGCCTGAATTTCATCCGGCGCAATCGTGCCGACGGGGCGGACGCAAAATAAAGCATGGAATTTTTTTGGCGAATTTGAGTGGCGATCATAATCGCGATTTCGGTTAAAACTCCTGATGGCAAACTGCTGCGCCGCCGTTCAAAAACAAGGGTCGTTGGGACCAAAAATTTTAGGGCAATTCCGCCACCGTAAATGTTCCGCCTGCAAAAATTCCGTGTGCATCCGCGCGCGGCGTGGTTAAAATCAATCCATGAAAACTCGTGTCCGTTTTGCTCCTTCGCCCACCGGCTACCTCCACATCGGTGGTGCGCGCACCGCTTTGTTCAACTGGCTTTACGCCCGGCACACCGGCGGCACGTTCGTCCTGCGCATCGAAGACACCGATGCCGCGCGCAATTCGCAGGAAGCCGTGGATGTCATCCTCAACGGCCTGCGCTGGCTCGGCCTCGACTGGGATGAAGGCCCGCTCACCGGCGACGCCACCGGCGCGAGCAAGGGTGATTGCGGCCCCTATTTCCAATCGCAGCGGAAGGAAAATTATCAGCGCCGCGTCGAAGGACTTTTGTCACGTGGCCTCGCTTACGAACATGAAGGTGCCGTCAAGTTCAAGATGCCGCGCGAGACCGCCGTCATTCAAGATCTTATCAAAGGCGAAATCCGCCGCGACCTCACCGACCGCGAAGAAGCCGATCCCGATTTTGTCATCATGCGCTCCGACGGCCAGCCGGTGTTCCATCTCGTCAATGTCATTGACGATTTGGAAATGAACATCACCCACGTCATCCGCGGCGAAGATCATTTGATCAACACCACCAAGCACATTGCGCTCTTCAAAGCGTTCGGCGTCCAGCCGCCGCATTACGCGCATATTCCGCTGATCTTGAACAAGGACGGTTCCAAGATGAGCAAGCGCGACCAAGGCGCGTCCCTCACCAGTTACACCGAAGGCGGCTTTCTGCCCGAAGCCGTCACCAATTACATCAGCCTCCTCGGCTGGTCGCCCAAGGAAAACCGCGAGAAAATGTCGCTGGCCGAAACCATCGAACGCTTTGACCTGCCGCAAATCCTCAAGCACAACGCGCGGTTCGATTACGAAAAACTTTTGTGGCTCCAGGGCGAATACGCCCGCGAACTCGCGCCCGACCGGTTTTACGAACTCGCCGTCCACACCTTCGCCAAGGCCGGCGTGGATACGAATCATTTTCCGCTCGGCTACGTCAAGGCCGCGCTCGACACCTGCAAGGGAAAGTTCAAAACCTTCAGCGAACTGCCGAGCTACGCCGGATTTTATTTCACCGACAAAATTGAATACGACGCCGAAGCCGTCAAAAAAGATTTCGTGCCGGAGAATAAACCGCGCTTGGAAAAGCTCCGCGACGCGTTCACCCATGCCCCTGCGTTCAACGCCGAGAGCCTGGAAGCCGCGCTCAAGGAAACCGCCAAGACGCTTGGCGTAAAAGCCGGCCTCCTGGTGCATCCGTGCCGCCTGGCCGTGACCGGCAAAACCTCCGGCCCGAGCCTCTACCACCTGCTCCAAGTTCTCGGCAAGGAACGCGTCCTGGCGCGGATTGAGAAGGCGCTGGGAAGTTTTTAGCCACAGATGAAACACAGATTGAGCACAGATATATGAATATAATAGCCATTCGCGACAGACTCGTTGAACGAGGAAAAATTGAACTGTCGGATTCATTCACTGGAAACCCCGAAGCCGATGCACTACTTAAAGACCTCGACAAACATCCTCATGCTTTCGTTCTTGCTTGTGTGATGGATCGCCAGATTTCAGCGGAAAAGGCATGGATTATTCCTTATCGTTTCTTACAGGAACTAGGCGAGTTCTCGATGGATCGGTTGAAAAAACTGTCAGAGTTAGACGTGCGGAACATCATGTCGCCCCCAAAGCCAGCTCAATCTCTTCATCGTTTAGTAAAACAGATGAGCACGAATTTCCACTTGGCGATTCAACGTATTGGCAATCAATACGCGGATGATGCCAGTCTTATCTGGAAAGGTAATCCTTCGAGCGCAGAGGTAGTTTATCGTTTTCTGGAATTTGATGGAATCGGCCCAAAAATTGCGACGATGGCTGCCAACATACTCGCCCGTGATTTCAACATTCCATTTGCTGACCATTACTCAATTGACATCTCGGCTGACGTGCATATTCGCCGGGTTTTTGCTCGGCTTAAACTTACCACTTCCACGGAAGCCTCGGTTGAACAAGTTATCTACAAGGCAAGGACACTTTACCCTGAATATCCGGGTATCATGGATTTGTCATGTTGGAAGATCGGCCGGAATTGGTGCAAGCCAGACGAGGCTGATTTGATGTGCGGGGAATGTTTTATGGAGAATTTGTGCCCCACAGCGGCACTTCGTCCAGCGCCGTAGGCGCGGTATCTTTGTAGAACCCAGCCTAAAATAATTTCCCAGCTCCGTCAGGAGCGGCATCGGCGGCATCGGAATTAACGCAAAGGCGCAAAGACGCAAAGAAACCGTGGGATGACCAATCCAATGCCTTGCGCCTTGGCGACTTTGCGTTTTGGCGTTAAATATTTATGCCGCCCCAGACGGGGCTTTTTCATTTTGCGAATCGTGTTCTACAAATATGTCGCGCCTAACGGCGCTTTGCTCTGGGAATCCCAACGGGATTCCATCCTTCAGCCCGGGGTTGCGCGGCACGCGCTACCCTAGTTCAGCGTCCAAACAAAATCACAACCCCAACGGGGTTGCATCACCGTGCCGTCTGATGGATTCAACCCTTTCAGGGTTGTTTTGCGTGCGCCCGTCCACCCAGCGTAGGCCGACTCCGTCGGCCAACGCCGGGCTGAATGATTAAATCCCGTTGGGATTTCTCATTGCGAATTTGCGTGCCGGTTTTCCATCCGCGCGCCTCGCACCCACCCCTTTCCGTGGTGCTGCGCCGTGCTTTCGCGTCTTGGGGGCTGCTTCACGGCAAGCAAGGGTGAGGAAGCCTCCCGGCATGGGTGCTGGGCTTGCACCTCATCCTTGCTGTGCCTGCCCAGCAAGGGTGCTGTTCGAGTCCAGCAAGGGTGCTGCGACCTCTCGGCAAGGATGCTGTTGGCGATAAGCAAGGGTGCCGGGCTTGAACCTTACCCTTGCTGAGACCTCTCACCATGGGTGCTGCCTTCAACCAGCAAGGGTGAGGTTCACGTCCAGCAAGGGTGGTGTGACCTCCCAGCAAGGATGCTGTCCTTGACCAGCAAGGGTGCTGGACGGGGTGGTTTGGGTCAAAATGCCCGCTTTTTGGCAAAAACCGCCTCGCGGCCGTCCTTTCGGTGGGGCTACGCCGTGCCTTCGCTTCCGTCCCCCGCCCCACCGCTCCGGTCGCGGAGCGACCACCGGAAATGAGCCAGCTACGGAGTGGCTGGTAAGCTGCCGCAAAAACCACGCGCCCTGAAAGGACGCCGGATGCCACCGTCCTTTCAGGACGATTCCATTTGTCACCGCAACCCGGCACCTCGTGCCGGGCTAATTTCCGAATGTCGCTCCGCGACAAAAATCCGCGTTTCATCCGGGTTTCATCGGTGGCTGAAATAATTGGCCCGCCCGCCGCTCTCCCCAAGTTTTTATGCAGGGATCGCTGCCAAAATTCGGTTCGAACATTTTATGCGCGTCACAGGGTGTCTCCGTGGATGAGGAATTAAATGAGCGAATGGGGGCAATTTCCCCAGTGGTTGATTCTATTGGTTCTGCACCGCGTCGGGTCACAAAACCATCGTGGATAATCGGGCTAATCCCGGGCTGTCCAAAAACTCACCTTCCTGGTCTCATCCGGCGTCCCGACGGTGTCTTTTAACTCATCTATTCGTTGGCGAAAAACGGTTTCTACGGCGTCTTTCGCTTGGAAAGTCAGCCGGGGTTTGTTATCCACCCGTTAATGCTTTCCAAACGTGTTACGGTTTACGATATCGCCAAAAAGGCGGGGGTGTCGCATTCGACCGTGGCCCTGGCTTTAAGGAATCACCACCGCATTTCGGAAGCCAGACGCAAACAAGTCAGGCGGATTGCCGACGAAATGGGCTACGTTCCAGATCCCATGTTAACGGCGCTGGCCTCCTATCGGGCGCAAATGCATCCAACCAGATTGCAGAACGCCATTGCTTGGATTAATCACTGGGAGCAGCCGGATAAATTGCGCGGGGCACATCGGGAGTTTGATGCCTATTGGCTGGGGGCGCAAGCAGCGGCCCGCCGCTATGGCTTTCGGCTGGAGGAAATCTGCTGGCTGCCGGAATTTTCGGCCAGACGGTTTGAGCAGATTCTCCTGACGCGCGGAATTCGCGGCGTGTTGATTCCGCCGCATCCCGCCGCGCCGGACTGGGGCGATTTCGACTGGTCGAAATTTTCCGTGATTCGCTTTGGTCTTTCGGTGCCAAACCCCGATTCACATCTGGTAACGGCTGACCAATTGCGCGCCGTGTTGATGGCGATGCGCCGAATCAGCGAGCTTGGCTATCAGCGCATCGGGTTGGTGATTCCCGAAGATCAAGACCGGCGCCTGGGGGGAAATTTCATTGGCGGATTTTCAGCCGCGCAAAAATTTTACGATTTGGCCGTGCTGCCGCCGTTGCTGACGGAAGAAAAGTTTTATGTGACTAAGACCGCCAATGGCGCACGACGGCTCCATCAATGGCTCCGCAAACACCAGCCGGATGCGGTGCTGACCTCCGTCAGTTCCCTGCCCGACATGCTCGGCCAGCTCGGCCAGCGGATCCCGAGAGACCTTGCCGTGGCCGGCACCAGTCTGGACGTGCCGGTGGATGCGGGCATTGACCAGCATTCGGAAGCCATCGGGCGCATGGCCGTGGAGATGCTCGTCTCGCAGATCAACTTGAACGAACGCGGCGAACCGGCCAACCCATCCCGCATTCTGATTGAAAGCCGCTGGCGGGACGGCAGATCCATGCCGCCGGCAAAACCGTCATAATACTTTTTAATTCGTTGCATATGCCAATGAAGACACAAGGTTTACTGGTAAACCTTTTTTGTGGTTGTAAATCCACCCAGACGCGCGGAAAGTAAAAGCACAAACCCATGTGGCCTTTGCCGACCTGTGCGTCGCCGCTGGGCGCAACCCCAAACCAAAGAAAGCCAATGAAAACGACAACCAAAAACTGGAGCCGCGCCGTGCGAACCGCGATGACGGTCGCGCTGCTCGCCGCCGCGGCGTCCGCCGCGGCCACCAACGGCACTTGGACCAACCTCGTGCTCACCGCCACGAACAGCACCGCTGCGGGCAGTTGGCTCAAAGCGGCCAACTGGCAGGGCGGCCTCATCGCCACCAACATGGACGGCATCGCCGACTTCAGCACGCTCACTTTTACCAACGTCAGCAGCACGGTGACGCTGGACGCGCCGCAGACGATTGGCACTTTGCTGTTTGCCAATGGTGCGCCGACGAACTGGCTGGTGAACGCCAGTTCCACCAACGCCACGCTGCCGACGACGAACGCCATCACGTTGGCCACCAGCACCGGTCAACCGGTTATCAATGTCAGCAATCAGCTCGTCACGTTCAACGCCCCGATTTTCGGCACGAATGGATTTATTAAAACGGGCGCGGGCACGTTGCTCTTGAACAACGCCAATACGAATGGGGCGGGGTTTTTGAACGGCACGGTCATCGTGTCCAACGGCGTCCTGCAATGCGGCAACGCCACGTTCGGCATCGCCGGCAACCAAGATGGGACGAACATCGTGAGCGTGACGAATGGCGCGACGTTGCAGGTGATGCCGGGCATTGCGGTCAACAACAAATATCTCTTGATCAGCGGGGCCGGCGCCGGCGGCACGTTGGGCGCGATTTATGCCAATCCCGCGACCAACACCAGCAGCACCCGCTGGGGCTTGAGCACGGTCAATGACAGCGGCATCTCGGCCAACAGCAGCGCGGCGTTTCCGGCCATCGCGCTGGCGGGCAACAGCAGCATCCGTGTGGATGGCTCCAATTTCACTTATTCCGTGCTGTTGGGCTATATGACGAGCACCACAAATAATTTCACACTGACCAAGACTGGCACGGGCCGCGCTTCCTTTGAACGTGGCGCCAACGTGTCCAATATCGTGGTGAATGCGGGTTTGTTGACTCCCAATTCGGCCAGCGCCTTTGGTGCGGTCCAGACTTGGACGGTTAACTCCGGCGGCTCGATTCTCACCTGGCAGAACAACTGTTACAGTTCCGGAGCTTCGATGACGGTCAATGCCGGCGGGGTTTGGGACATCAACGGGCGCAACGACCAGGCTGGAACCGGTTACACGGAAACCATCGGCTTTCTGACCGGTGCCGGAACCATCACGCACGGTGAAAATGGCACGCTTGTTTCCACCATTCTTGCGGTCAACAATAACAGTTCGTTCAGCGGCTCGATCACGGTGTCAAACGGCACGTTGCACCTGACCAAAAACACCGCCGGCACGACGCTTACTTTAAGCGGCACAAACAGCTACAACGGCATCACCACCATTAATGCCGGCACGCTGCTGGTGGACGGCCAGCACACGGGCGGCAGCAATTATGTGGTGAACGCCGGCGCGGTTCTTGGCGGCAAGGGAATAATTATTCCGAACGCGCCAAATATCATTACCTTGAACGGCGAGTTGGCGGCGGGCGACAATGGCGGCACCCTTACGGTCAGCAACGTCGTCGGTTCCGGCGACGTTTATGTGACCAATGCCAGTCTCGTGGTGCTCGGCCAGCTCAACACTTCCGCCAGCGGCAACTATCTCAATTCGCTCAATCTCACGAACTGCACCATCACCGCGCCGCTCCAGCAGAACGGGACGGAAGCCTCGATTTACACCTCGGTGTTGAACGTGGACGGCACGAACAACACGTTGAGTTTTACCACGGCCAATCCCACCATCGGCCAGTTCCCGCTGATAAAATTCAACGGCAGCACCTCGATTGGTGGCCTGAATGGTTTTGCCGGCTTGAACCTGTCGGCGGCGACGGGCGTCAAGGCCTACCTTTCCAACAACACGGCCAATGCCTCGATTGACATCGTGGTGACCAATGTTCCCGCGCTCGTCTGGCAGGGTCCCGGCAATTGGACCATCGGCGGCCCGACCGACTGGCTCAACCTCGCGACCCCCACGGCCTATACTGAAACCGCCGGCAGCGGGCCGTTCGTCATCTTCAACGACACCGGCGCGGCGGCCGTCAACCTCGCGGCGACGGTCACGCCCAAAGGCATCAGCGTGATTAACACCAATGATAATTATATTTTCAGCGGCCCCGGTTCGCTCAACGGCAGCGGCAGTTTCTTGAAGGACGGCCCCGGCACGCTCACGTTGGCGAACACGAACATGCTCTCCGGCACCATCACTGTCCTCAACGGCGCGCTGGCCATCGGCAACGGCGGCACTTCCGGCAGCCTCGGCGCAGCCAGCGTCGCCAACTCCGGCCAGGTCATCTTTAATCGCAGCGACAATGTGACCATTGCCAACGTTATTGGTGGCTCCGGCTCGCTGGTCAAGAATAGCACCGACGCGGTCACGCTGACCGGCGTCGGCAATGTCGGCGGCAGCATCGCGGTGAACGCGGGCACGCTCGCGCTCGGTCCGACGGGCACCATCACGGTTTCCGGCGATGTCACCGGCAACGGCGCGTTTGGCATCAACAGCGCGGGCCATGTCATTTTGAGCAGCGGCAACATCACTTACTCCGGTGGTTCGCTCATCACCAATGGCGGCACGCTGGAATTTGACAATGCCTTCCCGCCATCCGGCAACATTTCGGACAACGGCACGCTGGCGTTCGGCTCGGGCGGCACGTTTAACGACAATATTTCCGGCCCCGGCGGGCTGACGCTTCTCAACAGTGCCTATGTGACGCTGGCGGGTGCGAACACCTACACCGGCCCGACCGTGGTGCTCGGCAGCGGCTCGCTGACGGCAAACGCCGCGAATTATCCGCCTGCCAGTGCTCTGACGCTTGGCAGCACCAATGGCGCAGCCGACGTCGGCTCGGCCAATTTCAACGCCGGCAATCCCGTTCTGGCCGGCCTCATCGCCGGCGGCAACAACAGTTCCGGCGATACCATCAGTTTCGGCGGCAGCGGCCAGACGCTTACCATCGCCGGCAATGTTTACGTCGGCAACTCCGGCCCCGTTGGCGCGTCCGTTGCGCTGCCGGTTTCCGGCGCGGGTGATTCTTTGACCGTCGTCACCAACGGCGGCGTATTCCAAATCGGTCTGGGCAACACCGGTTCCGGTGTCAACCCGGACAATGTGCTGGTGGACTTCAGCGGCTTGGACAACTTCATTGCCAATCTGGGAACCAACGGCACGCTCAACCTGGGCACGCTCGACGGCAATCCTGGCCCGCCCAATGGCGCGACGGTGGTCAACCAGTTTATTCTGGCGTCGGTTTCCAATTCCATTACCGCCGGCACCCTCATGGTCGGCGCGGGCGGGCGCCAGTTGGTGCCGGAACTGGAATTGGGCGCGGGCACCAACGTGTTTAATGTGAATACCAATTACGCGGGCGGCGGCGGACGCGACGGCAGCTATGTTCACTTTGCCACCAGCACCGGTGGCCTGCGCCTGCGTGCCTTCGACGGGGTTTCCCGCGCGGTTTTCAACGTGGGCGTGAACCCGACCACCGGCACTGGCGCGGGTATCACGAACACAGTGGATTTCACCGGCCATCAGGTGGACCTGTTGTTGAGCACGCTGACCATTGGCGATTACAACAATGCCGGCGCGTATTTGAACACCTTCTCGTTTGACACCGGCACCCTGGACGCGCAAGTCACCAGCCTCTCCGTGCTGCGCAACAACAATGCCAACGCCTCCGTCAGCGGCAGCACGTTGAACCTCAACGGCGGCACGGCCAGACTGGGCCCGGTCACGCTCACGGCCAGCCCGGCTTATGGCACGTTGAACATCACCAACGCGAATGTCACCACCGCAAATATCAGTTCATCGGGCGGCGGCGTGTCTTCGTTAAGCCTCGCCAATTCCACCTGGAGCCTTGTCCTTACTAACAACGGCAACCCGGCGACGGCTCCGGTGCTGGCCACGAATTTTTCCGTCACGGGCACCGTCAATCTTGGTGTGAACGGCACCAACTGGGCAGTCGGCACGTTTCCGTTGATCACTTACACCGGCACGATTGGCGGCGATGGCTATCCCGCGCTGAATCTGGTCAGCCTGCCGGCGGGCGTTGGCGGTTATCTGTCCAACGACGTGGCCAATCTGTCGGTGGATCTGGTTGTCACCAACGCGCCGCTGCTGGTCAGCACCATTCCGGTGCCGATCGCGTTCTCGGTTTCCGGCAGCACACTGAACTTGTCCTGGCCGGGCGATCATCGCGGCTGGCGGCTGCTGGCACAGACGAACAGCTTGAATGCCGGTTTGAATCCGGCGACCAACGCGTGGTTCACCATCAGCGGCTCGACCGGCGTGACAAACGAATCGTTCCCGATCAATCCGGTGAACGCGACGGTGTTTTATCGTTTGGTTTATCCGTGAGTTTGATCTGGGGTTGCGGCCAGGAGAATTTTTTCTCCCGGCCGTTTCCAGCCATAAAACGTTGCCCCCTTCGAATACAGGATACACATGCGCCGGATTTCACGGCGGTTTTCAGTCGCAATTCATTGCCGGCTTGAACGGGGTGATTGCGAATGCCGACCGAAACAACTTTAAATGAAAATTGACCATCTTGGTAAAGAACCAGCCGTTATGGCCAGCGGCAAAGCCGCCGCCTCACTCCAGCGCGCCTTTGACCTCTGCGTGCGAAAAACCCGCGCCAACATTCAACAACTCGCCGCCGAGCCGAAAGCCGCGCCGTGGGCGGTGGACGGCAATTATTTTGCGCACCCGGAAGGCTTCAACGAAATCGGCAACTGGACTTCCTCGTTTTTCACCGGCATGGCGCTCATCGCCTGGCGCGAAACCGAGGATGAATTTTTTCTCCGCCAGTTGCTCCGCCTCGCGCCGGCTTACCGCGAAAAAGCGCTCAATCCGAAATTCCATTCGCATCACGACATGGGCTTTTTGTATTCGCTCTATTCCATCGCGCTTTACAAATTGACCGGCGACCAATCGCACCGCGAAACCGGCCTCGCGGCGGCGGAGGCGCTTTATTTGCGGTTCAATCAAAAGGGCGGTTTCATCCGCGCGTGGGGGCAACTCGGCACGACCGAGCACGACAACATGGCGATCATTGACTGCATGATGAATCTGCCGCTGCTCTATTGGGCCAGCCGCGAATCCGGCGACAAAAAGTTTCACGACGCGGCGGTGCGCCAGGCGGACAACACCCTGAAATACTTCATCCGCCCGGACGACTCGGTGTTTCACGCGTATCGCTTCGATTTGAAAACCGGCCAGCCGCTCGGCGGGGATAATTATTGCGGCCGCGCGGTGGATTCGCATTGGGCGCGCGGCACCGGCTGGGCCATTTATGGATTTGCCCTCAGCTACCGTTACACCGGCGACAAAAATTATCTCGACGCCGCGCGGCGCCTCGCGCGGAAGTTCAACCAGGAATTGAACGGCGACGACTTGCCCGTGTGGGATTTCAAATTGTGCATCGGTGAAAAAAGTTTGCGCGACAGCTCGGCGGCGGCGGTCGTGGTTTGCGGCTATCAGGAACTGGAAAAACTCGGCGCGGCGGACGCCCAAATTTCCCGAATGAAAGAATCGTTGCTGCAAAATCTATGTGCAGACAAAAATTTGAATTTCGACGAAACCTGTCCCGGTATTTTGCGCGACGGACAAGTCGGCGCCGACGGCCCCGGTTCGGCGCAGAACGCCTACATGAGCTGGGGCGACTATTATTTGATGGAAGCGCTGGACCGTGAACTCCACAAGAGCGAGACCTGGTGGTGACTTTTAAATGAAGAAGGCAGAATGAAGAATGAAAAATTGAAAAATGTCCGGCGCGTGAGGCTGGCGACTTTTTTTTCTTCTTTCATCATTTTTCATTCTTCATTCGTGTCGGTGGCGAGCATTGGCTGGAACAATGGCGCGGGGAACAACAACTGGATGAATGCCGCCAACTGGACTGGCGGCCTGCTGCCCGGTTCCGCCGATACCGCGCAGATCAATCTCGCCGGCGCGAACCGCGCGATCTTCGGCGCCGCCTCGACCAACATCGGCACCCTTAACGTCGGCAACAGCGCCAGCGGCGAGTTGCTCATCACCAACGGCACGCTTGATACCATCACCGTGGGCACGCGATCCACGGTGGGCAGCAGCAGCGGCAGCACCGGCACGTTCACCATCAACAACGGCACGTTCCTTTGCGGCGGCTATGTCGAGGCTGGCTTCAATGCCAATGCCAGCGGCACCATCAACGTCGCGGGCGGATTGTTGGATGTGTCACGCAACCAAACCGTCGCGGGCATTCCGGCCATCAGCCTCGCGCTCGGCGATGGCAGCGGCGCGTCGGGAAATTTATTTTTGTCCGGCGGTGAATTTCGCACGCGCACCGGCATCGTGCTCGGCGTGAACAGCGGCACGGGCCGTTTTGAAGTGGATGGCGGCGGCGTGGCCAACATCGGCACGGACAATGCCGCCGACGATGGTTTCTGGGTGCAAAGTTCCGGCAGCACGCTCGCGGCCTATGTCACGAACGGATCGCTCGGCTCGATTTACGTCGCCAACCTGGTCAGCGGTTCCGGGCCTTACAACCACGGCAACGTGATTTTTATGCCGGGTTCAAAACTCGAACTCGGCTTCCATGGCGCGACGAACGCCGGCGCGTGGACGCTGATGACCTGGGACGGCACGCTGCTGACCAACGGCCTCGCGCTGGTCGCCGGCACGGATACGAACTGGAGTTTTCAATTCCTCACCAACGGCAGCGCGACCAGCGCGAACGCGCTGCAAATCATTTACATTTCCGCCAACCTCAATGCGCCCGTAGGCATTGTCGCGTATCCGGGAAATGCGCAAGTCACGTTGCGCTGGTCCGCAGAGAGCGGTGCGACCAATTATTTTCTCAAGCGCGGCCTCACGGTGGGTGGACCTTACACGTCCACGAATTCTCTGACGGGAATCACTTTCACCGACACCAGCGTGACGAACGGCGTGACATATTATTACGTCGTCAGCGCAGCGTTGACGAACGGGTTGACGGGAAATTCTTTTGAAGTCCGCGCCACGCCTTATGCCGGAAATTTTGTTCATCCGGGAGTCATGCACACGATTGCCGACCTGGAGCGGATGCGCACAAATGTTTTGGCGACAACTTATCCTTGGTTCATGGGCTACACAAACATGCTCGCCGATTCCCATTCGTCCTCGGCCTACGCGATGGAAGGGCCGGTCAACACGATTTATCGCGATGCGATCACGGGCACGTTGCCGACGGCGTTTCAGGACGACTGCGCCGGCGCATATCAAAACGCGCTGCTCTGGTATCTCACCGGCAATCCGGCGAACGCGACCAAAGCGATTCAAATTCTCGACGCGTGGTCCACGACCTGCACCAGCGCGACCGGTTCGGACACGCGGCTCGCCTGCGGCTTGCAGGGATTTAAATTCGTCACCGCCGCCGAATTGATTCGCTACACCGGCGCGCCGTGGTCGCAGCCGGAAATAAATACTTGCAGCAATTTCATCCGCACCGTCATCGTCCCGCAAAACCGGATGTATGGCGGCGGCAACTGGGGCCAGTGCGGCGCGGCCAGCGCGATGGCGGCCGGCGTTTTCCTGGAAGACCCGGCGCTGTTTAACGAGGCGATGAATTGCATCAAATTCGGCGCGCCGACCGAGTGCGACTTGGGTATCGTGAATTACATCAATCCCGCCGGCTGGACGGACGAATCGGATCGCGACATCGGCCACTGGGGTCTCGCGCTCGACGACCTGATCCAGGCCGAGTGGACCGCGTGGTGCCAGGGCATTGACCTGTGGACTTTTCTTAACAACCGGTTGCTGACCGCGCACGAGTATCTCGCCTACTTCAACGCGAACAACACGACCAACGGCGGGCTGGCCGGCTTGACGAATGTGCTCGCGCCTTACATCGCCGGCACGCAATGCGACGGCCCGGCCAACAGCGGACTCATTTCGCAAACGACCAACGCCATCGCCAATCTCGGCACTTGGTATCCGCTTTGGGAACAGGCGCTGGCTCCGTATGAAACCTTGATCGGCCTCGCCGCGCCGTGGACCGCCAACGCCGTCGCGCAGGAACGACCGGAAGGTTACGACCGCGACCACATCGCGTTCGGCACGCTTGTTTGCGCGCTGCCGCCGCGAACGCCCGGCCTGCCCATCATGCCTTCCGGGCTCACGGCGACGTGGAGCAACGCGCAGGTGGAGCTGATCTGGAATTCCGCCTCCAACGCGACGGCTTATTTTGTGAAACGCGCAATCTTGCCCGGCGGGCCTTACACGAATCTGACGGCAGCCATCACCACGACAATTTTCACCGACAACACGCCGTCGAACAACGTGCTGTATTTTTACAAAGTTTCCGCCACGAACGCCTTTGGTGAAACCGTGAACTCCGGTTTGGCCACCGCGTATCCGTCGTCCACCGCGCCGGTGGCACCTGCCAGTTTGGTTGCCAGCGCGACTTCGCACGTTCGCATTGATCTCGCGTGGAATTCGGTTCCCGGTGCGACGAGCTATTCCATCAAGCGCTCAACTTCCAACGGCGGGACTTACACAACCTTGGCAAACGACGTTGGCACAATTTTTCTCACCTACGCCGACACCGGATTGACACCGAACACAACTTATTACTACGTCGTCACCGCCACGAACAGTATCGGCGCGAGCGCAATTTCCGCGCAGGCGAGCGCGACAACTTTGCCCGCGCCGCCGTCATTATGGAATTATTCGGACGCCGGTTATCCAACGCTGCCGGGCAATGCAACTTATTCCAGCGGCGTGTTCACCGTGCATGGCGCCGGCCTCGACTACGGCGGCAGTTCGGCGGACGCTTTTGGTTTCGCGTATGTCAGCCTGACCGGCGACGGCACGATTACTGCGCGCTTTGCCGCCCGGACCAATTACAGCGGCCTGGACAAGACCGGTCTCACGATGCGCGAATCGCTTGCGCTCGGCTCCAAACACGCCTTCGTGATGTGCGACGGCACGACGAACAATTACATGATTTATCGCAGCGCCACCGGCGGCAATGGCACGAGCAGCGGCACGACGAACATCACCGGCGTCATGCCTGAATGGCTGAAACTCAACCGCGCAGGAAATCAGTTCACCGGCTCCGTCTCGCTCGACGGCACGAATTGGAGCGCGCTGAACTCCGCCAGCATTACGATGAGCAACACGCTGCTCGTCGGTTTTGCCGTCTGCTCGCGCAACAACGGTTTTCTCGACACCGCCGTTTTTGACAACGTGACCGTGACCGGCCTCTGGCCCGCGCTGCCGGGCACGCCGTCGCCGTTGATTGCTGTCGCGGGGGATTCGTCTGCGCTCTTGAGCTGGAGCGCGGCGACGAACGCGACCGGTTACAATTTGAAGCGCAGCTATTCCAGCGGCGGTCCCTTTGCGTTTGTTGCCACCAATGCGGCCAGCCTCGCGTTCACCAACACCGGCCTCGCCAACGGCGCGCTTTATTATTTTGTCGTCAGTGGCACGAATTATTTTGGCGAAAGCACGAATTCCAATCCCGTCAGCGTCCGTCCCCTTTCACTCTTGCCGCCGTCGCTCGGCATCGCGTGTGCCTCCAATCAAATGCAATTCATTTGGCCGACCGACCACCTCGGTTGGAAATTGCAAACGCAGACCAATTTGCTGAACACCGGCCTCGGCACAAATTGGTCCGTCGTTGCCAACTCCGGCGCGACGAACCAGGTTTTGCTCCCCGTCGTCACCACCAACGCCAGCGTGTTTTTCCGGCTGACTTATCCGTAGCCACCGGGAATCCTTGGGTCATGAAACCGCGCTTCCACGCTTTCTGGGCCATCAACGGGCCGCTCGAAACACATCCGCTAAACTCGCTGCTGCTTGAATCCGCGCCGGCAGCAAACGGCGCGTTCACGGCGCGCTTTCAGGCTGCGGACGAGCTGGACAGCGTCGCGTTGCAACTGGTTTTTGCCGACGACATTTCTTCGCTCATCGTCAATGGCAAAAGTCTGCCGCTGGAAAATTCCGGCGAAGGTTCGGCTGCCACATTTTCGGGAGCAGAATTATCGGGTGCGAATTTGATCCGATTTCACCCCGCCCAAAAAACTGAGCGCCCGTTCGTGTGGCTAAAAGGTCTTTTTCGCATCCAGAGCCAGACACCGTTCGTCGCCGGCCCGAATCACAACCTTCGGACCAACGGCCCATTCAGCGTGAGACCGGCGAGAAATGGTTTGGCGCGCAATTTGGTCGCCGACGGATTTCCCTTTTTACAAACTGAACTGACGGCAAACGCCGAGGTGGAATTTTCTGAAGCCATTTCTGTTTTACGATTCAACGGCGTCGAGGCCGACGCGGTTCATTTGAACGTGGACGGAAAAAACTTTGGCTGGTCTGGGCGGCCACATGGAGAAATCAAATTTGCGAACCAGCTCTCCGCCGGAAAACATCGCCTGAAAATCCGGCTCGTGCCAAACTCGTTCAACGGTTTTGGCCCGCATCATTATTATTTGGGTGACTGGCAGGTCATCAGCCCCGATCAGTTTCGTGGCGTGAAAAATTTTGCGGACGCGCCGGATGCGCCGTTGAAAACTCACATCGCCGCATGGCATTTTAGAAGATTTCAACTTTCGGACAGCATTTCAGCCTTATGAAAAACGACTCCCCGCCGTTTCTCCAGTATCGCCAAAAGGTTTACAGGGAAACCAGCTTGGCCTTTGCATGGCTTGCCCGCAGCCCGCAAACTTTCAAACAACCATGAAATTGCGAGCCGACTGGTTTGTCCTGCTGGCGTTGAGCGCGTGCCTGACGGCGCGGGCCGAGGCGGTCTGGCAATGGGCGGCGGAAATTTCAGCCAGCAGCGACAAAGGCGGCACGAACGCACATCCGCGCGCGTTTTTATGGATTCCGGAAAACTGCACAAAAATCCGCGCCGTGGTGTTCGCGCAGAACAACATGATCGAGGAGGGAATTCTGCAGCATCCAAAATTCCGCGCGGAGCTGGCGAAGCTGGGCCTGGCGGAAATATTTGTCGCGCCCTGCTTCGATTATTGGCAGGTGGCAACGAACAACGACGCGACGAACCGGAAATTTTTCGCGCTGCTGAAAACGCTTGCCCAAGCCTCGGGTTATGGAGAATTGGAACTTGCACCGGTGATTCCGATGGGCCATTCCGCGTCCGCCTCGATGCCGTGGAATTTCGCCGCGTGGAATCCCGCACGCACGCTGGCGATTTTATCCGTTCACGGCGATGCGCCGCAAACGACACTCACCGGCAATGGTCGGCCGAATCTGGATTGGGGCGGACGCAACATTGACGGCATTCCCGCTTTGATGGTCATGGGTGAATATGAATGGATGGATGAGCGGCTCGCGCCGGCGCTGAAATTTCGCGCGGCGCATCCGGCGGCCCCCATTGCGCTGCTCGCCGAACCGGGGCGCGGACATTTCGATTATTCGGACGACTTGGTCAAATTTCTTGCGCTGTTCATTCGCAAATCGGTTGAGCAACGGTGGCCGGAAAATGTTCTTCGGGGACAGCCGCCGGTTTTGAAGCCAATTGAACCCCGCGCTGGCTGGCTGGTGGAACGCTGGCATTTGAATCGGCCGCGAACCGGCCCGCCCGCGCCGTTTGCAAAATACGCCGGCGATAAAAACGACGCGTTCTGGGCATTTGACAACGAAACCGCGGCGGCCATCCAAAATTATCGCGCCAACCAAATCGGCAAGACGCCGCAACTCAATGGATTTGTGCAGGACGGGAAAATTGTTTTGCAGACCGCGACGCACCAGCAGGTGAACTTGAAATTTGAACCGGATGCGGACGGCCGCAGTTTCCATGTGGCCGCGACAAATCTGGATTTTGTGGATGGCGGCTCGCCGCACACCACGCGCTGGACCGGACTGCCTGCTGGTTCACCGCTTGGTCATCAGGCAAACGGCTCGATAAAAATCTCCCGCATCAGCGGGCCGGTGGAGCAGATTGGCGCGGACACGTTTGCTGTCAGCCTCAATCGTTCAGCGTTGTCATTTGACCGGCGCGCAGGTGACATTTGGCTGCTGGCCGAACTTCCGGGCGACGCGAAGTTCAAAAGCGCGGTGCAGCAGGCGTTGCTGCAAATTCCCATCCGCTTGAACGCGGGCGTGGAGCAACACATCACATTTCAGAAAATTGCGGACGTGAAATCGTCTGTCGCCAAAATCAAGCTGGCGGCGATCTCGGACGCGGGTGTGCCGGTGAAATTTTTTGTCCGCGAAGGCCCGGCGGAAATCCATGGCGACGAACTGCGGCTGACTAAAATTCCGCCGCGCGCAAAATTTCCGCTGAAGGTCACCGTCGTCGCGTGGCAGTATGGGCGCAATTTCGAACCAAAATTAAAATCCGCCGAGCCGGTGGAGCAGACCTTCAACATTGAGAAATGAAAAATAAATCCAATTGCTTTGCCTGGTCCGGCGGTGTGCTGCTGTTCGCCCTGCTCAATTGTTCTGGCGCCGCTGAAATCACGGACACGCTTCTATTTGGCGACGCCAATTCCGAATCCGCCCACCACTTCGCGGACACGCGCAGCGAAAAAATTTCCGGTGCTCTCGGCGAATCCGCGCGCCGGCTGCTCGCGCCACCGGTCGAAAACTGGGACGGCGGGCGGATGGCGTTCACGCTCGCGGTTGATCCGGTGAAACAAAATTATGCCACGGTGCGCCTGTGGGGTTCGGACGCAACGCTGGATGATTTGATTTTGTTTTGCGACGGCAAGCAGGTCGGCTACCGGCATCTCGGCGATATTGATTTGCTCGACATCGGCGGCGAGCAGGCAGCGTTTCCCGGTCGCTACATTTACGCCACCACGCCGCTGCCGCCGGCCATGACGCGCGGAAAAACGAATTTGAACCTGGAAATCCGCAGCAGCGGCCCGACGTGGGGCTACGGCAATACATTCGCGCAATTTCAAAAGCCGATGACCACCCCGACGCGCGGCATTTACAAAATTTATTCGCACACGGACGGCTTTTTCTCGCCGCCCGCCGCCGAAATGCAAGGCGCCGCTCCCAAAAATCCGCCGGTGCGAACCGCGCCCGGCGTGGAGGTGCTGGACAAATTGAAAACGCGCGTCAACGCCGAGGCGGCCCGTTGGCTCAAGGCCGCAAAGCCGCTGGATGAAATGCAGATGGAATTTCTGGCGCGGGCGTATTTTGTGAAGTGGACGCCGGCATTTCAAAATCCCCAAGTCGTTGCGCAAGTGGTGAAGGGCATGGACGCGCTTTTCGGCGCGTGGCGGGTAAATCCCCGGCTCGCGCAGCACGACCCCGTGACGCCCAACCCGGAATGGTTTGAGTTCGGCCCGGCGGGTCATGCGATTTCTTTACTGGGTGATGAGGTGCAGGGTTGGCTCGACACAGAAATTTCCGACGGCGACAAGAAAATTTTCCGGCGGACCGCGTGGTCGCAGTTGCTGGTGGCCGGGCGCGACTGGCATCGCAAACATCGCCGGCTTTACACGAACCAGACGATGATCACGGACATGGAAATTTATTTGTCCAATCGCGGGCTTGAAGTGGTTGATCCGGCGAACGCGTTGTCCGAGGCGGAAGTCCGCCGCTACCTCTACGAAGCCGTCGCGCTGGAACCGTGGCGCGACAGCGATCCGGGCGACGGCAGCCGCAATTGGGGCATGGGCACAAATTACTGGCAGCTCACGGCGAAGCATTTGACGAAGGAACTCGGCTACGTCGGTTATTATGGCGAGGTGCTGGACTGGGTAACTTTGATTTACAACGCCACGCGCCGCGCGCCCGGCCGGCCCGGCGATGAAAAAATCAAATCGCAGCTTGAAAAAATCGCCGCCACCCGCGCGCTCTTCCGTTATCCCGGCGTGGATGAAAATGGTTTCCGTGCGATGCTCATCGAAGCGGTCGTTGGCTGGCGCGACGCGGGCCATTATCCCGGCAACGTGGCGTATGCTGAACGGCCGACCTGGGATGCCTCGCCGCTCGCCGCCGCCGCCGCGACGCTGGCCGCGGATGCCGTGGGGTGCGCGCAGCAGCTCTTCGCCGACGGACAGTTTTTTATTTCGCTCGAACGCCAGATGGCGCAGGCGAATAATTTGCGCGTCACCGCCGGGCTGCTCGAAGTGCCAGACGATTACGAACTCATCAAGGCGCAGCCGCCGAGCGCGAGACGACTGCCGATGACGCCAGGCCAACCGGATTTCGTTTTCAGCGACGAAGAGGATGGCGTGGTGGCCATCAAGAACGGCGAGGAAATTTTTTACGCCTCGCTTTACTGGCGCGCACGCAATGCGGTCAATTTTCTCGCCCGCGTCCATTTCACCACGCCCACGGTTGACCGCATCGCCGTTGTCCACGAAGAGGCGCAGTTCACTCCCAGCGGACAATTTTACACGCGGCCTGACCATATCAATTTTGGGTTTGCCAACGGCGGTCCCAAGTTTCCGGTCGAGCTGCATTCCGCGCACGCGGGGGAAAAACTGCCCATCGCAAAAATCCCCGACGGCGTAATGTTCCAGCCCGGCGACGAAAGCATTTATGCCGGCAAAGGCGATTTTTATACGCTCCGCTACGGCGCTTATCTGGTCGGCATGAATCTGACGACCGACCGGACGTTTGAGTTGAAAACGCCGGCAGAGATCGCCAGCGCGAAGGAACTGATTTCCGGCAAGACGATTCAACTGGGCGCACCGCTGCCCGTCGCACCGCGCTCGACCGTGGTTTTGTTCTTCGCAAAATGAATGCCGCCAGCCAGCATGAGTTCATCGCGATTGACGAGGGCCACGCGACGTTGCTGCACGTTGCCGAGCGTGACCAGTCGAAAAACTGGCTCGTGCCCATTGGCCAGCCGGCCGCGCGCGATCTGCAACTTGTCGGCGACGGAAAAATCCTCGTCGGCCATCATCACGGCTACAGCGAATTTGACATCGCACTTGGCCGCTTGGTGAAGGAATTCAAGTCGCTCGCAGGGGTGACCGCTGTGCGCCGGCAGCCAAACGGCCACACCATCATTGCCGGCGTGGACCTGCCACGAACAAAAGGCGTCGTCGTTTTGGAACTGGATGCGAACGACCGGGAAATTCATCGCGCGCTTTTCCCCGGCGACTATGTGCGGCTCATTCGGCAGACGAAGGACGACACTTACTTGATGAGTTGCAACGACCGCATCCGCGAAGGCTCGCGCGACGGGAAATACCTGCGCGAATTTCCGGTGGCGGGATTTTATCACGCCTGGAAATCACTGCGCTTGCCGAACGGAAATTTGATAGTCACCGCCGGCTACGGCGCGTTTGTCGTGGAGTTGGATGCTTCGGGAAAAATTATTCGCAAGTTCGGCGGCAAAGAATTCGTGCCGGAAAAAGTGCGGCCGTTTTTCTACGCCATGTTTCAATTATTGCCAAATGGCAACCTCGTCCTCGCCAACTGGCAGGGCCATGGACCGGGCTTAGGCCAGTCAGGCGTGCAATTGTTGGAATTCAATCCGGCGGGCGAAATCGTCTGGACGTGGAGCCAGGCGGATTTGATTTCGTCGCTGCAAGGCGTGCTGGTGCTGGACGGCTTGGACACGGCCAGGCTGCACGACGAGCGCGGCGGCGTGATGGCGCCGGTTTTGTAAACCACCCTGACCGCAAGGTCTGGCCGGACGCAAGGACCGGGGCAAAAGGCCAACGACCAACGCCTGGCCGGGCCGGGGCCGGATTGGCCAGCCCGGCCGGAATCGGGCGGACTTTTCACGCTCGACGCGCGGCTTAATCGCGCTACTTTTTCCGATATGTCAGCCTTCACCCCGGTGAACAATCTGGAAATCGTCCTCCGCACCCTGCTGGCGGATCGCAACACCCCGCTCTGGAATTTCTACACGCCGCTCGCCGCCGCGCCGCTGTGGATCATCATCCAAAATCATCCCGAGCTGGATGGCAGCGACCTCGTCGCGCCGCCCGGACAGAATCCCGGCATCTGCATCTTCAAGGGGCCGACGGATTCCTACATTGGACTTTACACCTCGGCGGGCCGCGCGCAGGCGGCATTCACGCAAATGAAGATTTCCCCGCAAGCCATGCGGATCGTTTCTGCGCCGGGCTACCAACTGCTGAAACTCGTGAGCCAATACGACGCCCACCTCTGGATCAACTGCGGACTAAAGGAATGTCAATATCATCTTGACCCGGACATGGTGGAAATCCTCCTCTCCCGGCCCGAACCGCATTACGACCACCCATCACCGCGCAAAAAGGCCGTCTTCGAACCCGCCGCCGAACTGGAGCAACATCTGGTGCCGCTCCGTGATTATTTCAGCAGGCAACCCACGGTGCGGGCGGTGTGGATTTACCGCCAGCAAACCAATTCTCCCCAGCCGGCGGACAGTCCCGTTTATGAGATCGGCCTCTTGATGGACGACCCGGAAGATAAAAGTCTCCTGTCCGAAGTCGGCGTGATCGCCAAGGCGCTCACCCCGGTGGAGATGGAATGTGTGCCCGCCATGCTGATGGCCGACGACCAATCCCTGCGCAACCTGACGAAGATACGCCCGCCCTTCTACGCCCGCCCCGATTTCCTGAAGAGCTGATTGAAAATGCGGACGGAATCCACGCCAAGCCGCCAAGCCGCAATCGGAGTTTTTTTATTATGAAACCAGGAAACCAGGAATCAGCGAAAAAATCTCATGGCTTCCTGGCTTCCTTATGTGGCATTGTTTTTGGTCGCGCCTTTGCGCCTTGGCGGCTTGGCGTGAAAAGTTTTTTGCCTGGTGGCTGACGGCAAGGTCTGGCCGGACGCAAGGACCGGGGCAAAAGGCCAACCGCCACCGCATGGCCGGGCCGGGGCCGGATTTTTAACCACGAAACACACAAAACACACGAAAGGGAATCCACCGCAAAGCCCGTAGGGCTGTCATATTTGTAGA
>CAJAQO010000330.1 GCA_903944085.1 uncultured Verrucomicrobia subdivision 3 bacterium
CCATCGCGCCAGACAAAATTGATTTGTTCCGCCAGCGGCTGAACGACCTCGCGCGGCGCAGTTTGAAGCCGGAGGATTTTCAGCCGCCGCTGCGCTTGGATGCGGAAGTGCAATTAAATGAAATCAGCCTGGATGCGCTGGCGGAGCTGGATAAATTAAAACCGACCGGGCAGGGGAATCCGGCGCTGCAATTTTGCGCCCGAAATCTCGCGCACAAAAAACCGGTGCAGCGGATGGGCGCAAAAAAACAGCACGTCAAAATGTGGGTGTCGGATGGCGCAGTGACGCACGAGGCGGTGTGGTGGAACGCCGGCGACGGTTCGCTGCCGGCCGGAAAATTTGATCTGGCGTTCGCCCCGTCGCTGAATGAATTCAACGGCCGGACGACGGTGCAGTTGAAAGTTTTGGACTGGCGCGAGGCCGGCCGGTGACGGCCAAACCAATTTTAATTACTGGCGGCCAGATCATGCCGCTGAAATTTCACAGCCGCGTCAAAATAATTTCGACTGGTTTCCCGTTGCTGGTTTCAACCCCAGCTTCTGGTAGCTCAACTCGGTGGCGACGCGGCCTTGCGCGGTGCGGTTCAGATAGCCTTCCATGATGAGATACGGCTCATAGACTTCCTCAATCGTGTCCGGTTCTTCGCCGACGGCGACGGCGAGGGAATTCACGCCGACCGGCCCGCCGCCGAATTTCACGATGATGGCTTCGAGGATGCGTTTGTCCATTTCATCGAGGCCGTTCTCGTCGATCTCCAGCATCGCCAGCGCCTTGTCGGCAACTTCCTTCGTGATGCGGCCGTCGTGCCGCACCTGCGCGTAATCGCGCACGCGCCGCAGCAGATTGTTCACAATGCGCGGCGTGCCCCGGCTGCGCCGGGCGATTTCATGCGCGCCCGCCGGATCAATTTCGACGTTCAGCAGATTTGCCGAGCGTAAAACAATTTTATCCAGGTCCGCCGCGCAGTAATAGTCCAGCCGCTCGCGCATGCCGAAACGCGTCAGCAGCGGCGCGGTGAGCAGGCCGCTGCGGGTGGTGGCGCCGATGAGCGTGAAGCGCGGCAGATTCAGCCGCACGCTGCGCGCATTCGGCCCCTGATCAATGATGATGTCGAGTTTGAAATCCTCCATCGCGGGATACAGATATTCCTCGATGGTTTTTTGCAGGCGATGGATTTCGTCAATGAACAGCACGTCGCCTTCTTCGAGATTCGTGAGCAGGCCGGCGAGGTCGCTGGCCTTTTCAATCGTCGGGCCGCTGGTGGCCTTGACGCTCGCGCCCATCGCCTTGGCGAGAATGTTGGCGATGGTGGTTTTGCCAAGGCCGGGCGGGCCGGACAATAAAATATGATCCAGCGCCTCGCCGCGCCGCCGGGCGGCCTCGACGGCGATTTCCAGCCGTTCCTTCACTTTCGGCTGGCCGGTGAAATCGGAAAAGAGCGAGGGCCGCAGCGTCATTTCCAGCGCCACGTCAGGTTTGTTCAAATTGGTTACCGGTCGTTCGGACATCGCGGAAAGCTTGCGGCAGTCCGCGCGCAGCGGCAAGCATGGGATTTGCAAAAATGGCAACGAACGGCGGGCCAGCGCCCGCCTGGCCACGCAAAAAGGCCGCGATTGCTCGCGGCCTCTGTGGTTCACCGAATAAATTTATTTCACCAGCGTCCGGCAGAATTTATCAATCCGGTCCAGCCCCTTCTCGATGTTCGCCAGGCTGGTGGCGTAGCTCAGGCGGATGTAGTCGTCCGCACCGAAGGCGATGCCGGGCACGGCGGCGACTTTTTCCTGCTCCAATAATTTCGCGCAGAAATCGGCGGACTTGAGGCCGGTGCCGGAAATATTCGGGAAGAGATAAAATGCGCCCTTGGCGTTCACACAGGTGATGCCGGGAATGGTGTTCAGCTTCGCGTGCGCGTAGCGGCGGCGCTTGTCGTATTCCGCGAGCCAGATGGGCAGATGTTCCTGCGAACCGGTGAGCGCGGCGACGCCGCCTTTTTGCGCGAACGATGTCGGGTTGCTGGTGCTGTGGCTTTGCACGGCGTCAATGGCCTTGGCAATCGGCTCCGGCGCGGCAAGAAAACCCAGCCGCCAGCCGGTCATCGAATACGCCTTCGCCAGGCCGTGGACGATGATCGTGTGGTTGTAATGCGCTTGGGAGAAACTCGCGACGCTCTTCACTTTCGCGCCGTCGTAAAGCAGGTGCTCGTAAATTTCGTCGCTCATGATGAGGACGTTTTTCTCCACGCAAATATCGCCGAGCGCTTTCACTTCTTCGGGCGAATAAACGCTGCCGGTCGGATTGCTCGGCGAATTCAAAATGAACAGCCGCGTGTTCGGCGTGATGGCGGCGCGCAGTTGCGCAGGCGTGACCTTGAATTCGGTTTTGTCGGTGGTCTCAATGATGACCGGCTTCGCGCCCGCGAGCTTCACCATTTCGGGATAGCTCAACCAATACGGCGCGGGGATGATGACCTCATCGCCGGCTTCGCAGGTCGCGAGGATGACGTTGTAGCAGGAATGTTTGCCGCCGTTCGAGACGATGATTTGCGACGGCTTGTAAGTGAGACCGTTCTCGCGCAGAAATTTGGCGGCGATGGCTTCGCGCAGTTCCGGGATGCCGCTGCTGGGCGTGTATTTGGTGAAACCGGCGGCGAGCGCCTTGGCGGCGGCGTCCTTGATGTGCTGCGGCGTGTCGAAATCCGGTTCGCCGGCACCGAAGCCGACCACATCTTCGCCGGCGGCTTTCATCGCTTTGGCTTTGGCGTCAATGGCGAGGGTGAGCGACGGCGACAGCGACGCGGCGCGTTGAGAAATTTTATAATTCATAATGAGCGGCAATTATTTTACGGTTGAACACGCGTCGCGCAAGAATGGAATGTGGCTGGTCGCAGGGAAAACGAAGTCCGTCAACCGTCGGCGGTGGAAAAGGAAAAAGAGCCTGACTAAAAAACCATAAAAAGTCAGGCTCTTCAACCTAATCCCAATCACCTTAACATTTAATCAGACCGGGCCGCCGGGATTTTGTTCAAACTATTTTTCGCCAAGCGGACCCGCCAGCGGCGCGGGGAACAAATAATTTGAAATCACGGTCGAATTGAACCACGATTGACATGTTCGCCCGTCCGCAGCGTTGCCTTCCCGGCATGGTGCGGCAACGTCAGCGGGACAACAATATCGCCATGCTTTTCCCATGAAATCCAAACGAACTCTGATGCAAATTGCTCTGCTGGGTGCGGTCCTGCTGGCGCTGGCTGGCACCAGCGGCGCGCAAACGGTGACCAACGTCGCCGCCGGCCAAAGCCACAGCCTGTTCCTGAAAAGCGACGGCAGTTTGTGGGTCATGGGCTACAATAAATACGGCCAGTTGGGCGATGGCACGACGAACAACATCAACAATCCCGAGCAAATTTTGGCGGGCAACGTCACCGCCATTTCCGGCGGCACCTACCACAGCTTGTTTGTGAAAAGCGACGGCAGTCTGTGGGCGATGGGTTTTAATTATTATGGCGAGCTGGGTAATGGCGTTTATAATACAATTTCCCCCTACGGCACCAACCAGCCGCAGAAGATTTTGCCCAGCGGCGTCACGGCGGTGGCGGCGGGCCAATATCACAGCCTGTTGCTGGAGAACGACGGCAGCCTGTGGGTCATGGGTGATAACGGCAACGGCCAGTTGGGCGACGGCACGCTCAACAACCCGAACCGGCCTGAAAAAATTGCCACCACCAACGGCGTCACGGCGATTGCCGCCGGCGCTTATTTCAGTCTGTTCCTCAAAAGCGACGGCAGCTTGTGGGGCATGGGCGACAACACTTACGGCCAGTTGGGCAATGGCACTTCCAATAATCAGAGCAACCGGCCGGTGCTGATTTTGACCAACGGTGTGACGGCCATTGCCGCCGGCTACCAGCACAGCTTGCTGCTGAAAACCGACGGCAGCCTGTGGGCCATGGGCTATAACGGTCAGGGCCAGTTGGGCGACGGCTCGCTTAATCCAGCCCTCCGGCCGGAAATGATCGTGCCCAGCAACGTGGTGGCGATTGCCGCCGGGGCCGATCACAGCCTGTTTGTGAAGCGCGACGGCAGCCTGTGGGCGATGGGATTGAACAGTTCCGGCCAGTTGGGCGACGGCACGTTTAACAACACGAACCAGCCTGAAAAAATTGTGCCTTACAATGTCACGGCGGTGGCGGGCGGACAAAACCACAGCTTGTTTATCCAGGCCGACGGCAGTTTGTGGGGCATGGGCTACAACGGTTATGGCCAGTTGGGCGACGGCACTTACAACCAGACCAATCGGCCGGAGCCGCTGGTGGGTTTCCTCACGGGTTATGATCAAATTGCCATCCACCTTTTAAGCAGCGGCAAAGTGAGGCTGATTTATGAGGGCAACACCGGCACGAATTACGCGCTGGATCGTTCATTCACTTTGGTGCCACCGCACTGGCTGCCGCAAGTGACGAATCCCGCCGGCGTGGGCGGCGTGGTGAACTTCACCAACACGCCTAACGTCGCGACGAATAATTTCTGGCGGGTCCGCTCCGTGCCGTAACTCAAATATTGCCGCGAGCGAAATCGCGCGGCAAAATTTTTATTTGGCTTCCGAGCTTTTGGCGGCTTCGATGAGCTCCCAAAATTTTGGATTTTCCTGCAGCGCCTGATCTTCGCCCACTTTGATGCCGGAGCGGAAAAAGAAATCTTTCAGCGTGTGCCGGCTCATGATGCGATGCACGAGCACGCCGAGTTGATGACGTTCAAAATAGACGCGGTAATCGCCGACGCGGAAGCGGTGCAGGATGTGGCCGTCGCTTTCGAGCTTGCCGAAATCTTCGAGTTCGCTGGCGATGACGTGCTGCGGCAGGCCGCGAAAATCGCCGAGAATTTGCAACTGCAATTCCTTGGGCATCCGCGCCAGTTCGGCGGCGCTGGTCGGCGTGAAGATGATTTGAAACGTGTTCATCGGCGTCAGGGCGGAACTTTAACGCATCGGCGGAACATTGCCAATTCATTCCGCGCCCGGCCGGTGCCGCCGCCATTTTTCTGGCATCGGTCCGGCAATGTTTCACAATGGCGGCATGGTCAATGCCACCCGCCGACTGCCGCTGTTCGCCGCGCTCGGAGCCTTCGTGCTTTACGCCGGCACGGCGGGTGTTGGCGTGACGTTGACGAATCTCCCGCTGGCCGCCAAAGTCGCCGGCTGGGATACCACGCCGATCGTCGGCCAGCCGCTGCTCTGGCTGTTCACGCTGCCGCTGCATCTGCTCCCGGCGGCCTGGGTGCCGCTGGCTCTGAAATTATTTTCGGCGTCGCTCGCCGCGTTGGTCGTGGGGCTGCTGACCCGCACGACTCAATTGTTGCCGTGGGATCGGCCATGGGACAACGCCAGCCGCTTGGCCTGCGTCCTGCCGCTTTTGACGGCCGGCGGCGTGTGCGGTTTGGAATTTGGCTTCTGGCAGGAGGCGACGGCCGGCTCCGGCGAAATGCTGGACTTGCTGCTGCTGGCGACCGCCTTGTGGTTGCTGCTCGAATACCACGTCCGCCGGGAAGCCCGATGGCTTGACGCCGCCGTCGTGGTTTGGGGATTGGGCATGGCGGAAAACTGGCTGATGCTGCTGGCGCTGCCGCTGTTTGTCGTCGCGGTGATGCGGCTGCAAGGGCGGCGTTTCTTCCGGCTGAATTTTATTTTGCGGCTGGCCGGACTCGGGTTGGCGGCATTTTCAATCTACGCCGTGTTGCCGCTGGCCAACGGCCTGGCTCCGCACTCGCCGTGGACTTTTGACCAGGCGTGGCTCGCCAGTTTGCGGCAGACCAAAAACCTGTGCCTGATGCTTTACTATAAATTCTGGCGGGAGCACCGGCTGCTGACCTTCGCGGTGGCGCTGTGTTTTCTGGTGCCCACGCTGCCGCTGCTGGTGCGGCTGCGCGATGAAGGCACGGACAACCTATCCCAAGTGGATCGTTTGCAAATCTGGCTTTACCGCGGGCTGCGGGGACTGTTGCTGCTGGCCTGCGTGTGGCTGGCGCTCGATCCGGCCACCGGGCCGCAGCAACTCGTGCAGCATCAGGCCGGGATTGGCATGCCCATGTTGACGTTTGATTATTTGAACGCGCTGGGCGCCGGTTTTCTCGCGGGCAACTTGCTGCTGATTTCCCAAAGTGCGGTTCAGCGCCGCCGCCGGCAAAGCGGCATCGCCTGGCGGCAATTGACTGTGCCTGGTGCCGCACTGGGTCTCACGCTGATTCTGACGGTTTTGGTCGTCAGAAACGCCCCGGCCATCTGGCGGGTGAATTTTCATCCGCTGCAACAATTCGGCGACCAAGTCGCAAAAGCATTGCCCGCCGGCGGCGGCGTGATGTTGAGCGACGAGCCGCAAAAGCTGGCTGTGTTTCAGGCCGCGCTGGCGCATCGCCCCGCCGCGGCGGACTGGCTGGCCGTGAACACGCGGGCGTTGCCGTCGGTGGCTTATCGCGCCCGGCTGGAACGCCGTCAGCCCGGCTGGCTGACCGACGCGACCCGGCATGAGCTTACGCCGCTGGAAACGACGCGGCTGCTGGAACAAGTCGCCGCCACCAACCGCCTGTTTTATCTGCACCCGAGCTACGGTGTTTTTTTTGAGCGGTTTTACCTGGAACCCGCCGGCCTGATTTTCGAAATGAAGCGACGCGGAAAAAATCCGTTGGCGATTCCGGCGTGGTCGCCCGCCGCCACCGAGGCGAACGAAAAATTTTGGACGGAGCTCTGGAATCGGGATTTGGCGGAGCTGGTGCCGTCCGCTGATCAGCGGCCCGGCGGTTTGGAAAAGCGGCTGCAGCGATTTGGCTACCGCCCCGTGTCGCAGGTGCAAGATCGCGTGCTCGCGGAATGGTATTCGATGGCGCTCGATGCCTGGGGCGTCCGGCTGCAACAACAAGGCCGGTGGCCAGCGGCGCGGCTGCGGTTTGATCAGGCGCAACAACTCAACACCAATAATTTATCCGCCCGGGCCAGTTTGTTCTGCAACGCCAAGCTGCAAGCGGGAGATAAAATGGGGCTGGCGGATGTGACCAAGGCGGCCGACCAGTTGGGAAAATTGAACCACTTGAGCCAGATCCTGAACACCGGCGGCCCGTTTGATGAACCGACCTTTTGTTATCTGCTCGGCACCCTGTTTCAACAGACCGGCATGTTATGGCAGGCGGCGGAACAGTTCGAACGGACGCGGACGCTCGTCGCCGACACGCTCGCCCCGGAATTCGCCCTGGCTGATCTTTACAACCGGCTCCAACAGGCTGACCGCGCCCGGCCGCTGATTGATCATCTGCGCGTGGAAACCAAGAAACTGCCGGCGAACAGTGCCTTGGATTTGGATCTCGCGCTGCTGGATTCCTATTGCTGGCTCGCGCAATCCAATGCAGTCAATGCCCGCCAGGCGCTGCAAGCGGTGGTGGCGCAGCATCCCGACGACGGGCAGATCGCGCACCGCGTGGTTGAGGCCTACGTCGAAATTGGCGATTTTGCTGATGCGTGGCCGTTGGTCGAAACTCAATTGGCCAAGACGCCCGACGATGTGCCGAGTTTGAACAGTCAGGCGCTGATTCTGATTCAAACCGGTCGCGCCGCCGCCGCCCTGCTGGTGCTGGATCATGTGCTGGTGCTGACCAACCTGCCGGCGGCGCGGATCAATCATGCCTTTGCCCGGCTGCTCAGCCAGGATTTCGCGGCGGCCGAGCGGGAATACCGCGAACTGGAAAAGAGCGGCAAAAATTCCGACATGGTCAGTTACGGGCTGGCTGCCGTGGCGGAACATCGCCTCGACACCAATCAGGCGGTGCATTACTTCCAGCTTTGCCTCACCAACACTCCCGCTGGCTCGGCGCTTTGGCGTCAGGCCAGCGCGCATTTGCAGACGCTCACCTCCGGGACCAACGAACCGCGCGCCGTTCCCAAATGATGGATTGCGGCGTCGCCGTATTCTTCCGCCAGTTTGACTCCGCCGACGGCTGCCGCGCCAAAAGTGACGGCTACTTTCCCAAAAGCGACCGCTCCTTCTGAAAAAGTAGCGGCTACTTGGCGAAAAGTGACCGCTGCTTCTGAAAAAGTAACGGCTACTCGGCGAAAAGCTGTCGCTACTTTTGGAAAAGTAGCGGCTACTTTGCGCTCGGTAACGGCTGCTTTTCGCTGGCCGACGCCTGCCAACGACTTGGTAATCAACTATGCAACACTGTGTGCGCCAATCAATTGGGCGGAAATTGACGGTTCTTCGCTGTTTTCGGTGGAATTGATGAGGCGGGCCAACGGGTTTGGGCTGGCGCTGAAAGCGCCCAGGAAATTAGCCGGGGGCAAGCCGCCGGCGCCGCCCCCGGAAACGAGATTCCGGGTGGAACCCGCCCCGGCGGGGCGGCGGCAACCCGGCTCACGGTGCTTCC
>CAJAQO010000331.1 GCA_903944085.1 uncultured Verrucomicrobia subdivision 3 bacterium
GCTGGGTATTTGGGAGCATTGCCACCACCACGCTGATTGCTTATGGGTTGAGCTTTATTGTGGAGCGTCCTTTTTTGAATCGGGTGCCGCACCAAAAAAGACAATCGGTGGCTGGCGGCGGCGCACGAAAGTAGAAAGTGGGAAAGTGAAAATGGAAATCAGACTGGCCAACTCAGCCCGACCAGATCCGACTAGAATGCAATCTAAGCAATTCATTTAAACCATGAAAATTACGAAATTTGACAGCCTGCCATATTTGGGGCATGGTTTACGCTTAAGGTTCCGGCGGTGCGGTTCCGATATCATTGGTCGTTTTTGGGTTTCATTTTGTAAGGGGAAGTCCGTTTTTGAGACGCGCCGCGTATGGAACCATAAATTTACAGCAACTAAACGAACTGATTTTGCAGTCCTGCTGGCCGGCATACTAATTGCTTGGCTGAAGCATGATAATATTGAAATTGAATTTCTCCCAAATTCCAAAGTGGAAATTCGACAGGTTGGTCCGCACCAGCATCGCCGCTGGCTTAATGCTCGTATTGCAGGAGTCTGTCGGGCGGGCCCAGCAATCGCTGAACGTCACCAACTACGGGGCGTTCGGCGATGCGGCTTGGATTGCGGTCAACTGCGTCAGCAACTCATACACGGTGACGACTACCAACCTGCTTTCCAGCGCCGATGTCGGCAAGGTCATTGAAATTTTCGGCGGCGGGCCGCGAGCCACTTCAGCCAATGCGTTTCAGGACAACATCGCCATCATCCAAAGCGTGTCGCAGCAGACCAACCTCGTGCTCAATCGCGCCTGTCAGAATACTACTAACCTAACCTATGCGTTTTATGGGACTGAATGTGCCACCGGCTTTCAGGCGTGCGTCAATGCCTCCAGCAACTCCATCATCAACATTCCATCCGGAAACTATCTACTGATCCCGCCCGCACTATTGGACACCAACTACAATAGTTCAACCGGGCCCTACTTTGCGCCGGCGGTTACTTTGTATCAATATGGACAGCATTTCCTTGGGGCGGGCGCAACAAATACCATTCTTTATGGCTGCGGAGCGTTCCGAACATATCCCGCCGTGGTTCGCGGTGTCATGTTTTATGAGCCAGGCGGCGAGTCGAACTATATTGGAACACTCGCCTTTGACAGTCTGACGATGGATGGCGGTGTGACGATTGGCGACCAACATAATGCAGGATGGCCAGCAGATAATAACGGCAACGGTTGGGACATAACGCATGACGCAGTTCTGTCTGGCACAACCACGCCGGCAACCAATACCGTGTTCGTCAACTGCAATATCCAGCACTGGCGAGGTGAGATGTTGAAGTCAACCTACGACTTTCAATCGGCAAACTTTACCGGCATTACGAACTGCAATTTTATTGACGGTGACGCTTCGGCATTGAACTGGCAAGTCGGCGCACACGTCGTAACTGGATGCACATTCAACACAGTCGAGCTAGTCGAGGAGTTTGAACAGCATGTTTCGTCCCTGCCCTGTTACTTTATTAACAATTACATCACCAACTGCTATTCCGGCCTGACGATCAGCGGAGCCAATACCAACTATCTGCCGCAGGCGCCCTATCTTGTCCAGAGCAACACTTTTCAAGTGTCGCAATGGGGGGTTAGTATCAGTCCGGCAGAGAACGTCACGATTAACGGGAACTACTATTATAATTCAGGATACGCATTACTGTTGGCCGGTGTCGGGAGTCAAGGAAACGCTTCTATCAGCAACATTGTTTTCATCAATAATGTTGCTACAAATTCTGGCACTATGATCGTGATGTATTCGGGTGGTTATCTATATGTGACCAACAATTTTTTCAGTGGCAGCGGCAATTCCGATATCATCAATGGAGGCACCACTTCGGGAAATATATTCATGTATGGCAATACGGCAATTAATCTTGGCAGCGGCGGAATTGGCTGTCTGGCAGCTTATCCTGCTCAATTGCCACTTGATGACTTGTCCAACAAATTTCCTTACGAGCAGATTGATAATTATGCAACCGTCACAAACTACATTTCCTATTCCACTGGAGCGAGACACTTTGTCAACCAAGAGCATGCGGGTTCGGTTTATTGTCTGGACGATGCCATGCCGTCGCAAATTCCAGTGGGAGCGGCGATGATTGTTACTAACGCAGCCAGTAATCTGCCCATATCGTTATTCAGCTCTTCAATAAGCCAAGTGGCACCTGTTACCTTAACCCAGGGAGCATCTGTCACTTTTTATTGGAATCATTTAACGTCAAACTGGACGACTAAACTTCCAGCGGTCTCGGTTTTGCCTCCCAGCAATTTGCGAGCTAGGACTATAAACCCGTAAAAGCCCACTTTGAATTTAGCTTTACTCGTGCGCTGCGCTCACGCGAGTTAAACCATGCAAACCCAAAGTTGGCGGACCTTTCCCCAGCCGTCTAACGAGGAACAATGAAGCGGGCTAAAGCCCGTGCTCCGTTACCCACTTGTGCAACTTTGATAATAAAGTTCGTGATCCGGCTCTCTGTTTTTTGATCTCCGATTTCCTTGGCCCGGGAAACGGTCGTTTTTACTTCCCACCGGGCAGTATTTTAGCTTTTGATGTTCCGCTGTCTGTGGTCTCGTAGCCCTCGTAGTCTGTAGTCTGTGGTTTTGTTTCCGATTTCAGCGTTTCAGTTTTTTTAAATGTGGATTTGCTGCCAACTGGGTGCCCGGATGCACTATGCCGTTCCGCGTCTTCTCCAAGCCGCCGGATGGCTGGAGCGATTCTATACGGACATTTACGCCGGACAAGCCGGCTGGCCGCGTCTCCTGGCCGCACTTCCGGAAAAATGCGCTCCGTCTGGTATTCGCCGTCTGCTGGGCCGTGCCACCGCCGGGTTGCCCGATGAACACATCAAGTCCTATCCGTTTTTTGGTGTGGCCTACTACGCCCGCAGAAAGCGGGCGGTCAGTCCGGAAGCGATGGACAAGAGCCATCTCTGGGCCGGAAAAGCATTTGGAGCAAAGGTGGTTCGTGATGGCTTTGGAAATGCCCGGGCGGTTTATGCCTTCAATACCGCCGCCCTGGAAATTTTATCGGCCGCCCGCCAGCGCGGTCTATTCACGGTGGTGGAACAAACCATTGTCCCGCGCACCATCGAGGAAGCTTTGCTCGCGGAAGGACGGGCTCGCTATGGCGGCTGGGAACCGGAGCATGGGCAGAATGCAACCGCCGCCGCACTGGCACATCGTGAACGGGACGAGTGGGAACAGGCGGACCTAATCGTTTGCGGCAGCGAATTTGTGCGCGCGGGTATTCAGCAATGTGGCGGTCCGGTGGAGCGTTGTGTCGTGGTGCCCTACGGCGTGGATACGCATTTCGCGCCGAACCTCCGGGAACGCAGCAAAGGACCGTTGCGCGTGCTGACGGTGGGCCAAGTGGGATTGCGCAAAGGCGCTGGCACTGTCTTGGAGGTGGCCAAAGCATTGCGCGGCACTGCAGAATTTCGCTGGGTGGGACCGGTCTCGCTGCTGGACGGGGCGAGGACGGAAATGAACCGTCACATGGAACTAACCGGGATGGTGGCGCGCAATGATATCCTGCAGCACTATGCCTGGGCGGACGTATTTTTCCTGCCTTCCATTTGTGAAGGATCGGCCACGGTGACTTACGAGGCCCTAGCCTGCGGGCTGCCAGTGGTGACCACCCCCAATGCCGGCAGCACGGTGCGGGATGGCGTGAATGGCTTCATTGTGCCGATCTATGATTGTCCGGCCATGGCAGGACGGCTGCGTCAGTTGCATGATGACCGGGCGCTGCTGATCCGGCTTGGCCAGGCCGCCGCCCTCCATGCGGAAGAATTATCTCTGACAGCCTATCAAAAACGATTCCTGGCGGTGATGGAGCAAAGGCTTAAATTCTGACGAAGTCGGGAACTGATTTGGCACAGGTGCTGGAATCATGTCAAGACCTGAACAATCACTGCGCAACGCCAGCCCCCGGATCGCTGAACTAGATGTGCTGCGCGGGTTTTCAGCCATGACGGTGATGGTTTATCATTACACGACGATTTACCAATACGGCGTAGATCCAGGGATTCCCTATGGCGTTCTGGCAGTGAACCTCTTTTTCATGATCAGTGGATTCGTGATTTTCATGACGTTGTCGCGTGCCCGCACGGCACTTGATTTTATCATTTCGCGTTTCTCCCGGCTGTTCCCGGTGTTTTGGGTCGCAGTGTTGTTTTCCCAGACGGTAATGTGGCTTGCCCCGATATCGGCCGACACGGTTTCCTGGCGGGAAGCCTTGGTGAATCTGACGATGCTGGCTGGACCCTTGCACGTCCGCTGGGTTGACAACGTCTATTGGTCACTCGTAATTGAGCTGACATTTTATGTCATAATGCTTGGCCTGTTTCTGGTGGGCATGATGAAACACATTGAGCGTTTGGTGTTGCCGTGGTTGTTGCTGCAAATTGTCGCCGCTGTGGTTTCAAAAAAAACCAATCATGCCATCCCCCAAGGTCTGGCCGCCCTCTTTTTGCTAAAATATGCCCATTTGTTCCTCGCCGGAATTCTTTGCTATCGCCTCCGGTTTGAAGGACCGACGACAGCCCGCCATGTCTTGCTGGCTTGCTGCCTGGCCACGCAATTTGCGGTGAAAGGTTTATGGGCCGGACTTTTTGGGGTGGTCTTTTTTGCGCTGTTCTACGCGATGTCCCGGCAACGCCTTGGCTGGATTGCAGTGCGTCCGCTGGTATTCCTTGGCACCATTTCTTACAGCCTTTACCTAGTGCATCAAAATATCGGTTTTGTGATAATGCGGTCGCTGGCAACGACTCCCAGACCGGTGCAAGTGGCGGTGGCAATGGCCGCAGCACTGCTGCTGGCGACCTTGATGACCTTTCTGGTGGAACAACCTGCGTTGCGAGCCATACGCGTCATCTACAAAAAGTTCCGCAACCAACCCGCACGTTGATCATCGAACTGGCATGACCTCGATTTGATGTCAGACTGTCGCTTTGCCATGGAAGACTTTCGCTAAGAATTAATCATGAGTTCTTGCGTGTAGGTTGCTGTCAGGGATTGCCGAATCAGAATATACGGGGAAACTTTATGAAAGAACCCCTAAAAAATGCGAGCCTCGCAGAGGCTCAGATTAAATATTACACCGGCAGTGCCGCCGCGTATGACAATACCCATGTCAAAATGGACGATGAACATGCGGTCGGCTTGGCTTACATGATTGACCTCATGCGAAGGCATGGAGTGAAACGCATTTTAGACGTTGGCTGCGGCACCGGGAGAGCGACCAAGGTTTTATTGGACGCCGGTTTCGATGTCTTCGGCATTGAACCCGTTGGAGCACTGCTGCAAGCGGCGGAGGGAAAGGGAATACCCAAAGAAAGACTGGTCATGGGCAGCGGCTTGCAGTTGCCATTTCCGAATGAAAGCTTTGATGCAGTGTGCGAGTTCGGAGTGCTCCATCACATTGAAAATCCCGCCGCA
>CAJAQO010000332.1 GCA_903944085.1 uncultured Verrucomicrobia subdivision 3 bacterium
GCGCTGGGACAGTTGGTTTTTTATTCATCCCTGCCGTGTGGCAGGGCTAAACAAATTGTTCCAGCACTTTTTTCAAAAATCCTGTGGGATGGCTGTGTTGTCATTAAATCAGAATTGTCTCGCTTAAAAACCAAGCAAGCGTTGATGATTTTCGATATTAACGGAATGCGGCGGCGGAGGATTGGAGTTAAAAACGAAACGGCTCATGAGCTAAAGTGTGACGGATTGCCGGATGAAGGCTTGGGCGAAGCCGGCAAAGTTGCGCCGGGCGCGTTTTTCATTGGCATCATCCAGAGGGCTGCGGGCGGTGAGTTTGCGGATGCGGGCGTGGTAGAGTTTTGAGGCGAAGGAAGCTAGAAAGATTTCGATGCCGCGCAAACTCTTGCGCCACGTCAGTTAGGCAAACGTGAGCACGAGGAAGTGTTTGTAATTTGGCAGATTGTGCGCGCGGAAGTTTCCCTGGTAACGGGCGACACACTTGTCGAATTCGTATTTGGGCAGGAAGTCGAGGAGATGAGCGAAGAAGGTGCGACCTTCGTTCATAAGGTGAAAAACCGTCGGTTGACGGTGGAACACCCTCGGAGAGTTGTCGCATCATTGAAAATGAAAATTGAAAAGTGCGAGAGGGCATAGATTTTATCAAGCGGAAATCGTTGTCAGGAAAATCTTAACGGGACAGTAGAGTCCCATGATATATTTAAAATGAAAACTCACCTATTCAAAGTATTTGTCGTTTTATTTGCGGTTTTTGCGTGTGGCAGCATTGGCATCGTGCGAGCCGAATCATTTGGGATAAAATTCTTGGGCAATTCCACTAACGACCTCGTCAGCGGCAGCGCGGGACTGGTTCCAATTTCCGGGTGGACTAACATTGATATCTCAACTTTTACCAACGGAACTATTTTGTCAAGCGATGGATCGGTTTCAGCAACTTTGACCCGAAGTGGCCCCGGTATGACATACGAGTGGCACAGCGGATCCACCGGGGATGGCGGGAATGGTTCATTATTGGATGGCTATAATGACTGCATGGTGAACCAGCCAGCGGTCAATGTCATCAGCAACCTCATCGCACCGTCCTATACAGTTTATCTTTACACTGCCGGCGATAATGTCCATCCGGCGAACAATACGGATTATCTGCCGAACTACATTGTCAACGGCACCATATATTACACTGCCACGCTCAAAGCCAGCGGGGCTTTCTCTGGGTTCGTTAAGGGCGGCATAGCCACTACGAATACCACCGCCTATCCGCCCGGGCTTACTTATGGTAATTACATCGAGATTGATAATGTTGTTCCGGTTAACGGGGTAATTACCATTTTCGCCAGTTCTGACAACTTCACCTGGCGTTCTCCGTTCGATGCCATTGAAATTGTAGCCATCACTTCCACCAACCAATTGCATGGAACCACCATCGGCACTCCCGGCTCGTGGAATAATGTCGGCAACACTATTAGCAATATATTTGATAACAACATAAACACATTTTTTGACGCCCCCGATGTCAGCGGCGACTGGGTCGGGCTGGATTTTGGAGCCGGAGTCAGCAATGTGATTGGGCAGATCAGATACTGGCCTCGCTCCGGTTATACCTCGCGGATGCAAGGCGGATATTTTCAGGGGGCCAACACGTCTTCATTCGCCGATGCGGTGACCCTGTTCACGATTACGAATGTCCCGCCTGACGGAGGAGTGCCGAGTTCGCAGATGATAACTAATGCCGCAGCTTTTCGCTATGTGCGCTACGTTGGGCCGGTTAATGGTTCCTGCAATGTGGCGGAATTGCAATTCTTCAGCCCCGGTCCGCCAGCAGTGCCGCCGCGCCTCACCAATAACTGGAATGGCAGCCAATTGACATTAAGCTGGGCGGGTGGCTACAACTTATTGGAATCAACCAATTTGACGGGGCCTTGGAGCACAAACGCCATCGCAGTGGCGCCCTTTAACATAACGCCAAGTGTTCCGCAGAAGTTTTACCGGACTCAATCACAACCCACGTTCCAAAATCCTCTTTTCGGCGGCGATTTTCCTGACGTGGGTATTTTGCGCGTGGGAAGCGATTTCTACATGACGCATACCTCTTTCACTTACGGTCCCGGCTTGGTGATCTGGCATTCGACCGACCTGGTCAATTGGACGCCGATATCCAGCGTCTTTACGAATGCGCCGGTACCAAACGAAATTTGGGCACCTGAACTTGTTTATTCCGGTGGACGTTACTTGGTCTATTTCGCCTGGAACGGTATGCATGTTTGTTATGCTAATAGTCCGAGCGGTCCGTGGAGCGCACCGATTAATCTGAATCTGAACGACATTGATCCCGGTTTTGTGGCCGGACCGAACGGGACAAATTATCTTTATACTGCGGGGGGCCATGCAACCCAGTTAAGCGCGGATGGATTGTCCATCGTGGGTTCAGAACAGCCAGTATATTCTGGCTGGAATTTTCCAACTAACTGGGTTACTCAAGGTATGTGGCTTGAAGGCCCCAAGTTGACGCAACATGGCGGATACTACTATCTGGTTTGTGCCGAAGGCGGCACGGCCGGGCCGCCGACCAGTCACATGGCCGTGGTGGCGCGTTCCACCTCGCCTCTGGGACCATGGCAGAACTCCCCCTACAACCCATTGATCCACACTTACAGCGCGGCGGAGAGCTGGTGGTCCGTGGGGCATGCGACCTTGTTTTCCACGCCAAATGGCCAATGGTATATTGTCTACCACGGCTACCGTAACGGTTTTGAAACTCTTGGACGGAATACCCTGATGGAGCCGATTGAATGGACCAGCGATGGCTGGCCGCGCGCGCCGCTGGGTCCGCGCCGAGATGAGCCTATGCCCGCGCCTATGGGCGTGGCGCAAGCTCCAATGCTTGCTTTATCAGATGATTTTCAGGCTTCCACCCTGAAGCTGACCTGGCAGGCATGGATGGAAACCAATATGGCTACTCGCTACCAAGTGGGCGGTGGCACGTTGGTGATGCGCGGGCAGGGAAGCTCGTATACCCAGAGTTCACCGCTTACCGTCCGGGCGCGGGATGAAAGCTATCAGGTGCAAGTGATCGTCAGTGTTGATAATCAGACGGGCGCTACTCTGGGCTTGGAATACAACATGAACGTCGTGGTCTACCTCGAACTAACAAACGGGACGGTGACCTCTTATGGCCCGAATGGACAGCTTGCAAGCATCAGTTGGGCGGCTTCAAACGCCTGGCTAAAAATGGTGAACCTCCAAAATCAGGTGCAACTTCTTGTGAGTCCAGACGGGCAACAATGGCAGAGCTTGGTATCGGGCTTCAACGCGTCGGGCTTTGACAATGACAATTACGGTGACTTCCAGGCAGCGCGTCCCGCGTTGAGCGCCATCGGCAGTGGTAATGCACGCTTCAGCAATTTTCTCTATAATCCTTTGTAATAATGCCACATGGAGATTTAATGTGAAAGCAAATGTCCGCAACCATCGCGTAGAGTGGACGGCAACCAGAATTAAACCAGCCAGACCATATCCATCCGACAGCCGAAGGGCACAAGCAGGTGGCCGCGAATGTCTGGAAGGTTTTGCAGCCGGTGCTGGATGAAATGCATCCAGACAAACGCTGAACGTCACCCAGCCTGACATGGCTCCATGCCTATGGTTTATGGTCCAAGTTGGATCTGATAGAATTGCTTAGAGGCATTGGAGGCAGACCGGTCTACGAACAGGAAAGGCAAGGTAACCGGATTCGTGGTCAGGATGAGCTGCCAGTTGATCAGATTGATCGAGCCATACAC
This sequence comes from uncultured Verrucomicrobia subdivision 3 bacterium, assembly GCA_903944085.1. Taxonomy (GTDB): domain Bacteria; phylum Verrucomicrobiota; class Verrucomicrobiia; order Limisphaerales; family UBA11358; genus UBA11358. The sequence goes on from CAJAQO010000332.1 coordinate 3,777, forward strand.
AGAATAATCCGGGCCGGCATCGCCTGACACCCAAGTTTGGAAATTGCCGCCGACCACACTAGCCGTCCCAAAGGCCGGTCTGGCCGGAGCTTGTACGCTGGCGGTGAAGCTCTGACTAGCTCCCAAGCTGGGCAGACCGTTATTAGAGACCACCACGGTAAAGAGGTTGGTGGTGCCACGTTGAGCAATGCCTGGCCGCCAAGAGAACAGGCCGTTGCTGGAATTTATGGTGGCTCCGACTGCGGGA
>CAJAQO010000333.1 GCA_903944085.1 uncultured Verrucomicrobia subdivision 3 bacterium
GCAGATTCACACCGGCCGCACGCACCAGATCCGCGTGCATTTCCAGTTTCTGGGTTATCCCGTGGCGGGCGACCATGTTTATGGGGCCAAGCCCAATGCCCGGCTTAAGGAACTGACCAACTACGCCGCGCCGCGCGTGCTGCTCCACGCGAAGGAACTTTCTTTCATCCATCCGCGCACGCAGCAAACCATGAAATTTGCCGCACCGCTGCCGGCGGATTTCGAGCACGCGCTGAAATTGCTGGAGGCGGACAAATAGGCGGCCATTGCGAAGCCCTCCGACTTCGCCGGGATAATTCATTTAGCAGTGGCGCCGCGTTGATGCGTTTTGCGGTCAGTCAAAAATCACCGTGCGATTGCCGCAGAGAAACACGCGATCCTCGAACACGAGCCGCAACGCGCGGGCGAGCACCATTTGCTCCACGTCGCGCCCGGCCTGCGTGAGATTATGCGCGGTGTGCGTGTGATCCACCGGGATGACCTGCTGGACAATGATGGGACCTTCGTCGAGTTTTTCGGTGACGAAGTGAGCGGTGGCACCAATGACCTTCACGCCGCGATCAAAGGCCTGTTGATACGGCCGCGCCCCGACGAACGCGGGCAGGAAGGAATGGTGGATGTTCACAATGCGCGCGGGAAAGCGGCGCACAAATTCCGGCGTCAGCACGCGCATGTATTTCGCGAGCACGAGATAATCCGGTTGCAGGCGCTCAATTATTTTCAACATCTCCGCCTCGTGCGCCTCGCGCGTGAGCGCGTCGTGGCCGACGAAATGAAACGGCAGGTCGAACTTGGCGACCAGCGGCTGAAGGATCGGGTGATTGCCGAGCACGGCGAGCACTTGCGCGTTGAGTTCGCCGAAAGCGTGGCGAATCAGGATGTCGCCCAAACAATGATGTTCCTTGGACGCGAGCACGACGATGCGTTTTGGGATCAGGTTGGAAAGCCGCACATGCGCGCTCGCCGGCAGTGCGGCGCGAACCTCGGCTTCGAGCTGCGCCGCCACCACCGCGCCATCAAACTCCGTGCGCATGAAGAAGCGCGCGGAACCGCGATCCACAAACTCCTGGTTGCCGACGACGTTGACGCCTTGCTGGAGCAGCAAGCCGGTGATGGCATGCACCAGCCCGCGCCGGTCCGCGCATTCGACGAGCAGGACTTGCGTGCTCATCGCCCACCTCCACGCGAAGAGAATTTTATGCGGAGGTGCGAACTGCCCGGGAGCGGTCGCGGGAAAAGTATTTGGAGAAATGTAGCGCGGTGCACGTCGCCTGATTTTTAAACCCCGGCGCGTTGCGAGGCAATCTCCAATCGCGCAAACCACGCAAACCTCAAATCCGCGCGCCGGATTAGCAGCCTCGCCAGACGGTGTAAACGGCGGGCGACATCGTCGAGCACACTTCCGCTTTCCACCACGCGAACTGGCGACCCAACAAATTCAGCGCGGGTTGCCCAAATATGTTTTTTGCGTGAATAATATGGTTTGAAAAATCGGTCATATAAGTTTAAACAACAGAATGCAGTTGGCATCCGAGGTCGTTGCTAATTTGAATGCCTGGCACTTGGGCCGGGCCATCAGACTCCGCCGAAACAAAAAGAGTCAATGGCTTTAATCTTATATCTTATGAAAACAAAACTCTGCGGATTGGCGATTCTGCTCTGGTTGTCCCTGGCGGTCGAATCCGTCCCGGCCCAAATCTATAGTCAAAATATCATTGGCTACGTCAACACGGTTTTCTGGACCGGGGACACGCTGTTTAACAATCCCCTCGAGGCCAGCCCGGACACTTTGGATAATTTGTTTGATCCGCTCAATATTCCCAATGGCACCACCGTTTCCTTATGGAATCCGGCCACGGCCACATTTGACACCACAGCCGAATACACCGGCGGCACTTGGTCTGCCGACCTGACGCTTGCGCCGGGAACCGGTGCCCGGCTGACCACGCCGCTGACGTTTACGAACACGATTGTCGGCATGGCACTGAATCACGATGGCAGCCTGTTCACGAATCTTGTGTTTACGCCGCCGCCGGTGTTTTCCGGGGCCGACGGAATTTATCTGCTGGGCGACAAATGTCCCGTCGCCGACACGGGCACGGATCTATTTTTGAATGTCATTGGCCGCCTGCCCAATGTCGGCGAACAGGTCACGCTGCTGGATGGTGCCGCGCAAACCTATGCCACCAGCACTTATCTCGGCAACGGCAATTGGGACAGCCTCCCGACGCTAGCCGTGGGCGAAGCCGCCTTTTTCAAAATAGATTCGGCTCCCGAACCGGGCGTGTTCGGCTTGTTCAGTCTCGGCGTTTTATTCCTGTGCGCCCGGATGCAGCGGCAAACCCGGCGGCGGCAAGGTGCTTGACATTTTTTAAAGAACCTTCCCCGAAGGTGCGACGGCAGGAAGTTTGGCCAAAATAAAAGTTGAATCCCGCGTGAAACAGACTACTTATTTCGCGCTGAAATGAAACCAACCGACCTGCGGGGCATCCTGCAATACATTCCGCAATTCCGCGAGAAGACCTTCGTCCTCGCGCTGGACGGCGCGATTGTCACCGACGAAAATTTCGCCACGCTGCTGCTGGACGTGGCGGTGCTGCGGTCGTTGAACATCCGCGTGGTGCTCGTCCACGGCGCCTCGGCGCAGATCAAGGCGCTCGCGGAAAAGCAGGGTCTCAAGCCGTCGAATGCCGACGGCACCGGCATCACGGATGCGCCGACGTTGCAGATCGCGATGGACGCGGCGAACCGGCTGACCCACGAAATCCTCGAAGGGCTTTCCGCGAACGATCTGCGCGCGGTCTGTCCGAACGCCATCATCGCGCATCCGCTCGGCATTATTCAGGGCGTGGATCATTTGTTCACCGGCAAGGTGGAGCGCGTGGACGTGGAGCTGCTACAGACTTTGCTCGCGCAAGGAATTATTCCCATCATCCCGCCGCTCGGTTTTGACGGCGACGGCAAAACGTATCGCGTCAATTCCGACAGCGTGGCGGTGGCGGTGGCCGAGGCGCTCAAGGCGGTGAAGCTGATGTTCATCACGCCGCAGGACGGCATTCTCGTGCAAGGCCGGCTCATCCGGCAAATGCTGCTGGCGGATTTTGAATCCGTGCTGGCGCTGCAAAAAAGCGACATCACGCCGGAACAGCTTTCCAAGGCGCTGCACACGGTCGCCGCGTGCAAGTCCGGCATCCCGCGCGTCCACGTCATCAACGGCAAAGTGGACGAGGGCCTGCTCGCGGAAGTTTTTTCCAACGATGGCATCGGCACGCTGATTTATGCGAACGAATACCAGCAGATCCGCCGCGCGCTGAAAAAAGACATCCGGGCGATCCAATTGCTGACGAAGAAAGCCGTCGAGGCCGAGGAACTCGTCAAGCGCAGCCGCGCGTCCATCGAGAAAAATCTCAACGACTATTTCATTTTTGAAATTGATAAAAACCCGGTGGCCTGCGTGGCGCTGCACATTTTCCCCGACCACAAAAAAGGCGAGCTGGCCTGCCTTTATGTCAACCCGTCGCACGAAAATCACGGCATCGGGAAAAAGCTGATTCAGTTCGTCGAGAGCAAGGCGAAAGAACTGAACTTGAGCGAACTGATCACGCTCTCGACGCAGGCGTTCACTTATTTTCAATCCAAAGGCGGGTTCAGCGAAGGCACGCCGGACGATTTGCCGCCCGCGCGCCGCGAGAAATACGACCAGAGTGGAAGAAATTCCAAGGTGCTGGTGAAAAAGCTGAAGGATGGCGTGCCCGGAAAAATCTGACCCGGCACATTAAGCGGCGGGATCGGCGGCACTTGCCAAAAGTCAGTTATTCAGAGTTATTCCAGATTAAACACACGGGTGGCGGGCAATTTGTTAGATTCTATTTGCCAGCCGCCCGCGTGTTTTTCACGCAGTTGCGCGGCACCGGCCTTGATCACCGAACGGCGCTTCAAACCGCTGCGCGGGGATTCCGCCGGGGAAGGGACGGAAGAGATTAAAACCAAACTTACGGCTGCGCCACCGGCACCAGTTTGAGGGAATTAAGATTGATGGCCTTCCATGAAGCCGTGTCGCGGGCGCGGATATTTATTTCCACTTTGCCAGTTTGTTTGATTTGAAGCTGGCCCAGCTCGCTGGTTTGAAATTGATCCCAGCCGCCGGTCACCGGAACTTTGGCGGCCAGCGTCTCGCCGCCCGCTGCCACCACAAATTGCGCGTCATTGTGAACCGTCGCGACAGTGGCGCTGACGGTGTAGGCGCCGGGGCTGGCAATCTGCGCGGTCCACGAAATCCATTCGCTGCCGTTGTCCCAAAAACCAATGTTGGACTTGCCGCCCTGCTCTTCCAGCTTGAGCTGCTGGCCGTGCAACGTGGCGTCGTCGGCCTTGAACAGCAGGCCGCCTTGGCTGTCCGGCGTGATGAGCGCCGCCGTCGGTGCCACCGGCACGGGCTTGAGATTTTTGCCGGTGATGCGCAGCGAGCAGGTCAGGTCGCTGAGTTTTTGATCGGGCAATTCCACCGTCAAACCATCCGCCGTCTGCGTGAATTTCAATTTGCCTTTGTAGCCGAGCAGTTCGACACGTTTGATTTGGTTCGCGCTGGCATCCTCGGTTTTGGCCAGCGATTTGATGACAAATTTGCCGTTGTCCGGCCAGCCCAGCGCAATCGCGTAAAGCGTTTTGCCTTTCGTGGTGAAACGGATGTCCTTGGCGGAATATTGAAAATTCTCCTTGAACGCGCCGCCTTTGGCCTGCACGGCACCTTCGCCGTAAAGCAGCCACGGGCGCGTGCCGTAAATGGCCTCGCCGTTGATGGCGGTCCAGTCGGCGAGCTGATGCAGCATCGTTTCAACTTCCGGGTCAAGCGTGCCGTCGGGCCGCAGCACGACGTTGAGCAAAAGATTTCCGTTCTTGCTGGTGATGTCCACGAGCATGTGAACGGTCCAGCTCAGCGGCTGGTATTTCCAGTGGCGGTTGTAAAACCAGTCGCCGATGGACGTGTCGGTCTGCCACGGATGCGGATTGATGCCGCCGTTCACGCCGCGCTCGTAATCCTGCACCCAGCGGCCGTCGGACGGCTGCTTGCAATTGTAAATGGCCAGTCGGCCGTGATTATATTTGAGGCTGTCGTTGTAAAGATTCGCAATCTGGCTCAAGCCGACTTCGTTGCCGAACGCCACGCCGCCGTCGCTGTAAAGCAAATCGGGATGATAATCGTCCACGAGCTGCTTGATTTCGTTATACCACTGCTGCTGCCAGCGCGGGTTTTTGGAATACCAACTGGTGTCGCCCGGCTCGGCGGGAAAATGGTAAAGGTCTTGATATTGCGGATCAGCGCCGTCATATGGCACGCCGGCGAGCGGGCCGGTCTTGTCGGATTTGTGCGCGTCCTGAAACCAGGTGAAGCTCGCGCCGAGATGTTCGGACACGCCAAAGGGCAAACCATTTTTCTTCGCGGCCTTCTGCCATTCCGCCACCACGTCGCGGTGCGGACCGTAGTTCACGGCGTTCCATTTGTGCAGCGGCGAATTCCACAGGAAAAAATCATCGTGATGCGTGCCCATGCTGACGAAATATTTCGCGCCGGCTTTTTTGTAAAGCTCGATCAATTTTTCCGGCTCCCACTTCTCGGCTTTCCAGAGCGGGATGATGTCCTTCCAGCCGTTCGTCGAGGGATGGCCGAAACGCGCGAGGTGATCGTTGTAATCCGCCGAACCTTGCTGATACATTTTGCGCGCATACCAGTCGCCCTCCATCGGCACGGCTTGCGGTCCCCAGTGCGCCCAGATGCCGAACTTCGCGTCGCGAAACCATTCCGGGCAGGAATAATTCGTCAGCGATTCCATCGTGCCAGCGTATTTGCCCGGCGTAATCGGCAGCTCCAGCGCGGCGGCGCTGAAGGCGGACAAGATGGCGGTGGCAGCCAAGGTTCGAACCAGCGAGGTTTTCATTTTATAATCAGGTTTCATTTTGCTGAGACAATGCAAGGTGGTTGCAAGCATAATTGGTAACTGCGGGATTATGCCAGACGAAAAACCGATTTGTCGCCTACCCGAACAGGTGGTTTTACGGCGCGCGGCGCGCGGCACCGCGATTCACCCATTCGGGTAGTTTTGCGGTGCGGAGATTGACTTGGTTCCGTCGGCGGCGGCAAAATCAAGTGTTCATGCAATGCCGCCGATTACCATCCCGCGTCCCCGCACCTGTGACCAGGCGGCTGGCCAGTTTTTCTTCGGGCCGGAGTGCGGCGGCGCTCCCGCGGCCGGATTTTATTTTTTGGAAAATTTCCGCTGGCATTTTGGCCGCCGTATTTTTTTTATCGCCGGAAATTTTACGCGGAGAAAACACTGCGGAGATTTTGACCAATGCCGCGCAGGTGCGGGCGTTGAGTTATGACGCGGCGCTCGCCCGCAAGCCGGTCCGGTTGCGCGGCGTGGTCACGGGCGAAGGCAGCACCGGCCTCGTCATCCAGGACAGCACCTCGGGCATATTTATTTTTCAGCGGAACCTCGATGTTTCCAGGGCGCGGCGCGGCGATCTGGTGGAGGTCGAAGGTGTTTCCGATCCAGGGCAATTCGCGCCGGTGGTCTGGCCGGATAAAATCACCAAGCTTGGCACCGCGCCGATTCCCGAACCGCGCCACGCGACGCTGGACGGACTCACCAGCGGAGCGCTCGACGCGCAATGGATCACCGTCAGCGGCATCGTGCGTGCCTGCAAGCTGGTGGGGAATTACCAATTCAAACTGGTGGTGGCCACGGATGGCATGCGGCTGCCGGTGCAATATTTTGGCCCGACCAACGTGCCGGATTTTGTGGACGCGGAAGTGCGGCTCACGGGCATCTGCTTTTACCAGTTCAACCGCAGCGGACAGATTTTGAATCCGCTGCTCATGGCGCCGGGCGAAAAATATCTTGTGGTCGAAAAACCGGCACCGGCCGACCCGTTCACGTCGCCGTTGCGGAAAGCAAAAAATATTCTGCAATTCACGCCGGCGTCCACGCACCTCCATCGCGTGCGGGTGCGCGGCACCGTGCTGCACCAGATTCCCGGCGAAACCCTCTGGCTGCACGACGGCGGCTACGGCTTGCGCGTGGAATCACCGTTGATCACAGCGCTGAATCCCGGCGATCAAATCGAGGTGGCCGGTTTTCCCGCCAGCGGCGACTGCACGCCGGTGCTGGAGGACGCGACATTTCACATCCTCGCGCCCGCCACCAATGCGCCCGACTCAATTGCCGTGACAAACAAATCCGACGCGCTCCAGCATGACGCAGATTTGATCCGGCTTTCGGCGCGGCTGCTGGAAGTCACCGGCTCGCCGGACAACTGGATTCTCACGTTGAACTGGCAAGGTAAAATCCTGCGCGCCAGCCTGCGCCAACCACTGCCACCGCCGGGCAACTGGGCACCGGACAGCCTTGTGCAATTAACCGGCATCTGCCGCGCGCTGCCGGACAACACCGGCCCGGTCGGCGGCGGGCCGCAAACGCCGAGCGAGTTTCAATTGTTGCTGCGTTCGACCAGCGACGTGCTCATTCTTCAGAAACCGCCGTGGTGGACGCCGGCGCGCATCGTCATGCTGTTCGCCACCGCGACGGGAATTTCATTGCTAGCCGCCACGTTCATCGCATGGCTCGCCCGGCAGCGGCTGCGCGAACAAGCCTTGCGCCGCAAGATGGCGGAGACGGAATTTTCCGCGATGTTCGCCGAACGCAACCGCATCGCCCGCGAAATCCACGACACGCTGGCGCAGGGACTCGGCGCGATTTCCATGCACCTGGAAATGGTCAAGGAAAAGCTTGGTCACGAACCGGAGAAAGTCGCCAAGCACTTGGATATCGCGCACCAGATGGCACGGCAAAGTCTCGGCGAGGCGCGCAATTCCATCTGGAACATGCGCTCGCAAATTTTGGAGCACGCCGATCTCGCCGAGGCATTGCAGGGCATTTTGCGGCAGCTCACGGACGGCACGGAAATTCAACGCCAGTTCACCGTCACCGGTCAAACCCGTCGGCTGGCTCCGGTCATTGAAAACAATTTGCTCCGCGTGGGGCAGGAAGCCATCAGCAACGCGGTGAAACATGCCCGCGCGAAAAACATTTCGGTGGCGCTCGCTTTCAGCGCGGCGGAAGCCGGCCTCACGGTGCACGACGATGGCGAAGGCTTTGACCCGGCGCAGCCGCCGGCGGGAACACACTTTGGCATGATCGGCCAGCGCGAACGGACGGCGCAAATGGGCGGAAAATTGGCCGTGGACAGTTCGCCCGGCCACGGCACCGTGGTGCGAGTGCATATTCCGATTTATGAATAAACCGAGATTTTTCGCCAAATTGTGAAAGCCAAAGACCAAATCAAACTGCTGGTGGTGGACGACCATCCAACTTTTCGGATGGGCCTGGTTGCGCTCGTCGAAAGCCAGACCGACATGACTGTGGCGGCCGAGGCCGGTGACGGAAAATCCGCGATGGATTTGTTCCGCCAGAAGAAACCCGACGTGGTGCTGATGGATTTGCGGATGCCCGGCCAGGGCGGCGTGGAAACCATCCTCGCGCTGCTCAAGGAATTTCCCTCGGCGCGCGTCATCGTCGTGACAACTTATGATTTGGACGAGGATATTTTTCGCGCCATCCAGGCCGGTGCAAAATCGTATCTGCTCAAAGACATGCCCCGCGAGCAGATCATCGCCACCATCCGCGATGTGCATCACGGCAAGCACAAGCTGCCGCCCGGCGTGTTGAGCCGGCTGGAAGAACGCTCGCGCCGCCAGGAACTGACCGAACGCGAAATGGAGATCCTCCAGCTCATCGTCAAAGGCCGCAGCAACAAGGAAATTAGCAGCGCCCTGTTTATTTCCGAGGACACCGTCAAATATCATCTGAAAACGCTGTTCACCAAGCTCGGCGTGCAAGACCGCACCGAAGCCGCCATCAGCGCCGTCCGCCACGGCATCGTCCATCTTGAATAAATTTCCAGCCGAAACTGATTTTTATGAAACGCATACTGCAAAAAATTTTAGGGGCGCTTGCTTTGAGCGCCGCATTGCCAACCCTCGCCGCGATTAATCCCATCCGGCTCGACACCGTCGGCTATCTGCCGGAGCTGCCCAAAGTGGCGTCCATCGCCGCCAGTTGCACCAATTTTCAAATCATCCGCGCCAGCGACCGTAAAATTATTTTCAGCGGCCAAGCCCGCGGCCCGATTACCAATGCCGACACCGGCGAAAATCTTTTCCTCGCCGATTTTTCCGCCTGCCGCGAGCCGGGAATTTTTCAGCTTGAGGTTTCCGGAGTGGGCCGCTCGCCAACATTTGAAATCGGCAACCGCGCGTTCACCGAAGCCTATCGCACGACGATGCTCGGCATGTATTTGTGGCGCTGCGGCACGGCGGTCTCCGCGACGTTCGACGGCAAAACTTTTGCGCATGCCGCCTGCCACACCAATGATGCGCGGCTGGATTTTGTCGGCGGCACGGGCGCGCGGAATGCCAATGGCGGCTGGCATGACGCGGGCGATTACAACAAATACGTCGTCAATGCCGGAGTGAGCGTGGGCGTGCTCCTGCGCGCGTGGGAAGATTTCGGCGGCGCGCTGGCAAAGGTGAAATTGCAGTTGCCGCCAGATCACAGCGGCCTGCCGGATTTTTTGCGCGAAGTGAAATGGGAGCTGGATTGGCTGCTCACCATGCAGGCGCCGGACGGCTCGGTTTATCACAAAATTTCCACCGTCAGATTCGGGGCCTTTATTTTTCCGGAAGCGGAAACCGCGCCGCGTTATTTTGTGCCGTGGGGCAGCGCGGCCACGGCGGATTTTGCGGCGATGATGGCGATGGCTGCGCGCGATTTTCAAAAATTCGACCCCGGCTTCGCCAGCCAATGTCTGGCGGCGGCGCAAAAAAGTTATCAGTTTCTTTTGAAAAATCCGCTGAATCATCCGGCGGATCAAAGCGAATTCTCCACCGGCACTTACGCCGTCCGCGACCGCGACGCCCGGCTGTGGGCTGCCGCTGAACTATGGGAAACCACCGGCGATGCGGATTGTTTGCGCGATTTCGAGCAGCGCGCCAATTGGGCGGGCGGACAGTTTGATGTCAGTTGGGATTACGGTAATGTAAAAAATCTGGGCGAGCTGACTTATCTTTTTTCAACGCGCAACGGTCGCGACACCAATCTGGTGGCGACACTGCGACGCAATTTGATCGCCACTGCCGATGGAATGGTTGCCACGGCCGCGGCGCATGGTTATGCCCGACCGCTCGGCGACCGCTATTCCTGGGGCGGCAATGGCACGGTGGCGCGGCTGGCGGTGGTGCTGCACGCGGCGGAAAAAATTTCGCCGCAGTCCGCCTACCGCGCGACAGCGCTGGACGCGGTGCATTATCTGCTGGGCCGAAATTCCTTTGGCCGCTCATTCGTGACCGGCATCGGTTTTGAGCCGCCGCTGCATCCGCACGACCGCTTTTCCGCCGCGTTAAATCTGGGCGTTCCGTGTCCCGGCCGGCTGGTGGGCGGCCCGCAGCCGCACGCCAACGACTGGCAGGATCTGGAACGGGATTACACGCGGAACGAAATTGCCATCAACTGGAACACCGCGCTGATTTATGCATTGGCGGAATTTTTGCCGGCGAAAACTGCTGCGAACCAGAAATGAGGCTGGTGAAAAAAAATTCGCAGTCGGCCGGACGGCAAAAAGGCGTCCAGCACGGAAAGAAATGTTAGCGGCGTAAAATTTAAAGGCCGCAGACGCGGCGGCAAAAATATCAATAAGGCGTGCCGTTGGGTCCAGCTTGCCGGGGCGAATGATAGGACAGCCAATACACATCCGCATCGTTTCCGCTGGTGACGGAAATACCAGCCAGATCAACGCCCATCACCACCGCCGCGCGACCGCCAACCAAGCATCCTTTCCATTTATGAATTTCCGCATGACCGTCGCAGAAGGCAAAGCCGCAGGCATTGTTATGGTAGGTCGCCGGCGTATCCACGGTGCCGCCCGTGCTGTCCGGCGGGAAAAAAGCCGGGTCATTGATGCTGTCGGGGTGCTCATCAAGAAAAGCCCAAGTATCCGTCGGCCCGGGAATCGTCAAAGACGACATCTTCGGACATTGGACATAAATCGAACCCCACGGACCGGCTGGAGCATTACCAGCGCCAAGGCAAATGTTGCCCGAAACGCTCCGACAACGACCCGACCAACCCATATTACGCTGCGCAGCGGTCAAATAAGTATCGGCCGGACATTTGAATACATTTTTTGATTTGGCGA
>CAJAQO010000334.1 GCA_903944085.1 uncultured Verrucomicrobia subdivision 3 bacterium
CATGCCGCGCACTTCGACGTGGTCACGCTTGCCGATGATGACGGGGTAAAACCCTTCCTCCACCAGTCTTTTAAGACTGCGATGTGCCAGATGCACCAACGGACATGTGGCCTCGATTACTTGCAATCCGCGCTGACGGGTTTCTTCCAGCTTGCGAGCCGAAGCGCCGTGCGCGGTGATCATCACCCGCGCAGTCACCACCGCTCCGGCGTCGTTCTGAAATAGAATTCCCTGTGACCGCAGCCGGGCCAGCACCGTTTCGTTGTGAACCAAATCACCCAGTACGGTCAACGGCTGGTTGGCTGATTCCTTTAAAGCGAGTGCGATGGCATCGCGAACGCCAAAGCACATGCCCAAATGTTCCGCGCGTAGAATTTTCATAATTTATACTTTGCGATACAAAGTGTGAGACTACGTCTGGAGAATTCCGTTCAAAGAATTATTTTATTTGGGTTTGCTCTGCCGAACGATCTGATCCAGCACGTCTATGTATTGGGCGAAGGCTTTACGGCCGGCCGGTGTCAGCGCGCAGGAAGTCAGCGGGCGATTGTTCTGGTAAGATTTGGCCACCGACACAAACCCTTCCTGTTGCAGGGTGCGGATGTGGGTGGTGAGATTGCCGTCCGTCATGTCCAGCAGGTCACGCAACTCCGTGAAGGTGAGTTCGGGCGCTGCGGCCAGTGCGGACATGATGGCCAGCCGCCCTTTCTCGTGGATCACACGGTTGAGCTGGGGGAAAAGGTCCGGATTCACGCGTTGGGTGTTTTCTGCTCCGTAAAGTGGAGATAAATACCGTAAGCCAGATGAAGGCCGCCAAAGATCCCACCCATCAGCATATTGGGTTGCAAATGATCCACCCAATGTCCCCCACAGCTTAGGGAGCTGAGGAGAACACAGCCGACAATAATGAAAATCCAGCCCAGCCAGCGAATGCCCCGCGGCATAAAAAAGCCAGCCGCATGAACGGCGCAGCCATAAAACAACACCCAGAGAATGACTAAAACAAGTTGAATTCCTTCACCCCCGGCACGGGAGCTGAAAATGAGGATGAGACAAGCCATCACCAAGCCGACAAAAAAAGCTGGCAATAAAGCCTGACAAACGCGACGAGTCGGCGGCGACCAAAAGGGTTCGGAATCCTTCAATGCCTGACGGCGCATCAGCAGCAAGGCGCCGGCGAGTGAAATGATGGCCGTGACCACCCACAGGCACACAAATCCCCGGTTACTTTCGATTCGGCAAAGCCATCCGGTCACGCCGGCGGCGATTCCGATGCTGCCGGCCAGGATCATGATCGGTGCCAACGCCCGGCGGTAAAGCGCGGAACGCTCCATCAAAGTGCGGATGGTTTGTAGATTATCAATGGCCCAGTTGGTTTCCATACAGACACTTTGCATTGCAAAGCGTTTATTGCAAGCGAAAATATGTGGCCGACGGTCACCTCATTGAGGCCAGCGGAAATCAGCATCACACCTTGCTGTTTCACCCCGGATCAATCCGCCTCGACTGGTTTAACCAACGCATCAGGGATCAATGACCCTTCGCTTGTTTTCACCTCCATTGAAATGATGAGGGCGCCAATCACCGCGAGGACACCACAGCCGAGCCAGAGAATCATCGGACTAAAACCAAGTAGTTTCATGCCCAAGCCGGGAGCGATGATCAATGCGAGCGCCCAGTTTAAGCCATACGCGCCCATGTAGCGTCCGCGCAGATGCGGCGGCGAGAGGTTCGCTACGTAGGCCGAGGCCACGGGCATGGCAATCATTTCGCCGAGGGTGAAGATGATGATACAAACCACCAGCGCCGCCACCGAGTGCGCGAAGGCGTTCAGTGCAAAGCCCACGCCGACCACCAAATAACCAGTGGCCAGCACTCTGCGAGCCGCAAAGCGGCGGGTGATGGTGGTCAGCGGCAATTCGCAGAATACCACGAGCGCGCCGTTCATCGAAATAAGTGCGCCGTAGGTCGCGGCGGAATAACCCAGGTTGGTCACGTGGATGCCGAAGGTGGAACTCATTTGCATGAACACGAACGCGACAAAAAATGAAGCCACGATGATTTGATGAAATCTCTGGTCATTGCGGATCACGCGAACGGTTTCGGACCAACTGCTTTCGCGCCGCTGGTTATTCGTATCGCGCGGCAACGCGAGCAGCGCGACGAGTCCGAATAAAATAGAAGTCGCCGCGTCGCCGACGAAGAGCCAGAAGAATCCTTTCGCGGCGAGAAAGCCGGCGGTGGCTGGACCGAATGCCCAGCCAGCGTTGAACGACATGCGATAGGCTGCGAAGGCGGTCACGCGCTGATTGGGCGGAACGAGATCAGTGAGCAGCGCGCTACACGCCGGACGATAGAATTCACTCGCCAAGCCGGTCAACGCCGCTAATACCATGATCATCGGTAAGCCGCGCGCCTGCGATAGCAGGAGCATCGTGCCCGCGCCGGAAAACATGGAGAGCAGAATTGTTTTCCGCCGGCCGATGGTGTCCGCCAAATGGCCGCCCACGAGCGAGGCGATGAAATTGCCCACGCCGTAGGCACCAATGGCGAGGCCGGCATCGGCGAGCGTGTAACCGGAACGCGTCAGATACAACGCGAGAAACGGCACGACGAACGCGCCGAACTTGTTCAGGAACATGCCGAAGAAAAGTATCCACGC
>CAJAQO010000335.1 GCA_903944085.1 uncultured Verrucomicrobia subdivision 3 bacterium
AGTGTGAAGTGGAGGCCGTCGGCATCCAGAACGACACCGATCGTCAACGGATATGCTGAGAGCTGCCGGTTTATTTTGTCTGGGTCCCCAAAGCCATCGAAGACGGTTATCGCAAATTCGCCGCTGATTTCAGAGACGGCCGTCGTGATTGCCACGTAGCCCGCTCCCAGATCCTCCATCTTTGGTTTCATTGACAGAGGTTTTGCGTTGGTCTGGAGGAGCAACGCTTTGGCCGGGGTTGTTCGTTCACGCCGTAGCTCCCAAGTTTTTGATTTCAATAAAGTCCCCGCCTCATTTACGAAGCGGAATTCGACGCGGTACCCAAAACTGTTTGGCATCAGATTCCATCGTTTCATTTTCATCCTTCGTGCATGGTGACACTGACCCGACTATCTTTAACGAGCACCGCAAAAGCTGGACCTTTTGCGAAAACTTTAAACATCGTCAGCATCCAATATTTTTTGGAAGTGACTGAGAGATTTGTTAGTTTTGCCGGCGCAGTGGCCCCGGCCAGATGCACCAGAAATTCCGATGCTGTGTTGCTGACCTGGCGCATTTCACCGGTCGCCTTGGTTGGCAACTGGAAGATCAGAAATTGGGCTGGCGACTCTTTTCGTATATCTAGCTCCACCGTGGTTGACCATTGGCCATCGTGGCCAACCAGCGTGATTTTAAGTTCGTGCGCGTCTTGTTTGAATAAAGGCCGGCAACGGCCTATTTGTTGCGTGGTGCGTTCGTTGTTTTTATTCATCGGAGATTGTTTCTTTTGTTTTTTTGGGGAAAATTGGCTTTGCCTGCGTCAAAAAATGAGGCCACCGATCTGGAAATCAGGTCGTCGCGCCGCTCAATTTCTTTGATGGGGATGCCGATGGCGTCGGCGAGTTCGGCGGCACGACCTTGGAACTCGGCTAAAATCGTTGCCAGTTCCGAAGTCTCAAATTGCAACCCAATGCCATTTTTGGATTCGCAATAAACGAGGTTGTTGCAATGACATAGCGCCAACGCCATGAACATCGACAAATCAATAATTTGCTGTTGTGGTGACTCGAAGGTGATCGGACACAATCGCAAAAAATAACCGGCATAAGGCCAGCGTTTATGCATGGCCACGAAATATTTTCGCGCAACAGGGTTTCCAAAAAGATCGACGGGACCTTTTACGCCTTCGACCCGGAGCCGAACACAGCCATGTAACCCGAAAATTTCCGCATCTGGAATTTGTTCGGGGTCTACTGGGAAAATCGCGTTGTCAATGTTCCCAGATCCAATCTGCGCCTTGGTTATCACCCAAATCTTTTTGCGAAGGCTCATATCAGGATTCCGTGTTGAAATTGTTTGTTGATGGGCATGTGTCGAGCGTAGATGGCCTCGGCTGGAAGCTGGGCCTGTTTGCCCAGTTGGTAGAGAACGCGAAGGCAAGTTGTGTGATATTCCGAGAGCTGGGGTCCGACGCGAATTCGGAACTGATCTGTCTTTGCCCACCGGCACATCACCATGTCTGACAGGCTCAAACCGATCCCAAGCAATGGAAAGTTATTGATGGCGTTGGCTGGGCCAATCGGCCTTTCGAGGTTGAGGAAATACCCAGACCAAGGCCATATCGCGTGGAGTCTGCGAAGCAGAACGCGAATCTCCGGGTGTGTGGAAACGGCCGCGTTCTCCACGCCCTCGAATCCTAAAACTAGATTCCCAAAAAGTTCTCGGATCCGATTGCTGGGCAGTCGAAATGGATCGTACTGTTCTAAAAACCCTCTCACATCCCCTGTTACGACTTGGTCGTATCGAAACGTGTAAAGAACCGGCTCCTGCTTGTGTTGATTTTGAATTTTCTTCATGCCTTTTCTCCCCTTAAAACGAGGCCGTGCTGGGAAACTGCTGGAAGCACGTCGGCCGGCACTCGTAAAAACCGAACCCCCAAAGCAGAAAGAATTCATACCACGTTTCATTCTTGTAGTTTCAGAGAACGCTGGACAACAGCTGTGAACTGAATAAAAGTCGTCCATGGCATTAACCAAACGCGACCTTGTAATCCGCATCAGCGAAGAGACCGGGTTGATCCAAACCCAGGTCTTTGATGTGGTGCAGAAAACCTTGGACTACATCGCCGAGACCCTGGCCAAAGGCGGCAAGGTCGAGCTTCGTAATTTCGGCGTGTTCGACGTGAAGATTCGGAAGGCCCGCGTTGGCCGCAACCCGAACAAGCCGGCAACCGATGTTCCCATCCCCGCTCGGGCGATGGTGAAATTCAAAGCTGGCATGGAAATGAAGGCAGAGGTGTTGAAGCTGACACCGAAGCAGTAAACCTGCGCCTTGTCTTGATCGGGCGGCTGGCTCATTCTGAACGGACTCAAATGAAATTGCGGCCGGAATTGCTCCGAGCGATCGAAACGTTTCTGGGCTTCGTCTCGGCCAAGACGCGCAAGCGTGGCCTGGTATATCAACGGCAGCGGTGTGTCTTGAAGTTAACCTGTGTCACGCCGGACCAATCCTATTCGGCGGTGGTGCGCGGCGGCGAGGACTATACCGTTTCACTCGAATTCGCCGACCACGCCTGGTCGGCCGACTGTTCCTGCCCGGTGGGATACAACTGCAAGCACGCCGTCGCGGCGCTGTTTGAATTGCGGGAGCAGGTGGGCGCGGATTTGAACGCCTGGGCGGGCAAGGCGGATCGGCCGCCCAACACCCAATTGGCGCATGTGGTCCCGCAACCGCCGCCGTCGCCAATTTGCATGCGTCTCCGCACCCAGCTGGGACGGGAGCTGAATCCGGCGGAGGCCGGGTTTATCCGCAAGGTGCAGCAACTGCATGCGAACGCCGGTCTGCGGCCGCTCACCGACTACGATCTGGGGTTGGTGGCGGGCAACCACCATATTTATAATACCTGGCAGCGGCTGGAGCTGTGGATCCGTCCGCCGCGTGACGATTTTGAATTCTGGCTGTATGTGGCGTGGGAATTACGCCGGCGCAAAGCCGCCTGGCCTGGCTTCATGGACGGCATCACGGACTTGAACCTGATCGCGGCCGAAATGAACGACCGGGAGCGCGCCAAGCAGATCCTGCAATGGAAGCATTGGTTGCAACAGGTCGCGGGGCCGGCCCCCGCCGCCGAGAGCGGCACGCTGGAACTGCGCCTGGCCATTCATCCAACCGAGGCGCGCCTGCAATGGTGCCAGCCGCCGGCCACCGGGTTTGCCGACTTCAAATCGGCGCACGGGAAACGTTTCGCCGAGCAGCTCGACTACGGTTCGCTCCAGCTCACGTCCGAATCGCTGCCGATCTGGGGCGCCCTGTTCAAACCGTGGCATTATGAAAGCTGGTGGACGCTGGCTTACGCGAGCGCCAACGCCCGCCCGGTGCTCAACCGGCTTCTGCGGTTGGGGTTGCCGCCTGAGCGCATCGTGGCTGCCGCCGGCCAGCCATTGGCGCGAGTGACCGAACCGTTTCGCTTGGAGTTGCGTCCGCCGGAGAACTGCGACGGGGATTACGAGCTGACGCTCGTCACCGCCGCCGGTTCGCCGCCGCCGAAAATCTTTTGCACGTTCGCCGGCCAGCCCACGCTGTATCTCACCGAAAGTGGATTGTTCACCGGGCCGGCCGCCGAGACGCTGGCCACGGAGTTGGGGCGGAGGATACCGGCACCGGCGCTCGAAACCACCGAGGGCGTGCGCTTTCTCCAAACTGCGGGCGTGACCTTGCCTGACCCGCTCGCCCGGCGCGTGCGCCCGGTGCCCGTGCTGGTTACCCTGTCGTGTGAGTTGCAAATCCTTGGTTACGGCAGCAAGACCGAGGATATTGTGATCCAAGTTGTCGCCCAGGCCCCGGAGATGACCCTGGAAAAATTCACCGTGGGTGGCTGGGTGGCGTCGCCGGGGAAAAACCTGGCGGAGCAGAAATTGCAATCGGAGCCGGGCGTCATACCCGTGCCGGATCGCTCGGCGCAACGGCATTTTCCGCGCGTGCTCGAAGCGCTGGGGGTCAAATGGTCGGGCTACGGCGAGTGGACCCTGCGGCTCAACAAGAAAACTCCCGAGTTGTTGGTGGCCTGGCTCGAGTCGTTGCCGCCTGACCTTAAGGTGCGGCTGGACCCCGAACTAGCGACGCTCCGGGACGAACCCGTCAGCGGCAGCGTGTCGCTGGACGTCACCGAAGCGGCCATGGATTGGTTTGATCTCAAGGTTGTGCTCCAGGTGGGCGACCCCACGCTGACGCCCGAAGAATTGAAACTGCTGCTCAATGCGCGGGGCGGCTATGTGCGTCTGGGCCGGAAAGGTTGGCGCCGGCTGCACTTCAACCTGACGCCCGAAGACGACGACCAACTCGCCCGGCTCGGCTTGCACGCGCGGGATTTTTCCGCCGAACCCCAGCGGTTTCACGCGCTCCAGCTGGCGGATGCTGCCGCCAAAAAATTTCTGGCGCCTGAACGCATGGCAAAAATCCAGCGCCGCGTGAGTGAATTGAAAACGCGCCTCACGCCGGCGTTGCCGTCCGCCATCCGCGCGGAAATGCGCCCGTATCAAACCGACGGCTATCATTTTCTCGCCTATCTCACCGCCAACCATTTTGGCGGCGTGCTAGCCGACGACATGGGGCTGGGCAAAACGCTGCAAACCCTCGCGTGGCTGGCGTGGCTGCGGGAGAATGGCAGCGAGAATGGTAGCGGAGAAAAGCCCGCCGCCCCGCTGCCCAGCCTCGTGGTGTGTCCCAAGTCCGTTACGGACAACTGGCGGACGGAGGCGGAACGGTTTTATGCCGGCCTGCGCGTGCGCATCTGGCGCGGCGAGCCCGCGGCGGAACTCGCGGCCGCACGCGAAACGGCCGACTTGATCGTCCTCAATTACGCGCAACTGCGCCAGCTCTCGCCCGCCATTGCGGAGGTGCCATGGCAGGCGGCGATTCTGGACGAAGCGCAATCCATCAAAAACCCCGACTCCCAAACCGCCCAGGCCGCCGGCGCGCTGAAAGCGGATCAGCGGCTCGCGCTGACCGGCACGCCGATCGAAAACCGGCTGCTGGACCTTTGGAGCATCCTCAGTTTTGCCATGCCGGGCGCGCTGGGCAACCGCGCCAGCTTTCTCCGCCGGTTCAATGCCCAGGATGATCCGCTCGCCCGCCGCCGGCTGGCCGCGCGGGTCCGGCCCTTTTTGTTGCGCCGCACGAAAACCCAGGTCGCCAAAGATCTCCCGGACCGCATCGAGGAAGATCTGCTCTGCGAAATGGAGGGCGAGCAGCAAACGTTGTATCGCGCGGAGCTCAAGCGCGCCCAGCAACTTCTGCTGGGCGTAAAATCCAAACAGCAGCTAAACGCGGAACGATTCAACCTGCTCACCGCGTTGCTGCGGCTGCGGCAGATCTGCTGCCACCCCGCGCTGGTGGACGACCAGCTTCGGGAGGCTGAAAGCGCGAAGGTCACGGCGCTGGAAGACCTACTCGAACCGCTCATGGAGGAGGGCCACAAGGTGCTCGTGTTCTCGCAGTTTGTCACTCTGCTGGAGCTGCTCCGCACAAAAGTTAAGCAACGCGAGTGGCCCCACTACTTTCTGGCCGGCGACACGGAAGATCGCGGCGAGCTGGTGCAGGAATTTCAGGCCGCCAAAGGCGGCGCGGTGTTTTTGATTTCCTTGAAGGCCGGCGGCTTTGGTTTGAACCTCACCGCCGCGTCCTATGTGGTGCTGTTTGATCCCTGGTGGAATCCCGCCGTGGAAAACCAGGCCATCGACCGCACCCATCGCATCGGCCAGACGAGCAAAGTGATCGCCTACCGCCTGTTGATGCGCGAGAGCATCGAGCAGAAAATCCGGCTGCTGCAAAAAAAGAAAGCCGCCCTGATGGATGAGGTGCTGGGCGAGGAACGTTTCGCCCAGAGCCTGACGCTGGAAGATCTGCGGTTTTTGTTGGCGGCGTGAGTCAAGCGCTTCGCCCCGGCACCCAATTATCGGATGCAGCCGGGAGCCAGCCGTCAGCCCGGCTGCCTGAACTGCTGGGAACAGGGTTCCGGCCAACTTGCGTGGCCCCTCAGTGGGTCCCGATCGCGTGGTCGTGGCGATTTCGATGGGCTCGAATTTTCTGGTATCAGGTGAAATTCGAGACTGTCAAAGGCTGGCGGTGGCGATCCACAAGTCGGACCGGACGGGTGAACAACGTTATGAATCCAAATTATAACCAAAGCTTTTCAAAGCCAAAATAATTTATCTTGCCAGCGTTTGGTCCGGGTGGTTGACTCCCGGTTGACTGTGTTGGGACAATTAAAGTGATGCGGGAAATGCACTTTGGGTTACGCGAAGTGCACGTGCGGCAGCTTGCTGTCCTGACTCGCCCCGATTAATTTCCAAGCCTTCACCGCCGTGAAACGAAACGCCCGAAAAGTAAATAGATTCTTGGCGGCTGAATCCGAACCTCCGGCGTGGCTGGAAGCTAAACCCTCCGTTCCCTGCCAACGTTACACCAAAGCCAGCTTGGATGAATTGGCCGCCAACCTTGAGCAGGGCATCCGGGACTTGCCCGTCTGGAAAGACTATGTCCGACGGTTCGGTCTGAAGGAAGCACGCGTCATCCTGCGGCGAGGAATGGTGCTCAATCAAATCACCGACGGCAGCCCGCGAAACTAAATCGGTTTCACAGCACGTCCATCGGGCTCGTAACGCCCAACCCCGGTTTCTGCATGACGTGGGTGTAGATTTGGGTCGTCGCCACGTCCTTATGTCCCAGCAAATCCTGCACCGTGCGGATGTCGGTTCCGCCTTCGATCAGGTGGGTGGCAAAACTATGCCGCAGGACATGGGGCGTCACATTTTTGTTCAGTTGCGCCCGGCGGGCCGCCTTGCGGATGGCATTTTGAAACGCCGCATCCGACACATGATGCCGCCGGCGCAAGCCCGTTCGCGGATCAATGGAATGCTCCCGCGACGGAAAAAACCATTGCCATTCCCAGTCTTTGCCTGCGTGCGGATATTTCCGGTCCAAACCTTCCGGCAGCCATACTCCCGGGGCTGCCGCTGCCTGATCCTCCGCGTGCAATAAGCGCAACCGTTCCCGATGATGGTGCAACCGTTCCAGCAAAACCTTCGGCAACACCGTCACCCGGTCCTTGCCGCCCTTGCCCGCGCGAACGAGCAACTGCCGCCGCTCCGTATCCACATCCTTGACCCGCAGCCGCAGCAACTCCATCAACCGCACCCCGCTGCCATACATCAATTCCGCCATTAACCGCGGCGTCGCTTCCAGCGCCCCCAGCAAACGCTGGCATTCTTCCTTGCTCAATACCACCGGCAACCGCTTGCCCGGCCGCGCCCGCTCAAACTCGCTGAAATCCGCCAGCAGTTTGCCCAGTGCCTCCCGCATCAGGAACGTCACCGCGTTCAATGCCTGTCGCTGCGTCGCCACCGCCACCCGCCGCTGCACTGCCAACGCCGACAAAAATCCGCGCAGCTCCAATTCCCCGGCCTGTGCCACGGAAAGTCCCCGATTCTCCAGCCAGCCCGCGAAACGACGAGCCCACATCCGGTAAGTCTGCTCCGTCCGCCATTCATAATGCCGTTCTCGCAACACCTTGATCAACGCCCGCTCCCAGTCGGGCCCGCCCTGATCCGTGGTGGCCAACGGCGGCTCCTTGCCGCGCACACACGGCTTAGCCGCCGGATCCGCTTTCAGCGTTTTGGCCACTGCCCCACCGGAAGGTGCGGAAGGTGCCGCCGTGAAAAACCAGTTCAACGCCGCCTTCCAAGTTGCCAGTTGCGTCCGGCTCAACCGCCGCTGTGCCTCCACCTCGGCCATGAACAAACGGGCCGAAGCCACCGTCGCCCGCTGCCGCGACCGCTTGCAAAACATCAGATAACCGACGATGGCCAACCGATACGCCCCCCGTTCCAACTCCTTGAGCCGGACCTTGGCCAGCAAGTCGGCCCAGTTGGGAAACCAGACACCATCCGCAGACAAATGAGGATTCATAAAACAGATTTACGTGCTCCCATCCACTTTGTCTTTCCAAATCTGATATGGCAACACAAAACACCAAAAACCACCGATTCAAAATAAAATTATCCGTTGCCAGATAAAGGTTGACTCGATTCAGGTTTGGCTTAAAAATCGCCCAATGAAATCCCTCCGAACCCCCAAATCGCCTTTACTGGATTCGGGTGAATAATACTGTTAGGCCACTTCGCGCACATGCCTACTATTCAGTCCAGCCAATTACAGACATCGCCAATTCTTTACCGCGTTTTGGCGGTGGCATCGGTAGTTCATGCTTCTTTTTTCGGTTTTGGATCTTGGTTTCTACCATTGATGTTTTATCCGAAGGTTTGGTTTTCGATTTTACTTACTTGGCCGATTTGGGCGTTTGTCTTGTGGCGGATTAGTGGCGGCATCAAGCGGAGATTATTACTACCGTTGGTTTTTGGTTTTGTTGCGCTTTTGCCAGGATTTTATGTCTGGTATATTTTTACCTATGATTTTCATCCAGGTTGATATTGACCAGTGGCCTAACAAGTCGCCGGAGCCAACCGCCGTTGGCGCTGTCAGTTCCGCTATCGCGGTTCACGCCGCGAGCCGGCGGTGGCTCAGCTTTTTTCGTTAGGCGACTTCACGCCATGAAAAACGAGACAGATATTTAGATGAAGATTACAGCCACCAAGA